>NZ_JBVJPV010000001.1:38211-362476 GCF_055609245.1 Streptomyces sp. NPDC036813 | reverse complement strand
GGGCGCGTCCTGCCCCTCCCGCACCGCCGGGGACCCGGCCGCACCCCCCACCGCCTCCGGCGCGCCACCGACGGCGGCCGCGGCACCCCGACCGCCAAAGTACGGCTCGGCATGCGAAGGAGAGGCGATGACCGGCTCGCCCTGCCCAGCCCCCGCCACCGCGGCCGGGCCGAGGAAGGCCCCGGCGGGCGCGTCCTGCCCCTCCCGCACCGCCGGGGACCCGGCCGCACCCCCCACCGCCTCCGGCGCGCCACCGACGGCGGCCGCGGCACCCCGACCGCCCGGCTGCGGCTGGGCCTGCGCAGGGGCGACCCGCGCCCCACCCCCGGCCCCGGCCCCGGCCCCGGCCCCCAACCCGGCCGCCGCACCGTTCGCCGACACAGCGCCGACGCCCTCCGCTTCGGCTTCCGCCTGCTCGACCCCGTCTCCGGCGCGCCCCCGGGCAGGCCCGGCCACAGGCGCCGTACCCGCGGCAGTGACGCCCGCCGTGAACCAGGAGTCGCCGTCTCCGGCCTGGAACACGGCCGCGTGGGCGTCAGGTGCGGGCAGGGGGCGGCCGGCTTGCGCGAGGGCGTTCCCGAGGGGGCCGTCACCCCGGGCACGGCCCCCTCGGGAACGCCCTCGCGCCCCCTCCGCCGGCAGCCCCCGCTCCAGCCGCGCCATCCGTGCCCGCAGTTCCGCACAGCGGGCGGTCGCGCGTTCGTGGTCGTCCTGGGACCAGGCCAGGTCGAGACGGAGGGCATCGGCCTCCTCGCGGTGCGCGGCGGAGGCGAGCGCCCGGGTCAGGCCCGCGCAGCGTTCCGCGGCGTAGCGCTGCTCGCGGAGCATCACGTCGAGGCGGTCCGCGAGCGCCTCCCGGCCACCGGGGCGGGCGTCGTAGGCGGTGACCGCGGCGGCGTGCAGGGCGCGGGCCCGCTCGGTCTCCCACGCGGCGGACTGCGGCCCGTGACGTCCGGCGAGGTCCTGCAGCAGCGCCAGGACCACGTCCCACGGCGGCACCTCGCGGCCCTCCCGGCACGCGCGCATGCCGTCCGGGTCGCGTTGCCAGAAGACGCCGCACCAGCCGTCGCCTGTGTCGAGACGCCCCAGCAAGGCGTCGAGGTACTCCACGAACTCCCGTACCGCGCCCGGGAGCTGCTCCACCGCCATCGCCCGACTCCCACCCGAGGGGATCACTCCGGCCCCGTAGCCAACACCAGTCGTGTTACGGCACGGCTACGCGGAGTTTTCGCCCGGGAGGCGGGGACCTCAGGCCACCGCTCGGGCAGCGGTGACGCTCAGGCCGCGGCGAGGTCCAGGCCCGCCTGCGCGCACCGGGCGGCCAGCTCGTCCATCGACAGCCCGAGCGCGCCGGCCAGCGCGGCGACGGTGAAGAAGGCCGGTGTCGGCGCCCGTCCGGTCTCGATCTTCCGCAACGTCTCCGCGGAGATCCCGGCATCCGCCGCGATGCGCGTCATGCTGCGCTCGCCGCGGGCCTCGCGCAGCAGCCGCCCGAGCCGCTCGCCGCGCTCGCGCTCTTCGGGTGTGAGAGGGGTACGTACCATGGCACCCATTCTAATACCGGTATAGTAATTGGCATGGTGGAACTGAAGACGGACACGTCGATCGACGCGATGTACGAGGCGGGCCAGGTCGTCGCCCGCGCCCTGACGGCCGTGCGGGAGGCCGCGGACGTCGGCGTCTCCCTGCTGGAACTGAACGAGGTGGCCCACGACGTGCTGCGCGAGGCGGGTGCCACCTCCCCCTTCCTGGGCTACCGGCCCTCCTTCGCGCCCACCCCGTTCCCGGCCGTGCTCTGCGCCTCCGTGAACGACGCGATCGTGCACGGCATCCCCACGACGTACCGCCTGCGCGACGGCGATCTCCTCTCCGCCGACTTCGGCGCCGAGCTGAACGGCTGGGTCGGCGACTCCGCGATCAGCTTCACGGTGGGCCGCCCGCGCCCGGCGGACCTGAAGCTGATCGAGACCGCCGAGCGCGCCCTCGCCGCAGGCATCGAGGCGGCCGTCGTCGGCAACCGCATCGGCGACATCGCCCACGCCATCGGCACGGTGTGCCGCGCGGCCGGCTACGGCATCCCGGACGGCTTCGGCGGACACGGCATCGGCCGCCGTATGCACGAGGACCCGGGGGTCCCCAACGAGGGCCGTCCCGGCCGCGGCCTGCCCCTGCGCCACGGCATGGTCCTCGCGATCGAGCCCATGCTGATCGCCGGCGGCACCGACGGCTACCACGAGGCCCCCGACGGCTGGACCCTCCGCACCAACGACGGCACCAGGGCGGCTCACGCGGAGCACACGGTGGCCATCACGGACAGCGGACCGCGCATCCTCACCCAACGGTGAGCAGCCCAGCCCAAAGCGGCGCGGGAAACTGCGCGAGCAACCCGCACCCGCCCGACAAGCCGCACCGCCCGGGGCAGCATGCGCACCCCGACCCAAAAGGCGCACCCCCGCAGAACATGCCATCGTGGGCATGACCGACCCCACCCCCGGTTACCCGCCTCCGGTACGTCTCAGCGAAGGAACGGAGCGCCATGACCAGCGGCTACCTCGGCCCGGAGGGCGACCCCTTCGGAGAATTCCTCGCCCGCTTCTTCGGCGGCCCCCGCCCGGGACCCCGCCAGATCGACATCGGCCGTCTGCTCAGTCAGCCCGCCAGGGAGCTGGTGCGCGGCGCCGCGCAGTACGCCGCCGAGCACGGCAGCCGGGATCTGGACACCGAGCACCTGCTGCGGGCCGCGCTGTCCAGCGAACCCACCCGCAGTCTGCTCAGCCGGGCGGGGGCGGATCCGGACTCGCTGGCCTCGGAGATCGACGAGCGGTCGGGCCCCGTCCAGCAACCGCCCGGCGAGGCGCCCTCGCCGACCTCGCTCTCCCTCACCCCGGCGGTCAAGCGCGCGCTGCTGGACGCGCACGAGATGGCGCGCTCCAGCGGCGCCGGCTACATCGGCCCCGAGCACGTGCTCAGCGCGCTCGCCGCCAACCCGGACTCCGCCGCCGGGCACATCCTGAACGCGGCCCGCTTCGCCCCCTCGGGCCCGCCGTCGGCGCCGGAGGCCCCGCAGATGCCCCGCTCCGAGCGGGCGCGGCCCACGGGCACGCCGACCCTCGACAAGTACGGCCGCGACCTGACCGACCTGGCGCGTCAGGGCCGTATCGACCCGGTGATCGGGCGGGACACCGAGATCGAGCAGACCATCGAGGTGCTCTCCCGGCGCGGCAAGAACAACCCCGTGCTGATCGGTGACGCCGGCGTCGGCAAGACGGCCATCGTGGAGGGGCTGGCCGAGCGCATCGCCGACGGGGACGTGCCGGACATCCTGATCGGGCGGCGGGTGGTCGCGCTGGATCTGGCCGGGGTGGTCGCGGGCACCCGCTACCGCGGTGACTTCGAGGAGCGGCTGAACACCATCGTCGAGGAGATCCGCACCCACTCCGACCAGTTGATCGTCTTCGTCGACGAACTGCACACCGTCGTCGGCGCCGGGGGCGGCGGCGAGGGCGGCAGCATGGACGCGGGCAACATCCTCAAGCCCGCCCTGGCCCGCGGCGAACTGCACATCGTCGGCGCGACCACGCTCGAGGAGTACCGGCGCATCGAGAAGGACGCGGCGCTCGCCCGCCGTTTCCAGCCGATCCTGGTGCCGGAGCCGTCCGTGCCGGACACCATCGAGATCCTGCGCGGGCTGCGCGACCGCTACGAGGCCCACCACCAGGTCCGCTACACCGACGAGGCGCTGGTGGCGGCCGTGGAGCTGTCCGACCGCTATCTGACCGACCGGCGGCTGCCGGACAAGGCGATCGACCTGATCGACCAGGCCGGCGCGCGCGTGCGGCTCCAGGCACGCACCAAGGGCACCGACGTACGGGCCATGGAGCGCGAGGTCGAGCAGCTCAGCCGGGACAAGGACCAGGCGGTCGCGGACGAGAGTTACGAGACGGCCACGCAGCTGCGTGACCGGATCACCGAGTTGAAGCAGCGGATCGCCGAGGCCGGGGACGACGAGGCGGACGAGGGCCAGAACCTTCAGGTCACCGCGGAGGCGATCGCCGAGGTGGTGTCCCGGCAGACCGGCATCCCGGTCAGCAGCCTCACCCAGGAGGAGAAGGAGCGCCTGCTGGGCCTGGAGGAGCATCTGCACCAGCGGGTCGTCGGGCAGGAGGAGGCGGTCGGCGTCGTCTCCGAGGCGGTGCTGCGCAACCGCGCCGGTCTGTCCGCCCCCGGCCGGCCGATCGGTTCCTTCCTCTTCCTCGGTCCGACCGGCGTCGGCAAGACGGAGCTGGCGCGGGCCCTGGCGGAGGCGCTGTTCGGCAGCGAGGACCGCATGGTCCGCCTGGACATGAGCGAGTACCAGGAACGGCACACCGTGTCCCGGCTGGTCGGCGCCCCGCCCGGGTACGTCGGCCACGAGGAGGCCGGACAGCTCACCGAGGTGGTGCGCCGGCACCCGTACTCGCTGCTGCTGCTCGACGAGGTGGAAAAGGCGCACCCGGACGTCTTCAACATCCTGCTGCAGGTGCTGGACGACGGCCGGCTGACCGACTCCCAGGGCCGCACGGTGGACTTCACCAACACCGTGATCGTGATGACCAGCAACCTCGGGTCGGAGGCCATCACGCGGCGCGGCGCCGGGATCGGGTTCGGCGCGACCGGCACGGACGCCGACGAGGAGGCGCGGCGCGAGCAGATCCTGCGGCCGCTGCGCGAGCACTTCCGGCCGGAGTTCCTCAACCGTATCGACGAGATCGTCGTCTTCCGCCAGCTGACCGGCGACGAACTGCGCCGGATCACGCAGCTGCTGCTCACGCAGACCCGCCGGCTGGTGCAGGCGCAGGGCGTCACGGTGGACTTCACCGACGCGGCCGTGGACTGGCTCGCCGAGCGCGGCTACCAGCCGGAGTACGGCGCCCGGCCGCTGCGCCGCACCATCCAGCGGGAAGTCGACAACCAGTTCTCCCGGCTGCTGCTGAACGGCAGGATCAGCGAGGGCGGCCGGGTGACCGTCGACGTCGAGGACGGGCGGCTCGCGTTCCGCACGCAAACGCAGCCCGCGCCCGAGCTGTAGAGCGCGACGGCCGCCGGCCCTGGCACCGGGCCGGCGGCCGTCGCTGCCGCGTCGTCAGGGCTCCGGGCGGACGACCATCGCCGAGCCGCCGCCGCGCCGTACCTTCTCGGCGGCGGCGAGCCAGCGGCCGTCCGGCAGCCGCTGCACGCCGGTCCCGGCACCGATCTCCGGGTTGAGCTTGAAGGAGTGCCCGAGCTTCTCCAGCTGTGCCCGCACATCGCTGTTCCACAGGCCGGGTTCCAGCTCCGTCTGCGCGGCGTTGCGCTGGCTGGCGCGCGGCGCGGCGATCGCGTCGACCAGCGGCAGCCCGCGGTCGAGGAACTCGGTGAGGGTCTGCAGCACGGTGGTGATGATGGTCGCCCCGCCGGGCGAACCGAGCGCCACGACGGGCTTGTTGTGCCCGTCCAGCACGATCGTCGGGGAGATCGACGAGCGCGGCCGCTTGCCGGGGCCGGGCAGGTTCGGGTCGTGCACGGCCGGGTTGGCCGGGGCGAAGGAGAAGTCGGTCAGCTCGTTGTTGAGCAGGAAGCCGCGGCCGGGCACGGTGATGCCGCTGCCGCCGGTCTGCTCGATGGTGAGCGTGTAGGCGACGACGTTGCCCCACTTGTCGGCGACGGTGAGGTGCGTGGTGTTCTCGCCCTCGTACGTCGTGGGGGCCGCGGTGCCGTGGGCGCCGCAGTCGGCGGGGTGGCGCGGGTCGCCGGGCGGCACGGGGCTGGTGAGTACCGCGTCGTCCTTGATCAGGCAGGCCCGCGAGTCGGCGAACCGCTGCGAGAGCAGCTCCTTCGTCGGTACGTCCTCGAAGGCGGGGTCGCCGACCCAGCGCCCGCGGTCGGCGAACGCGATCCGGCTCGCCTCGATGTAGCGGTGCAGGTACTGCGCCTCGGTGGCCTTCGACAGGTCGGTGTTCTCCAGCATGTTGAGCGCCTCGCCGACGGTGGTGCCACCGGAGGAGGAGGGCGCGATGGAGTACACACCGAGTCCGCGGTACGACGTCTTCGTGGGCGCCTGGTACTTGGCGCGGTAGGCGGCCAGGTCCCGTGCGGACAGCGCGCCGGGGCGTGCGTTCCAGCCGGAGGCCGGGTCGACGGGCGGGTGGTTGACGGTGCCGACGATGTCCCGGCCCAGGTCGCCGTGGTAGATCGCGCCGACGCCCTTGCGGGACAGTTCGGCGTAGGTGGCGGCGAGGTCGGGGTTCTTGAACGTCGAGCCGACGACCGGCAGCTGCCCGCCGGGCAGGAACAGCTTCGCGGTGTCCGGGAAGTAGCGGAAGCGGGTCTCGTTGGCGGCCGTCTGCGAGCGGAAGGTGTCGTCGACGGTGAACCCGTCCCGGGCGAGCCGCTCGGCGGGCTTCAGCACGTTCGCCAGCCGCTTGCTGCCCCAGGCGTCCAGCGCCGCCTGCCAGGTGGCGGGGGTGCCCGGGGTGCCGACGCTCAGTCCGCTGCTGACGGCGTCGGCGAAGGCCAGCGGCTTGCCGTTCTCCGTGAACAGGTTCTGATCGGCACTCAGCGGCGCGGTCTCGCGGCCGTCGATGGTGTGCACGGTGCGCGACTTGGCGTCGTAGTAGACGAAGTAGCCGCCCCCGCCGATGCCGGCGGAGTAGGGCTCGGTGACGCCGAGCGCGGCGGCGGTGGCGACGGCGGCGTCGACCGCGTTGCCGCCCTTCCTCAGCACCTCGATGCCGGCGGCCGAGGCGTCCGCGTCGACGCTGGCGACGGCGCCGCCGTAGCCGACGGCGAGGGGCACCTTCTGGACGGGATCCCGGTGCGCGGTGGGCGGTGCTGCCGCCCCCACCGACACCACGGCGGCCGAGACCGCCAGAACGGACAGTTTCCGGGCAACAGGACGACGCATCCGCACCTCCGGTTGAGGGACCGTTCGCGCAGCCTATTCCACCATCATGGTCACGTCAGTCACGTACCATGCGCGCCCATGAACGACGACGTGCGCAACATCGTCCTCGGGGTGATAGCGGCCGGTATCAGCGCCGCGCTGGGATGGCTGGCCCGCACCTGGCTGTGGCAGCGCAAACTACGGCGCAAGCAGGCCTTCTTCGGGCTGCCGGACGACTCCGAGTCGCTGCTGGTGGTCAACCGCAACGCGGCCGGGCCCGAACTGGCCGTGATGCGCCACGACGTGTTCGCCCTGCTCGAACTCGCCGCGCTGATCAAGGACTGCCGCGCCCACGCCCAGGTGCTGGCGCACGACACGGCCCGTCAGGGCTTCGGGGAGCGCACCGAGTTCTGCGTCGGCGGGCCGGCCTCCAACCGCCGTACCGCCGCGCACCTGTCGTCCCTGCTGCCGGGGGTGCGGGTCAACGTGGACGCCGAGCCCGGCCCGGACCGCGGCGCCTTCCAGATCGGCTCCGAACGGTACCGGGTGGAGGCCGGCCGCTCCGAGTACGTGCTGCTCGCCCGGCTCACCGTGGACGACAGCCACGGCGACCGTCCGGTGTTCCTCTTCTGCGGCCAGACCGCCCTCACCAACCAGGCCGCCACCCGCTACCTCGCCCGCAACCACGAGCGGCTCGCCCGCAAGCACGGCAGGAACTCCTTCGTGCTGCTGCTGAAGGTCGTCAACTCGCAGGCCTACGGTCCCGACGTGGTGGAACTGGTCGCGGACGTCACCCGGGCCGCTCTGGCCCCGCTGCCGGCGACGACGCCGAGGACCTCGCACCGGGCGCAGACCTGACGCCGTATCGCCCGAGGGGGAAGCCACCCCCCAAACGAGCACAACCCGACCGGCGCGCGGCTGACCTTCTCCTCGCGGCGGGCGGCCCCTGGCGTGGGTCGCTGCCGCCGCGCGCAGTGATCTGCGGCCGCGGCCGGGCGGGTATGGCCCTGTGTACTGCTGCCCCCTACGGACAAGGGGCCGTGGGGGGACCCACCCCCGGCAGCAGCGTTCGTGGTGCGGCCGCACCGGCGGGTACGGCCTCGGTCGTCACCACAGGGATGAACGGCACATCGTAGTTGAGAACCGCCGTGCGGGCACAAGCGGTACGGACCATGCGGAGCGCTCCTCGTTCGATTCCGCGCCGGGGCCGGCGCCCTGAGGGCCTGAACTCCCTCAGTGCTTGAGGATCTTGGAGAGGAAGTCCTTGGCGCGGTCGCTGCGCGGGCTGGTGAAGAACTCGTCGGGGTTGCGGTCCTCGACGATCCGGCCGTCCGCCATGAACACCACGCGGTTGGCGGCGGAGCGGGCGAAGCCCATCTCGTGGGTGACGACGACCATGGTCATGCCGTCGCGGGCGAGTTGCCGCATCACCTCCAGCACCTCGTTGATCATCTCCGGGTCGAGGGCGGAGGTCGGTTCGTCGAACAGCATCACCTTGGGATCCATGGCGAGGGCCCGGGCGATGGCGACGCGCTGCTGCTGGCCGCCGGAGAGTTGCGCGGGGTACTTGTCGGCCTGTTCGGACACCCCGACCCGGTCGAGCAGTTCGCGCGAGCGCCGGTCGGCCTCGTCCTTCTTGCGGCCGCGTACCTTGACCTGACCGAGCGAGACGTTCTGCAGCACGGTCTTGTGGGCGAAGAGGTTGAACGACTGGAAGACCATGCCGACCTCGGCGCGCAGCCGGGCGAGCGCCTTGCCCTCCTCGGGCAGCGGCTGCCCGTCCAGCAGGATGGTGCCCGAGTGGATGGGCTCCAGCCGGTTGACGGCCCGGCACAGCGTCGACTTGCCCGACCCGGACGGGCCGATGACCACGACCACCTCTCCCCTGCCGACCGAGAGGTCGATGTCTTGCAGGACGTGCAGCTCCCCGAAGTACTTGTTGACGTTCCGCAGCTCGATCAACGGATCGACGGCCATGCGCAGCCCTACTCACTCTCAGCTGTGTCGTGGTTGCCGCAACCTATCCAGCGGCCCTGTCCCCGGAGACACGACACGCACTTTCCGGGCATAAGCCGTATTTAAGCCGGAGGTTGGGCCATGACCTCACCCTCGGGTCCCCGGATCACTCCTCGGCGACCTCCGCGTACAGCTGTGACAGCTCGGGGACCCCGCTCTCGGCCCAGTCCCGTCCCGCGGCCACCACGTCGATCTCGCGCCCCGAGGCGAGCCGGACCACGGGCGGCTCGGCGGGGCGGATCTCCCACTGCGCGCCGGGCACCGTGCGCACGACCACCGTGCCGAGGTACAGCCCCGCGTCGTTGCCGAGCCAGGGCAGCATCTCCGCGTCGTCTCTCCAGCGCGGCACCAGCTGGTCCAGCGCCTCCAGCGAGGCCGCCGTGTCGTCGAGCCGTACGCCCGCCTCGGCGGCCTGCGAGCGCAGCAGCTCGCACTCCGACAGAAGCGCCGCGACCGCCTCCGGGGCCGCCGTGAACCGTGCCTCGCCGATCTTCCTGCGCCCGATGCCCAGAAAAGGGAGATTCATACGGACAGCGTGACATTCGCACCCACGTGCGCACCACAGGCGCGCGGGCTTCCTTTTCTCCCTCACATGCGCCGCCGTCCGGCCCATTTCGCGCGCCTCCCACGCATGGCGCGTTGACGGGTCCCTGACGCGTTCCTAGCTTCGCGGTGCGCGGGCGCCGTCCGGGTCCGCGCGAGCCGAGGAGCACGGGAGGAGCGGGTGCCGGTGATGCGCCGAGGCGTCGGGGGGCTGGCGGCGGCCCTCGTCCTGGCCACGGCCGGTCCGCTGCCGGCCGGCGCGGTCCCGGCGGCGGGCACCGTGCCGCCGGCGCTGTCCGGCGCGGCCCCAGCGGCGGGCACCGTGCCGCTGCCACTGGAGCGGCTCTACGACAACGTCGCCGTCAGCGACGACGCCCGGCCCGGCGGCGCGGACTTCGACGGCACGGGTGCGTCGCTGTCGGCGCAGGACCTCGCAGCCGCCGGCTGGACGCCGGGCCGGACCCTGACCGTGCAGGGCGCGCGGCTGACCTGGCCGCGGCGGGCGCCGGGCGAGGCGGACAACGTGCGGGCCGCCGGGCAGTGGGTGCGTCTGCCGGGGCGTGGTGACGCGCTGGCCTTCCTGGTGGTGGGGACAGCCGGGGACGTCACGGGCGGGACGGGCACGGTCCGCTACACGGACGGCACGACCACCCCGTACGCGCTCACCGCCCCCGACTGGCGCACCGGCCCGCTCGCCACGAAGGCGGTGGCGCTCCCGCACGTCAACACACCCGCCGCCCGGCTCGCCCGCCGGGCCCGGCTGTACGTCGTGACGGTGCCGCTCGCCGCCGGCCGCACCGTGGCGGCGGTACGGCTGCCCGTCGCGCCGGCGCTGCATGTGTTCGCGGTGTCGGTGCGCTCTTCCGCGCCGGGCTGGACCGGCACCTGGGCCGCGTCGACCGGTGGTCACCCCGCCGTCGGCCCGTGGACGGACCGCACGCTGCGGCTGGTCGTGCACACCTCGGCGGGCGGGCCGCGGGTGCGCCTGCGCTTCGACAACACCTTCGCGGGGGCGCCGGTGCGCATCGGCGCGGCGACGGTGGCGGTGCGGGCGGAGGGGGTGGCGGGGGCCGTTCCCGAGGCCACGCCGGCGGCGCTGTCCTTCGGCGGGGCGGCCGGGGTGGTGATCCCGGCGGGGGCGCAGGCCGTCAGCGATCCGCTGGACTTCGCGGTACCGGCCGGGGCCGACCTGCTGGTCAGCTTCCATCTGCCGGGTCCGGTGACGGCGGCGCCGGTGCACCGGCTCGGGCAGCAGCGGTCGTACCTGAGCGAGCCGGGCGACCACACGGCGGACGTCAGCGGGGCCGCGTACACCACGACCCTGACCGGTCGGCCGCTGCTGACCGGGGTGGACGTCGGCGGCGGGAGCGGGGCGGTGGTCACCTTCGGCGACTCGATCACCGACGGGGACCGTTCGACGCCCGACACGAACCGCCGCTGGCCCGATGTCCTGGCCGGGCGGCTGCTGAGGCAGAGTGCCGCGCCGCGCTACGGCGTACTGAATCAGGGCATTTCGGGCAATCGTGTGCTGGCCGACCGCTACCCCGGCGACGGCGTCTCGGCCGAGCAGTCCGGGGTGAGCGCCCTGCACCGGCTGGACCGGGACGTGTTCGCGCAGACCGGCGTGCGCACCCTCGTCGTCTTCGAGGGCGTCAACGACCTGCTGGACGGTGTGGGAGCCGCCCCGCTGATCGACGGGCTGCGCACGATCGCCGAGCGGGCGCACGCGCGCGGGCTGCGCGTCCTCGCCGCGACGATCCTGCCCTGCGAGGGCCACGCCCGGTGCCCGGCCGCCGTGGACACCGAGCGGACGGCGGTCAACCGCTGGATCCGCTCCACCGGCGTCTTCGACGGCGTGCTGGACTTCGACGCCGTGGTCCGTGACCCCGCGCACCCGGCACGGATGCTGGCGGCCTACGACAGCGGCGACCACCTGCACCCCGGCGACGCGGGGCTGGCCGCGCTGGGCGAGTCCGTGGACCTGAGGCTGCTGTGAGCCAGGACCCGCCGTGCCCGCCGCCGCGACGCCGGGACGCCGGGACGCCGGGACGCCGGGACGCCGGGACGATCCGAACGACGGGGCCTACACGTCCAGGTCGACCACGACCGGCGCGTGGTCCGAGGCACCCTTGCCCTTGCGCTCCTCCCGGTCGACGTAGGCGTCCTTGACGGCCTTGGCGAACGGCGCGTTGCCGTACACCAGGTCGATGCGCATACCGCGGTTCTTCGGGAAGCACAGCTGGCGGTAGTCCCAGTACGTGAACGGGTGCTCGTACTTCAGCGGGCGCGGCACCACGTCGTTCAGCCCGGCCTCGCGCAGCGAGGCGAGCGCGGCGCGCTCCGCCGGGGTGACATGGGTGGAGCCCTCGAAGGCGGCCGGGTCGAAGACGTCGTCGTCGGTCGGCGCGACGTTGTAGTCGCCCATCACCGCGAACGGCCGGCTGCCCTGGGCGTCGCCGGCGACGGCCGCGCGGAGGGCCTCGAACCACTGGAGCTTGTACGCGTAGTGCGCGTGCTCCACCTCACGGCCGTTCGGCACGTAGACCGACCAGACGCGGACCGGGCCGCAGGTCGCCGAGATCGCGCGCGGCTCGACCCCGCCGTCGAAGCCGGGGTCCCCGGGCAGGCCCTTGACCACGTCCTCGATGCCGACGCGGGAGAGCACCGCGACGCCGTTCCACCGGCCGGTGGCGTGCACCGCGGCCTCGTAGCCCAGCTCGCGCAGCTGCTCGAAGGGGAACTGGTCCTCGGCGACCTTGGCCTCCTGCAGGCACAGCACGTCGGTGCCGCTGCTCTCCAGCCAGGCCAGCAGCCTCGGAAGGCGGGCGGTGATCGAGTTCACGTTCCAGGTCGCGATGCGCATGCCTCACAACCTACCCGGCGGCACTGACAGCGCGGTCCCCGCTAGACCTCCGTGCTGCTTCCCGGGGTCAGCCGCTGGTGGTCGGTACCGCCGAGGGCACCGATCTGGCGGTCGTAGATCGGGCGGGCCAGGTCGGTCAGGAGCGCGTCGTGGACGTCGTAGGCGCGTCGCGGCTTCACCTCGCGGACATAGTCGATGACCTCGGAGATCTTGTTCCAGGGGGCCATGACCGGCAGCATCAGCGTCTCGACGGGGTGGTCGGGGACGGTGAGCGCGTCGCCGGGGTGGAAGACGGCGCCGCCGTCGATCAGATAGCCGACGTTGGTGACACGGGGGATGTCCGGGTGGATCACGGCGTGCAGCTCGCCGTGGACCTGCACGTCGAAGCCTGCGGCGGTGAACGTGTCGCCGTGACCGACGGTGTGCACCCGGCCCGGAAAGGCCGCGGAGATCTTCTCGGCGACCGAGCGCAGCGTCCAGATCTCGGCGGCGGGGTTGTGCTCCAGCGCGGCGCGCAGCCGTCCCTCGTCGAAGTGGTCCGGGTGCTCGTGCGTGACCAGGACGGCGTCCGCGCCGAGCGCGGCGTCCTCCTCGCTGAAACCGCCGGGGTCAAGGACGAGCGTCCGGCCGTCCTTCTCCAGCCGGACACAGGCGTGCGACATCTTGGTGAGCTTCATGCGTCCCATCCTGCACGCGAGGGAGCGGAGGCGGGATGCGAAGGCGGGAGGTCGGGGTGCGGTGGCGCGCACCCCGTGACGGGGCCGATCCCCGTCGGCGTCACTCCGCGAGGGTGGTCTCCTCGAGGATGACCTGCTGGACCACGCGGAACGCGCTGCTCGCCGCCGGGATGCCGCAGTAGACGGCCGCCTGGAGCAGGACTTCCTTGATCTCGTCCGGGGTGAGGCCGTTGCGCAGGGCCGCGCGGGTGTGGAAGGCGAGCTCCTCCAGGTGACCGCCGGCGACGAGCGCGGTCAGGGTGACGCAGCTGCGCGAGCGCCGGTCGAGTCCGGGCCGGTTCCACACCTCGCCCCAGGCGTAGCGGGTCAGGAGCTCCTGGAAGTCGCCGGAGAAGTCACCGGCCTGCGCCAGCTCCCGGTCGACGTGCGCGTCGCCCAGCACCTCCCTGCGTACCTTCAGCCCCGCGTCGTACGGGTCGGGCCGCCCGGCGGCCTGGGGCTGCGCCACGGGCGGCGCGATCTCGGCGATCGGCGCGGTGGGCTGCGGCGGCGGCGCGGCCAGCACCGGCTTGACGGGCGGGGCGGCGATCGCGATCTGGCCGGTGCCGGGGTCGATGACGGGCTGCCAGGCGGTCGAGAAGTGCGTGACCAGCAGATCGGTCACGGCGGCCGGCTGTTCCACCGGAACCAGGTGGGAGGCGCCGGGTACGACCGCGAGGCGGGCGTCCGGGATGCCGGCGACCAGCGTGCGCGCCTCGGCGGGGCCGGTGACCTGGTCCTCGGAGCCGACCAGCACCAGGGTCGGCACGCCGATCCGGCCCAGCTCGGGCCGTACGTCGAACGCGGCGAGCGCCTCGCAGGCGGCGATGTAGCAGCCGGGGTCGGTGGTGCGGACCATCTGCACGGCCCACTCGGTGATCGCGGGCTGGGCGGCCGCGAAGCCGTGGGTGAACCAGCGGTCGGGGGAGGTGCGGGCGATCGGGTCGAGTCCGTTGGTCCGGACGATCACGCCGCGCTGGCGGAACTCGTCGGCGGTGCCGAACCGGGGCGAGGCGGCGATCAGCACGAGCGAGGCGACCCGCTCGGGGTGGCGCAGCGCCAGCTCCACCCCCACGGCACCGCCGAGCGCGCAGCCCGCGTAGCCGAAGCGCTGCACGCCGAGCGCGTCGAGGGTGGCGAGCAGCCGGGCGGTGAGTTCGGCGACGGACCCCGCCGGGTGGGCGGGCGCGCCGCCGTGCCCCGGCAGGTCGAACCGCAGGACGCGCCACTGCTTGGCGAGTTCGGGGACCTGCCGGTCCCACATGTGCCATGTGGTACCCAGTGAGGGACCCAGGATCAGGACCGGGGCGTCTTCCGGCCCGTCAAAGCGGTATTGCAGGGTGTTCGACGGTGTCTCACTCACGCGTCAGACCTTCTCACGTATCAGGACCGCCCCGCTGACGGGGGTGACGGCCGTGTGGGTCTGACCAGGTGGAAGGCCTTCCGGGCAGCGTCGAGGCACATCGAGCGCGCGTGGGATCACCCAGGCAATGGATCATCCTGTCCCGGTCTCCGGGTACCGTCAGGGTATGAGTCATCCGCACCCCGAACTGAAAGCCGCCCCACCCCTTCCCGAAGGAGGGCTGCGGGTCATCGCCCTGGGCGGCCTGGGTGAGATCGGCCGCAACATGACCGTCTTCGAGTACGCCGGCAAGCTGCTCATCGTCGACTGCGGCGTGCTGTTCCCCGAGGAGACCCAGCCCGGCGTGGATGTGATCCTGCCGGACTTCACCTCGATCCGGGACCGGCTGGACGACATCGTGGCCGTGGTCCTCACCCACGGCCACGAGGACCACATCGGCGGCGTGCCGTACCTGCTGCGCGAGCGCAGGGACATCCCGGTCGTCGGCTCCAAGCTGACGCTGGCGTTCCTGGAGGCCAAGCTCAAGGAACACGGCATCCGGCCACGCACGGTGCGGGTACGCGAGGGCGACCGGCGCGGCTTCGGCCCCTTCGACTGCGAGTTCGTGGCGGTCAACCACTCCATCCCCGACAGCCTCGCGGTCGCGATCCGCACCGGCGCCGGGATGGTGCTGCACACCGGTGACTTCAAGATGGACCAGTTCCCTCTCGACGACCGCATCACCGATCTGCGCGCCTTCGCCCGCCTCGGCGAGGAGGGTGTGGATCTGTTCCTCACCGACTCCACCAACGCCGAAGTACCCGGCTTCACCACCTCCGAGCGTGAGCTGAACCCGGCGATCGAGCAGGTGATGCGCACCGCACCGCGCCGGGTCATCGTCTCCAGCTTCGCCAGCCACGTGCACCGCATCCAGCAGGTCCTGGACGCCGCCCACCAGCACGGCCGCAAGGTCGCCTTCGTCGGCCGGTCGATGGTCCGCAACATGGGCATCGCCCGTGACCTGGGCTATCTGAAGGTCCCCTCCGGTCTCGTCGTCAGCACGAGGGAGCTGGAGAAGCTCCCGGACCACAAGATCACTCTGGTGTGCACCGGTTCCCAGGGCGAACCGATGGCCGCGCTGTCCCGGATGGCCAACCGCGACCACATGATCCGCATCGGCAAGGGCGACACGGTCCTGCTCGCCAGCTCCCTCATCCCCGGCAACGAGAACGCCATCTACCGGGTGATCAACGGACTCACCCGGTGGGGTGCCCACGTGGTCCACAAGGGCAACGCCAAGGTGCACGTCTCCGGGCATGCCAGCGCCGGCGAACTCGTCTACTGCTACAACATCGTCAAGCCGCGCAACGTCATGCCGGTGCACGGCGAATGGCGGCACCTGCGGGCCAACGGCGACCTCGCCATCCGTACCGGCGTCGACCCCGACCGGGTCGTCATCGCCGAGGACGGCGTCGTCGTCGACCTCGTCGACGGGCGCGCGTCCATCACCGGCAAGGTCCCCGCCGGCAACGTCTACGTGGACGGCATGGAGGTCGGCGGCGCCACCGAGGCGTCCCTCAAGGACCGCCTCACCCTCGCCGCCGAAGGCGTGGTCACGGTGGTGGCGATCGTCGACGCGGACACCGGCGCGCTCGCCGAGGCCCCCGACTTCCTGGCCCGCGGTTTCGTCCACGACGACGCCACCTTCGAGCCGGTCGTTCCCGTCATCGAGAAGACCCTGGCCACCGCGGCCCAGGAAGGCGTCGGGGACGCGCGCCAACTCGAACAGCTCATCGCCCGCGCCGTGGCGAACTGGGCGTTCCGCACCTACCGCCGCAAGCCCCTCATCATCCCCGTCATCATCGACGCCTGAGCCACAACCCGGCAGCGCGGTGCCCGTCTTGGCCGGGCACCGCCGCCATGGCCAGGTCGGGCACGGGAGTCGGCAGCCGCCTTGTTCCTTCTCCGGCGTCCGGTGGCGCCTGCGTTCCGGTCGGCCGCCCCGCAGCGAAGCCGGTGCGATGCGAACCGGCACACCGCGTCATTCCGAAGGAATGCGGAACTCGAGTTCGGGACGGTCCCACGGCACGGCGGGCGGGTTCGCGAGCACGGTTCCGATCCGCACCGCGCCGACGCGGTGGTAGAAGTCCTCGGCGGGAGGGTGCGACACGACCTTGACACGGTCGAGCCCGGCGGTGCGGGCCTCGGACTGCATGTGCGCGACGAGCAGTCGTCCGATGCCCCGTCCTTGCGCTTCGTCGGCGACGAACAGCAGGTCGAGCTCCGGCGGATCGAGGACGAGCGAGTAGAACCCGAGGATCCGGCCTCCCTGCTCGTCGGCGCCGACGGCCACGAAGGCCCGGTGGGCCTCGATGTAATCAGGACCGACCCGGTAGCCCGCGACAAGGGCTGCGTACTCACCCGCGTAAGCGCCTGAGCCACGCACGAGCCGGGTGAGCCGTTTGGCATCCCGCGCGACGGCCCTCCGTATCGTGATCAGCCCGCCGATCGGGGACGTAGGTGAACTCATCGGGAGAGTATTTCGCACCGGAGAGCGCCTTGGTGCGGCGGGTCGGCTGCTCGGGCGGGCATTCCCGCACCACTCCAGGGAATCACTCACCCAAGAGCCGGCGATGCCCATGTTCATCGCACTGGCGTGTGTTTGCAGACGGGAAAGAGGCGGTCGCATGACCACCGCAGCCGTGGTCGGCAGCGGGCCCAACGGGCTCGCCGCCGCCCTCACCCTCGCCGCCGAGGGCGTACGCGTCCGGGTCGTCGAGGCCGCGGACGTCCTGGGCGGCGGCACCCGCTCCAGCGAGCTGACCCTGCCCGGCCTCATCCACGACGAATGCTCCGGCATGCACCCGTTGGGGCCCGGCTCGGCGTTCGCCCGCCGCTTCGACCTGGCCGGGGCGGGCCTGACCTGGCGCTGGGCCCCGGTGGAGTTCGCGCACCCGCTCGACGGCGGGCGCGGCGCGGTCGCGGTCCGCTCCGTCGCCGAGACCGCCGCCGGCCTCGGTGCGGGCGGCCGCGGCTGGCAGCGCACGTTCGGGCCGCTCACCGAGCGGTTCGACACGATCAGCCAGGAGTTCCTGCAGCCCGTGCTGCACGTTCCGCGTCACCCGTTCCACCTGGCCCGGCTCGGCGCCTACGCGGGGCTGCCGGCCACGCTGCTCGCCCGCCGGTTCGGTTCGGCCGAGGCCCAGGCCCTGTGGGCCGGCGCGGCGGCGCACACCTTCCGGCCGCTGCACACGCTCGCCTCCTCGGCGATCGGGGTGGCGCTGACCACGTCCGCGCACGCCTTCGGCTGGCCGGTCGCCGAGGGCGGCTCGGCCGCGATCCGGGACGCGATCGTCCGCCGCGCTACCGAGTACGGCGTGCGGTTCGAAACGGGCCGCCGGGTGACCTCGCTCGACGAACTGGGCGGCCCCGACCTCGTCATGCTGGACACCTCACCGGCCGCCGCCGCCCGGATCGCCGGCGAGCGGATGCCGGGCCGGGTGCGCCGCGCGTACACCCGCTACCGGCACGGGCCCGGTGCGTTCAAGGTCGACTACGCCGTCGAGGGCGGTGTGCCGTGGACGCACGAGGGCTCCCGCTCCGCCTGCACGGTGCACCTCGGCGGCACCGTGGAGGAAATCGCCGCCGCCGAGAGCGATGTGGCGGCCGGCCGGATGCCCGAGCGGCCGTTCGTCCTCGTCGGCCAGCAGTACCTCGCCGACAAGACCCGCTCGTCCGGTGACGTCCATCCGCTCTACGCCTATGCCCACGTCCCAGCCGGCTTCACCGGTGACGCGACCGAGGCCATCACCGCACAGATCGAGCGGTACGCACCGGGGTTCCGCGACCGGATCCGGGCGATGCACGTGCGCAGCACCACGGAGCTGAGCCGGCACAACGAGAACTACGTCGCCGGCGACATCGTGACCGGCGCCAACGACCCGTGGCAGCTGCTCTTCCGCCCGCGCGCGGCTCTCGACCCGTACGCCACGGGCGTCCCCGGCGTCTACCTGTGCTCCGCCGCGACGCCGCCCGGAGCGGGCGCCCACGGGATGTGCGGGTACAACGCCGCACGGCGGGCGCTCGCCCGGCTCTGAGGAGCGCGCGCATCCGCTCAGGCGGGCGCGGGGAGCGTGAAGCGGACGCCGGTCAGCTGCTCGGACATCTGCCACAGCCGGCCGGCGGTCTGCGGGTCGGTGGCTCGCCGGGCCAGTTCCACCCGGCGCGGGGCTCCCCGCAGCTCGCCGGGCCCGTCCGGACCGTAGAGCTCGCCGCCCC
This sequence comes from Streptomyces sp. NPDC036813, assembly GCF_055609245.1. NCBI lineage: Bacteria > Bacillati > Actinomycetota > Actinomycetes > Kitasatosporales > Streptomycetaceae > Streptomyces > Streptomyces sp. NPDC036813. The sequence goes on along the minus strand of NZ_JBVJPV010000001.1, from coordinate 343,817 downwards.
GGGCGTCGGGCGCGGTGGCCGCGTACAGCTGGGGCAGCGCGCCCTGCTCCGGGGACTGGGCGAGGGGCAGCAGGAGGCCGCCGAAGAGGAGCTTCACCCTGGCCACGGGGGCACTGGTCTGGAGGTGTGTGGCGGTGTAGCCGGGGTGGGCGAGCACGCTGCGGACCGGGCTGGCCGACGCGGTCAGCCGCCGGTGCAGCTCGTGTCCGAAGACCGCGCCCGCGAGCTTGGACTGGTTGTAGTGGCCCATCGGCGAGTACGTCCGCTCCCCCGTCGGGTCGTCGAAGGAGATTTGCGCCCGGCGGTGGTTGGCCGACGTCACCGTCACCACCCGCGGATCGTCGCCGTCGGCCAGCGCGTCGAGCAGCAGGCCGGTGAGGGCGAAGTGGCCGAGGTGGTTGGCCGCGAACTGCAGCTCCACGCCCTCGGCGGTCAGCGTGCGGGGCGGCGCCATCACACCGGCGTTGTTGACGAGGACGTCCGGGCGTACACCGTCGGACGTCAGCCGGTCGGCGAAGGCGTGGACCGACGCGGTGTCGGACAGGTCGAGCGGGCGCACCTCCAGTCGGGCGCCCGGGCTTTCGGCCGTGATCCGCGCGGCCGCCCGGCGCCCCTTCTCCTCGTCCCGCACGGCGAGGATCACGCGGGCACCCTTGCGCGCGAGAGCGCGTGTGGTGGCGAACCCCAGGCCGCTGTTCGCTCCGGTGACGATGAAGACCCGTCCGTCCTGGTCCGGTATGTGCTCGGCAGTCCAGCGTTCTGCGCGTGTCATGTGACTCAGCGTGCCGTTCATGACATCAAGTGTCAAGCGCGGCACTTGGAGACGCACCCGGCACGGCGCGTACGATGGGGCCATGACCTCCCGCCCGGCAGACACCCTGGCCCAGCGCAAACGGCAGCTCGTCGCGGACGAGTTGACACAGGCCGCGCTGACCCTGCTGGCACGTGACGGCTTCGACGCGGTCACGGTGGACGAGATCACCGCCGCGGCGGGGGTGTCCAAGCGGACGTTCTTCCGCTACTTCGCCTCGAAGGAGGACGTGGTCGTCCAGTTCCTGGCCGGCATGGGCACCGCCATGGGTGAGGAACTCGCGAGCCGCCCGGCCGCGGAATCACCCTCGGCGGCACTGCGGGCCACGGTGTGGCGCTCCATCGACGCCTGCGCGGGACATACCGAGCGTGCCCTGCCCGTCGTCCAGCTGATCCTGCGGACGCCCGCCCTGCTCGGCCGATTCCTGGAGCGTCAGGCGCAGTGGCGTGAGGTGCTCGCGCGGGAGGTGGCCCGCCGGCTCGGGCTCGACCCGGTGGCGGACCTGTATCCGCAGCTGGCCGCCGGGATGGCGCTGACGGCCTTCCACGCGGTGCTGCAGCGCTGGAGCGACAGTGACGGCGCCGAGGATCCGGCCGCGCTGACCGACCGGGCCTTCGCGGTCATCGCGCCGGCGCTGGACACCGGCGCGGGAGCCGACGGGACCGGTATTCCGCAGCACCGATGAGTTCTGCAGCGGCGGACGGTCTCACCTCCGTCGATGCCGACACGGGAAGGACCCCACCTCATGACTCAGCTGCTCCGCGTGCAGAACTTCAACATCTCCAGTGACGGATTCGGTGCCGGGGAGGGCCAGAGCCTCGAGCGACCGTTCGGCCACGCCGATCCGGCGCAGATGTTCGCGTGGGCGGGGGCCACGGCGAGCTGGCCCATGCGCACCGACCCCGGGGGCAGCCGCGGCCTCGACGACTACTTCACCCGGGACTACGCCCGCAACATCGGCGCCGAGATCATGGGCCGGAACAAGTTCAGCCCCCACCGCGGGCCCTGGGAGAACCACGAATGGCGCGGCTGGTGGGGCGACGAGCCGCCGTTCCGCACCCCCGTGTTCGTCATGACCCACCACCCGCGCCCTTCGTTCACCCTCTCCGACACCACCTTCCACTTCGTCGGCGGTGATCCGGCCGACGTCCTGGCGCAGGCCCGGCAGGCGGCGCAGGGCAAGGACGTCCGGCTCGGCGGCGGGGCGACCACCATCCGGGAGTTCCTGGACGCCGGCCTCGTCGACACCCTGCACGTGGCGGTCTCGCCGGTGAAGCTCGGGTCCGGCGCACGGCTGTGGGAGTCGCCCGAGGAGCTGCTCGACCGCTACCACCTGGACGTCGTGCCCAGCCCGAGCGGTGTCACCCACCATCTGTTCTGGCGCAAGTGAGAGACGGCGTTGCCGGGGCCACCGCACCCGGAAGTGCGGTGGCCCCGGCGGTGGCCGTCGGCCGGTCGCCGTCGGAGCGTCGCCGTCAGCCGGTGGCCAGCAGCGCCATCAGGGCCTCGGCGGTCTGCGGATGGCGGGCGAGCAGCGCCACGCCGGCCGGGGCCGGTTCCGCCGTCTGCCAGGGATCCGCGCAGCCGAGCAGGTCCGCGACCGCGTCGCAGGTCGCGGGATGGGCGCCCAGCAGGGGCAGGCCATGTGGGCCGGTCGCGCGCTCGGGGGACGGGCGGGGTGCCGCGGGGGCCGGGGCTGCCCGCCACGGGGGTGTCCACGTGTCCAGTTCCGCCAGCCGGCCGGGGAAGATGCGGCCGGCCTCCCGGATCAGCAGAGGCGCGAGGTCGGCACCACCACCGCGCAGGGTGGTGATCAGGGTCGGCAGCCAGGGCAGCAGCACCGGGTCCGGCAGCTGTGCGAAGGCCTGGGAGACGGCTTCGACGACGAAGTCGGCCAGGTGGGGCACCGGTTCCAGGGCGTGCAGGAAACCGCTGAGGTAGCGCGGATAGGCGGGCACCACCAGCGGGTTGCCGAGGAGCTCGGCGCACCTCGCCCGCAGCTGTGCCCGGGAGAGCCGGCCCAGCTGCGTCTCAGCCGCCCACAGCAGCGCCGTCTTGGCCGGGTCCTCGGGATGCGACTGGGCGACGGCCAGCTCCAGTTGGTTGCGGTCGCAGCCGAGGGACAGCGCGAGGCTCTCCATGCTGAACAGGAAGCCGAGCATGGCCGCGACCTGGCCCACGCCCGCGTCCTCGTCGGTGAACGCCGTCGGCAGCAGCGTGCAGTAGTGCGCGTAGCCGGTCTTGACGAACGACTCGATCCACGGCGGCAGCGTCGGCTCGCTGGTGCGGTAGTACGCCAGCAGTCCGCGCACCCGGCGCAGCACCTCGGGCGCGCCGTCGACGCTGCGTTCGGTCGCCAGCACCTCCAGGGCGCGCTGCCCGAGTTCGTCGGCCAGCCGGCGGCTGCTCAGGTAGAGGGTGGCGTCCTCGACGGCCTCGAGGACCCGCGCCGCGGTCGCCTGCGGGCCGTACGCCACGCGCCGCAGCCGCTGTTCGAGGACCTGCTCGATGCTGACGCCCTCGTAGCCCAGCTCGATCAGGGCCCGTTGATGGGTGCCGAGCGCCAGGTCCCAGGACTCCTGGATCGGCTGCTCGCCGAGCCGCCGCTCACCCATGATGGGGCGGGCGGCGCCGTGCGGCATCAGATACCGCAGCATCCACAGCACGTCGGAGCACCGCGCCAGCTCGGGCCGGGATGCCATGTCGAGCAGTGCCCGCTGCACGCCGCGCTGTTGCAGCTTGAGGTTCAGCGGGGCCAGCCGGTCGTGGACGTCACGGGCGAGCGGCGGCAGGGCGTCGTAGCCGACCTGGCCGACGCGGTCGCCGCCGAGCATGATCTCCACCAGCCGGCGCACGTCCCGCCGGCCCGGCACGGTGTCCTTCTCGATGCAGGTGACCGCCGCGTCCTGGAAGTCGTACGGCGTCGGCTTGGCGCGTTCCCGCATCCCGGCCAGCAGGATCGACGTCTCGAACACGGCGATGGCGTCGGCGGTGGACGCGAGGTAGCCGTTGCGGCGGGCGGCGCGCACGATCTCCACGGACCAGCCCAGCAGTTCCGCCTCGTCGAGTCGGTCGAGGACGGGTGGCCGTTGCAGGAAACCGGTGAGCTTGTCGGACGCGTCGAGCGGTGGCGCGGGGACGGCGGCAGGGACGGCCTTGGCCGCCTTCCTCGGTGTCTTCGTGCCGGCCTGTCCGGCGAGCCGGTACGGCTTGGTCCGGGTGCGCTTGAGGTTCTTCGCCCACTCGGTCGCGGCGATGGACACCGAACCGGCGGCGAGGCCGAACTGCGCCTCGATCGCCGCGTGACTGGACGGGATCAGGCCGTGCTGCCACTTGGTGGCACTGGGCGGGCTGATCTCGAAGGTGCCGGCGCCGTGGACGCCGAACTCCTCGACGCGGCTGGCCGCGTGGAAGGCGCCGCACACATAGAGCGCGTCCGCGGGGTCCGTACCGGTCGCCGCGAGGTGGGCGCGCATCCGCGTCCACATGTACCGCTCGCGGTCCTCGTCCACCCGCACCCGGCCCTGATCACCCGGCGCGAGGCGGCGGAAGAGGCTGCCGATCAGCAGCATCACCTGGCGGTAGGTGTCGTGGTCGGCGTCCCCGAGGGGCAGTTCGACGTACTGGTGCCACCACTCCGACCAGTGCCGCACCCGCCCGTGCCGCAGCAGGTGCTCCTCCAGCTCGGCGAAGCGCGGGCGCAGGTCGCCGATCTCCACGCCGACCGCGTCGCCGTGCAGCGCCGCCTCCTCCTCGGCGGGCGGTGCGTCCGGGTCGGCGGCATCGGCCGTGTCGCCGGTGTTCTCCTGCCACTGGAAGACGTGGTCGGAGGAGCGGTCGACGAGGACCAGCTCGACGCCGGGGGTGTCCAGGGCGTAGGCGATCGCCTGGTACTCGGCGGACGCCTCGGTGATCGGGGCGACCACGGACAGCGGCGCCCACTCGGCGGGGAAGCCGTCGACCTCGGTCGCGAACGCCTGCACCGCGACGGGGAGCCGGCAGTTGCGCAGCTCGGTCAGCAGCGGCGCCATGTCCTCGCACAGCTCCAGGTACACCACCTTCGGCTGCTTCTCGCGCAACCGGCGCGCCATGGCGAGCGCCGAGGCGGGCGAGTGGTGGCAGACCGGGAAGATCTCCAGCGGTTCACGCACCGCGCGGTCGACGTCGTCGACGATGCCGAGAAGGATGCCCTGAAGCGCGTCGGGGCCGTCGGCGAACGCGGTCGCCGCTTGCTGTAGTTGGCCGCGCAGCGCGGCGAAGGTTCCCTCGGTCATGGCGCTCACGACAGGGTGGTGATCGCGTCGCGGCCGCCCTCGTAGAACTCCGGCCAGGAGCCGCCCTCCTCCTTGCCGCGCGGCTCGACCACGCCGTGCAGGTACTTGTTGAGGATGGCCAGGTCCTCGGGCTCGCGCCGGGCGAGGGAACCGACGAGCGAGGAGGCGAGGGTGCGGGCGGTCAGGGCGCGCTCACCGAAGAAGTTGCTGTGCAGGATGGCGTCCTCCAGCACGCCGATCTGCTCGGCGGTGGACAGCGCCGACTCCAGCTTCTCGTCGTCGCTCGCGGCCGCGGCCGCCGAGGCGCGCAGGTCGGCGAAGCTCTGCAGCAGCACGTCCAGCAGCGTCGGCGGCACGTCCAGCTCTATCCGATGGCGGCGCAGCAGTTCCTCGGTGCGGAAGCGGACGATCTCCGCCTCGCTCTTCTTGTTCGTCACCACGGGGATGCGGACGAAGTTGAAGCGGCGCTTGAGGGCGGAGGACAGGTCGTTGACGCCGCGGTCGCGGCTGTTGGCGGTGGCGATGACGGAGAAGCCGGGCTTGGCGAAGACGATGTTGTCACTGTCGAGTTCGGGAACCGAGATGTACTTCTCGGACAGGATGGAGATCAGCGCGTCCTGGACGTCGCTGGTGGAACGGGTCAGCTCCTCGAAGCGGCCGATGACGCCGGCCTCCATCGCCGTCATGATCGGCGAGGGGATCATCGACTCCCGCGACTGCCCCTTGGCGATGACCATGGACACGTTCCACGAGTACTTGATGTGGTCCTCGGTGGTGCCGGCCGTGCCCTGCACCACGAGCGTGGAGTTGCGGCAGACGGCGGCGGCCAGCAGCTCTGCCAGCCAGCTCTTGCCGGTGCCGGGGTCGCCGATCAGCAGCAGGCCGCGGTCGGAGGCGAGAGTGACGATGGCACGCTCGACGATGCTGCGGTCGCCGAACCACTTCTGGGAGATCTCCCGGTCGAGACCGTCGGCCCGCTCGGAACCCAGGATGAACAGCCGGATCATCTTCGGCGACAGCCGCCAGGAGAAGGGCTTGGGGCTGTCGTCGACGGACTCCAGCCAGTCCAGCTCCTCGGCGTACTTGATCTCGGCGGGGGCGCGCAACAGGTCGGACACGTCAGGGCCTTTCGATGGAAGCCGGGAAAGGAAAGAACGGCAAAGAGAACAAGGTGGGGGCAGCGAGCGGACGGACCTAGGCGAGGAACGTCTTCAGCTCGTGCACGAGCTTGCGGATGTGGCCGGATATGACCGGCGTACCGAGGTCCTTGAAGCGCTCCTTGAACCACGGATTGACGCTGCCGCGCCCGGCGCTGGTCACCGAGCCGACCGGGATGAACTTCGCGCCGGAGCGGTGGATGGCCGCCATGCTCTCGAACAGCGGTTCGCAGCGCCATTCGTAGAAGTCGGAGATCCACACCACGACGGTGTTGCGCGGTTCGGCGATCTTCGGCTGGGTCAGGGCCATGGCGACCGTGCCGTCCGTGCCGCCGCCGAGCTGGGTGCGCAGCAGAGTCTCGAAGGGGTCGTTCACCCACGGGGTGAGGTCGAGCGCCTGGGTGTCGTACGCGATCAGGTGGACGTCGACCTTGGGCAGTCCGGCGAAGATCGACGCCAGGATGGTGCAGTTGACCATCGAGTCGACCATGGAGCCCGACTGGTCGACGACCACGATCAGCCGCTGCGGTGTCGTCTTGCGAGCGGTGTGCCGGTAGTAGAGGCGGTCGACGTAGAGCCGCTCCTCCTCCGGGTCCCAGTTGGTGAGGTTCTTCCAGATGGTGCGGTCGAGGTCGAGGTTGCGGAAGACGCGCTTGGGCGGGACCGACCGGTCCAGGGCGCCCACGGACGCCTTCTCGACCTGGGTGCGCAGCACCGCGGCGACCTCGTCGACGAAGCGGCGGATCAGTGCCTTGGCGTTGGCGAGGGCCACACCGGAGAGGTTGTTCTTGTCGCGCAGCAGCTGTTCGATGAGCGACATGCTCGGGGTGAGCTGCGCGGCGAGCCGGGGGTCGGCGAGAACTTCGCGCAGGCGCATCCGCTTGACCATGTCGGCCTCGATGGCGCCGAGTTCGGGCCCGATCGCCGGGATCAGCGTGCTGAGGTCGGGGGTCGGGAAGCCCGTTCCGGTGCCGGTCGGGCTCACTCCCCCGCCGGCGCCGGACCGGGCGGCGCCGCTGCCCGCGCCGCGGCCGCCGCGCAGGTCGCCGGGGGCGCAGCCGAGCGCCCGCTCGAGCCAGCCGGCGTCGGCCTGCCAGCGGGCGAGCTGCCCGGCGGTGACCGTGCCGGTGCCGGCGGCGAAGACGTTGAGCAGCACCTTGGACGCCAGGGCTGCCCGGCGGACCTCGGCGGCCCGGTCGCGGCCCTCCTCCTCCGGCTCGGGCACCATCAGAGCGTCGAACTCGGCGGCCAGCTCGGGGTGGCGCTGCACGATGGCGTCGACGGAGGCCTGCGGGTCCAGCAGCGCGGGCGGCAGCCCGATGTCCTCGACGACGGCCAGGGAGGCGGACTCCAGACCGGCCTGCTCCTCCGGGTCGAAGAGACGGGCGAGCAGGCGCCAGTACAGGACCTGCCGGCGGTTCTCGTCCGGTGCGGGCAGCGGGGGTGTCTCGGTGGCGGGGTGGGGGGTCACGCCGGTGGTGGTGTGGTCGGTCATGTGCGCAGCAGCCTTCCCGCCCGTTCGCGCAGTACGGCCACCGCGTCGGTGGCGGCCTTCTCCGCCTTGACTCCGGTCTTGTCCGTCGTGCCCCCGGCCCAGGCGCCCGCGTGCACCGCGACCGTCTTCTTGCGCACGGTGGTCTCCACCGCGAGCGGCTGCAGGACCCACCGCCCGGCGTCCCAGCGCAGCAGCCCGATGCAGGCGCCGGAGGTGGCGACGGCCTGCGGGGTGAGCGGTCCGGCCACCGGGACTCGGTCGGTGTCGACGGCCAGGCGATGCCCGGTGACGGTGAACGTCACGGTGTCGTCGTCCTGTTCGATGCCGTAGCCCTCCAGGAACACCGGGTGGGCCAGGCGCACCGGGTGCCGGTCCAGGGGGACGGCCTGGGGGGCGGCGGCGGTGGGCAGGGCGACGCGGGCGGTGGCGAAGGGGTCGGCGCTCCCACCGGGGCGGGCGTGCTCGTCCTGCCAGATCAGGTCGCCCTCGGCGGTGACCGGCATGTCGGTGAGGTCCATGCAGCGGCCCTCGCCGGCGGCGGCCAGGAGCGACATGTGCGGGCGCAGCAGCTGCCATACGCCCGCGCCGAGGACCGTGTCGGGCTTCGGCACGGACACGCTTGCCCGCACCAGCCGGGGCGCGGTGCCGTCGGCGGGTTCCAGCACGGCGTGCACCTGCGCCTGGGCCGCGGTGGCGTGCTCCTGGACGTCGACGCCGAGGGGCAGCAGCCGGCCGGTGACGGTCTGCGTGACGGGCGCGGTGGCGGCGCCGGGCAGCGTCAGGAGCATGCCGCGCGCCCACAGGTCGGCCCAGCGGCGCACGGGCACGGAGTCCAGGCGGGCGGCCCCCGGGCAGGATGCGGCGAGTTCGGCGGCGAAGCCGTCGAGGAGGGTCGCGAGGCGCCGCAGCGCGGGGTTCGGGAGCATCGCGGAGACCACTGGGGCGGAGCCGGAGACCACGTCGTGGTCGAGGCCCTGCCAGCCGGTGCGGGCCAGGTCGCAGAGCCAGGCGCGGGCGGCCGCGAGCAGGTTCGGCGCCTGCTCGTCGGCGGCGGCCGGGGCGGGGACCTCGGCGCGGGGCCGGCCGGTGGCCTGGTCGGCGCGTGCGGCGAGCGCGTCGTGCGCGGCGCCGAGCAGGGCGGTGCGGGCCGCGGCGAGGACGAGGAAGTGGTCCTCGCTCGCGGCGCCGGCCGCGGCCTTCTCGGCGGCTTCGGCGACACGGGTGGCGAGCGGGCTCGCGGCGACGGCGTCGGCGATCGCCGTCAGGCCCTCGGTCTGGGCGGGCTGCGGACGCAGGAGGCCCCCGAGCAGGGTCCGGTCGAAAGCGTCGACGGCTGCCAGGGTCTCGTCGAGGCCGTCCACCGGTTCGGTGAGCAGATCCATCCGCATCAGGCCACCGCCCTCGTCGGCGGGAACCACTGCATCTCCGGCAACGGCGCGGTGGTGGGGGCGAGTTCCAGATACGCCAGGTGGCGCAGGAAGCGGCTGAAGACGGAGGCGGCGGCCTTGCTGTCCGCCGGCGCGGGGCGGGTGGCGCTCATGGTGAGGCGGATCGACTGCGCGCCGGCCTCGCTCTCGCCGAGGTCGACCCGCAGATAGCGGGCGACGCGCTCGGCGCCGTACTGGAGCACCGATTCGTTGATCAGCGCGCCGATGTGGTTGCAGAAGCCGCCGCGGGCGCCACCGCAGGGACGGTTGTTGTTGGTGCTGCACGCGTAGGCGTACGTCGCGGCGGCGACCGAGGAGACGTAGACCCGCTCGATGTCCGAGCCGCTGGAGACGACGCCCTGAAGGCGTCCGTCGGCCAGTTCGACGAACGGGACCTTGGCCAGCTTGCGCGGCCTGGCGGGCGGGATCACCCGCGTCGTGCTCGACCTCTCGACGTCGGACAACGCACCATCTCCTTTGCAGCACGAGGGAAGCCCATCGCCGGACCGGCGGGACACCAACGAACTTAGCGGGGACCACTGACAACGCCCTTGCGGCGGACGGCTGGTGGGCTCCGCAGGCAGGCCGGGGCCGGGGTGCGGTCGGTCGGAGGCGGCTCTTGGAGTCACGGCGCAGGGGGACGCAGGGGGAACCGGGTGCGGAGGGGTACGAGGCCGTTGCCGGGCTCCCCGGCACCAGACCGGAACCGGATGCGGACGGTCAGAGGCCGCTGCTGGACTCGCCGACAGCCGGCCGGAGCCGGATGCGGACGGTCAGAGGCCGCTGCTGGACTCGCCGACAGCCGGCCGGAGCCGGGTGCGGACGGTCAGAGGTCGTCCGTGGTGCCGAGGCCCGTGAGGGCGCCGACCGGGTCGGAGTCGGGAGTGCCGCGCGGCCACCAGTCGTCGGCGCCGGGCTCGGACTCGTAGGCGTACCACAGGCCGTCCCGGCCCAGCCGGAGCTGGACGTGTCCGCGCGGGTGGGTGAGGCGGTTGCGCCAGGGGCGGAACGCCGGGAGATCGGCGGCCAGGAGCGCCGGACGCGCCCGGTCGAAGCGTCCCGCCGGAGGATCCCACGGCTCCTCCAGGACGGCGAGCCCGTCCGGGCCGCCCTGTCGCCACGCGGCGACCGCGCGGGCCAGCTCGGCGGGCGTGCGGCCGGCCGCGGAGGCGAGCGAGGAATACAGGGCGCGCGAGCCGGCGGTGAGCCCGGAGCCGGGCCGGGCCGCGGCCAGCCGGATCGCGTCCTGCCACAGGGTCAGCTCGCCCACCTCGTCGTGGCCGGTGGCGAGCAGGGCGTGGGCACGTGCGGCCGCGTCGGTGGCGAGCTGGTCCAGTGCGATCGGGTCGGGTCCGCCGGGGGCCGCCGGGTAGACGGGCGGCTGCTCCGGGTGCGGTGGTAGCGGCAACGGATCGGGAAGCGGAGGGAGTTGGCGGGGTGCGAGGGCTTCGGCGGCCCGGACGCCGGGCAGCGGGGCGGGTTCCCGGTCCTGGGCGGCTCTGGCGGCACGCGTGGCGCTGAGCCGGGCGAGCGCGTCGAGCAGCTCCCGCTCGCCGCGGCCGCGCAGCAGGAGCAGCACGAAGGGGTCGGCGTCCAGCAGGCGGGCGGTCTGGTAGCACAGGGCGGCGGCATGCTTGCAGGGGTGACCGCGGTCGGGGCAGCTGCAGCGCGGCTCCAGGTCGCCGGGGCCGGGCAGCAGCCGGACACCGCAGTCGGCGAGGGACTGCGGCATCTCCTTGTCGAGCAGGGCGGCGATGTGGCCGGGCCGCTCGGCCGCGGCGTCCAGGAAACGCGCCCAGTCTGCGTCGTCGAGGGTCCGCAGCCGCACCTGCACGCGGTACGGGCGCGGCCGGCTGCCCTGCACGTACGCGAGGACCGAACCGGGGGTGACGGTGATCGCGTCCACGTGGCCCTGCTCGGCGTAACCCCGCCCGCGGGCCAGCCTCTTCGGGTCGAGCGCGCCCTCCTCGAGCGCCGTCACCCAGGCGTTGCCCCACCACGTCTCGGCGAACCGGGAGTCCTCACCCGCAGGCAGGGGCGCGAAGGGCGGGAAGGTGCGTCGCAGGTCGCCGTCCCGCGCGGGTGCGGCCATGGAGCGGGGCAGGAGGGGTGCCGGGGCGGAAGCCTCGGGCGGCGTGAGGCGGGCGGGGGCGTCGTGCTCGTGCACGGGACGCGGCGCCACCGGCGGCGGCGTGGTCCGGCTCACCCGCTCTCCCGGGCCGCCGGCCTCCCCGGCGACCTCGTCCGTCGTCGCCTCGGTGGGCATGTGGAAGGCGCCAGCCAGCAACTGCCGCAGTTCCCGGGCGCGTTGCCCGGCCCGGGGGTTGCCGGGGGCGTGGCTGGGGTGCGGGGCGGCCGCGGGCTCGGAGGAACGGGACGGTCTGCGCCGCAGGGAGGACGTGCGGTCCGCCTGTTCCGCGTCGGCCGCCTTGCGCTGCGCCTCGGCGCGGGCCGCGCGCAGCGCCTCACGGGCGCGGTCGGCGGGCGCCGCGTCATCGGCCGGGCCCTCGGCCGCGGGTCCCGGCTCCGCAGGTGCGGCAGCGGCCTGTTCATCGGGCGGAGCCGGATGCCCTGCGGCTTCGTCGTCGGCCGGCGCCGCCGTGCGCCGCTGGGCCACCGCGCGGCGCAGCGCCTCACGCGCGACGTCCCCCGGCCGGGACTGCTGCCGCGCGCCAGGCGGCTCTACGGCGTCGGTGGCGGCCACGCGTTCCGGCTGTACGCCGTCGGCGGCTGCCCCGTGCTCCGGCTGTCCGGCGTCAGCCGTCCCGGGATCTGGTTGTCCGGCATCGGCGGCTGCATCGTGCTCCGCCTGTACGGCATCGGTGACCGCCGCCTGGCTCGGCGGTACGGCGCCAGTCGCTGCCGCGTGATCTGGCGGTGCGGCGCCGGAGGCTGCCGCATGATCTGACTGTCCGGCGCCGGAGTCCGCCGCGTGATCTCGCTGTTCGGTGGCCGGCGCCTGCTCCGCCCGCGCGGACTCGTCCTCGCGCTCGGGGCTTCGCCGCTCCCCCGCGCCGGTTGCCTCCGCCGTCGCCGCACCCCGCTCGCGCGCCTCGCGCAGGGCCCGGCGTGCCGCCTCCGCCGGGCCGGGGCCGGGCGCGTCGGCCCTGCCGTCGGGCATGGCGTCGTCGTGCGTCGGTGTCATCACGCCTCCCTCCGCAGCGAGACCAGGTCGGACAGTTCACGGTCCGTCAGTTCCGTGAGGGCGGACTCGCCGGAGCCGAGGATGGCGTCGGCCAGGGCGCGTTTCGCGGCGAGCATCTCGGCGATGCGGTCCTCGACCGTGCCCTCCGTGATCAGCCGGTGGACCTGAACCGGCTGGGTCTGGCCGATGCGGTAGGCGCGGTCGGTGGCCTGTTCCTCCACGGCCGGGTTCCACCAGCGGTCGAAGTGGACGACATGGCCGGCGCGGGTGAGGTTCAGGCCGGTGCCGGCGGCCTTGAGGGACAGGACCAGGATCGGTGTCGTACCGCTCTGGAAGCGGTCGACCATGCGCTCGCGTTCGGGGACGGGGGTGCCACCGTGCAGCAGGTCCACCGGGACCGCGCGGGCGGCGAGGTGCGCGGTGATCAGGCGGGCCATGCCGACGTACTGCGTGAACACGAGGGCGGAGCCGTCCTCGGCGAGCAGCGTGTCCAGCAGCTCGTCGAGCAGGGCGAGTTTGCCGGAACGGTGGGCGAGCCGGTCGCCGACGGCCGGGCCGTGGTCCTCCTTCAGATACAGCGCCGGGTGGTCGCAGATCTGCTTCAGCGAGGTGAGCAGCTTCAGCACCAGGCCACGGCGGGACATGCCCTCGGAGACCTCGATGGCGAGCATCGACTCGCGCACCACCGCCTCGTACAGCGCGGCCTGTTCGCGGGTGAGCGGCACCGGGTGGTCCGTCTCCGTCTTGGGCGGCAGCTCGGGCACGATGCCGGGGTCGGACTTCTTGCGCCGCAGCAGGAACGGGCGGACCAGACGGGCCAGGCGCTGCACGGCCTCCTCGTCCTCGCCCGTCTCCACGGCGCGCGCGTGCCGGGCGCGGAAGGACTTCAGGGGGCCGAGCAGCCCGGGGGTCGTCCAGTCGAGCAGGGCCCACAGCTCGGAGAGGTTGTTCTCGACCGGGGTACCGGTCAGCGCCACGCGCGCGGGGGTCGGGAGGGTGCGCAGCGCCTTGGCCGTCGCCGAGTACGGGTTCTTCACGTGCTGGGCCTCGTCGGCGACCACCATGCCCCACGGCTGTTCGGCCAGGGCCGGCGCGGCCGAGCGCATGGTGCCGTACGTGGTGAGGACGAAACCGCCGTCGAGGTCGTCCAGGCTGCGGTCCGGGCCGTGGTAGCGGCGGACGGGGACGCCGGGCGCGAACCGGGTGATCTCCCGCTGCCAGTTGCCGAGCAGGGACGCCGGGCACACCACCAGGGTCGGTTCGCTGCGGGCCCGTTTGAGGTGCAGGGCGATCACGGTGATGGTCTTGCCGAGACCCATGTCGTCGGCGAGGCAGCCGCCGAGGCCGAGGGAGGTCATCAGCTCCAGCCAGGCCAGCCCGCGCAGTTGGTAGTCGCGCAGGGTGGCGTGCAGCCCGGCGGGCGGCTGCGCCGGGGTCACACCGGCGGTCAGGCGGTCGCGCAGGGCCGCCAGCGCGCCGGCCGGGACCGCCTCGACCGTCTCGCCGTCGACCTCGGCGGTGCCGGTGAGGGCGACGGACAGCGCGTCGACGGGGTCGAGCAGACCCAGGTCGCGCTTGCGTGCCTTGCGGACGAGGGCCGGGTCGACGAGCACCCACTGGTCGCGCAGGCGCACCACCGGGCGGTGGGCCTCGGCGAGGGTGTCCATCTCGGCCTCGGAGAGCGGGTCGCCGCCGAGAGCGAGCTGCCAGCGGAACTGCAGCAGGTCCTCGCTCTCGAAGAAGCCGGTGCCGTCGGTCGCCGAGCCCGGCGCCGGCCGGACCACGGCGCTCGCGGTGAGGTCCTGCGCCAGGTCACGCGGCCAGTGCACGGCGACCCCGGCGGCCGCGAGCCGGGTGGCGGCGACGCCGAGCAGGTCTCCCAGCTCGTCCTCGGACAGCGCCAGCACATCCGGGGCGTCCTGTTCGGTGAGCCGGGCCAGCGGGGGCCACACGCGGGCGGCGCGCCGTACGGCGAGCGCGGCGTCGACCCGCGCGCGGGGGCCGAAGGCGGCGTCGGCCTCGCCCGCCCACAGCGCCGCCGCGTCGGTGATCAGGGTGGGGTCGGCGAGGCTGTGCACCTGCACGATCGCCGCTCCGGCGCCGCGCGCGCCCGCACCGCCGGAACCCTGGTCGAACAGGTCGGTCGCCGACAGGTCCAGGCGCAGCGAGATCCGTACTCCGGCGTCCATGCCGGCGGCGACCTCGGCGGCCCAGTCCTGCGCGCCGGGCAGCCGGACCGGTTCGCGGGCGGCGAAGGGCCGGCCGGAGGCGTACGGCGCGGCGGGCGTGCGGGGCAGGGTGTCGGCGACCGCGTCGAGGAAGGCGCGCAGGAGCGCCTCGGGGTCGGGCAGCCGCAGCGGGCCCGGGCCCGGCAGCGGGACGGCGTGCCCCTCGGCCGGCAACGCGGCGGCGACCGCGCGCAGGTGGGCGATGTCGTCCGGGTCGAGCGGTCCGGCGCGCCAGGCGTCGTGGCCGGTCGGGGTGAGGCCGGGCAGCAGACGGCCGCGCGCGGTGAGCCGCAGCGCGTGCAGTGCGGCCGCGCCCCAGCAGGCGGTGGCGGGATGCGCGGCCGGGTCGCGGCGGGCGCGTACCAGCAGCGGCAGGGCGGTGCCGATCGGGAGGGACAGCGCCGGGGCCTGGCGGCGGCGGACGGACGCGCCGTGCGGCCGCACGACGGTCAGGTCGACCGGCTCTGCGGTGGTCTGCTCGGGCAGGGGACCTTCGTCCGGGTCCCAGAAGGCGAAGCGGCTCTCGCGCGGCAGGGGGGCCGGCAGGAAGACGGCCGCGAGCCGCACGGGAACGCGTTCGGACGTCGTGGGCGGGCCGGCCGCGCGCCCGGCACGTTCCGCCACCGCGGGCACCTCTCCCATACGCTCTGCCACCTCCCGTCCACGCGTCGGATCAGACGTCTTCGACTCTACGGGCGGGGTCTGACAATCGGCTCCGGCGGCCGGGACGCGCCGGGACGCCTGGCCGGCGACGGCCGGGCTCAGGGCACCGTGCGGGAGACGACGTACACCATCGGGTTGTCCGGGTCGGCCGTGTTCACGACGATGTCCTGGGTGGGCGCCGGGTTCTTCTGCTCGTGCACCAGGCCGCTGTACGGACCGGGCCCGGTGAACTTCCATCCGGTGACCTTCTGGTCGCGGTCACTGATAGCGATGTCGTTCGGGCGCAGTTGGCTGCGGTGGGCGCCGATCCACCGCAGGAAGTTGTCCAGATTGGTCGCGGAGGTCTGGAACTGGACGTAGAGACGGCTGGTCTTCCAGTTGTTGGTCTCGTAGTAGGCGACCTCGTACGACTGCCTGGGGATCGGCACCTGGTACAGGCGGCGCTGCACCCCGGACGGCCAGCCCGCGGTCAGGCCGGTCGCCGAGTACTTCGCCTCCTTGTCCTTCCCGCTGTCGCGGCTCTGGTTCGCCGAGATCACCAGGTAGCCGGCCGGGACGCCGATGAGCAGCACGATGATCAGCAGGGTGAGCGCCCGGCGGCGGATGCGGTGCCGGCGGTCCTCGCCCGGCTGCTCCTCGTCAGCGGGGGGTGCCTGGTGGGGAAGCGAGGCGGTCATGCGGAGTCCCGGGCGGCGCGGCGCGCCTCGACGTACCGCTCGTAGCGCTCGTGGCGCTCCACCCGGCGCCGGTTGGCGCGGCGGAACCGCCGGGCGACCAGCCGCGCCAGGTCGGCGGCGCCCACCATGCCGGCCTCGGGGCCGAGCTGAGCCCGCACGATGCGCGCCTCGGGGCGGTAGCCACGTCCGGTCAGGTGCCGCTTGAAGGCGTCCCGCGCGGGGCCGATCAGCAGGTCGTCGGCCGCGGAGACGCCGCCGCCGATGACGAAGCAGGAGGGGTCGAGGGCGGCGGCGAGGTTGGCGATGCCGACGCCGAGCCACTGGCCGATGTCCTGGAGCAGTTCCACGCACATCGCGTCGCCCTCGCGGGCCAGCTCGGTGATCATCGGGCCGTTGATGTCGGCGATGTTGCCCTTGACGTGCTCGATGACCCCGTACGCCACCGGGGAGTCCGCGGCGGCCAGCTCCCTGGCCTCCCTGACCAGGGCGTTGCCGGAGCTGTACTGCTCCCAGCAGCCGCGGTTGCCGCACGGACAGCGGTGACCGCCGGGCACGACCTGCATATGGCCGAACTCGCCCGCGACGCCGTACTTGCCCCGCTTGACCTGGCCGTCCTCGAGGATCGCGCCGCCGATGCCGGTACCGAGCGTGATCATGACGAGGTGGTCCTCACCGCGGCCGGCGCCGAAGCGCCACTCGGCCCATGCGGCGGTGTTGGCGTCGTTGTCGACCAGCACCGGCACCGACAGGCGGCCGGCGAGGCGGTCGCGCAGCGGCTCGTTGCGCCAGGACAGGTGCGGGGCGAACAGGACGCGGTTGCGGTCGGCGTCGACCCAGCCGGCCGCGCCGATGCCGACGGCGTGCACGTCGTGCCGGTCGGACAGGTCCAGCACCAGCTCGACGATGGTGTCCTCGACGACCTTGGGGCTCTTGGACTTGTCCGGGGTCTCCGTGCGGAGCTTCTCCAGGATGTTGCCGTCGGCGTCCACGACACCGGCCATCACCTTCGTACCACCGATGTCGATGCCGACGGTGGGCACACGGGGGGCGGTCAGGTGGGACCGGCGCTCCCTGGTGCCGACGGTCCGCAGCGCGGTGGCCCGGCGGGAGCCGATGGGGGCCGTGAAGTTGCCGTAGGTGCTCATCGCCGCCGATTCTGCCCCACGGGTGCCTTCGGCGACCAACGGGGAAACGAGGGGGTGGTTCTCGACATACGCCGTCTGCGGGTCGTTCTCGGCTTGGCGCGCGGTTCCCCGCGCCCCTTACCGGCGCTGCAGTTCGTGGCGTAGTTCGTCCAGGTCGCTTCCGCCTGCCATTTGGCTCGTCAGCTCGTCCAGGGTGATCTCTTCGCGTGTGTGGTTGCCCACCATCGTGCCTCGCTTCAGGAGGACGAATCTGTCGCCCACCAGGTACGCGTGGTGCGGGTTGTGGGTGATCAGTACGACACCGAGACCCTCGTCACGTGCTGCGGCCACATACTTGAGGACCACGCCGGACTGTTTCACACCCAGGGCGGCCGTCGGCTCGTCCAGGACCAGGACCTTCGCGCCGAAGTGGACCGCACGCGCGATGGCCACGCACTGCCGTTCGCCGCCGGAGAGGGTGCCGATGGGCTGGTCGACGTCGCGCAGGTCGATGCCCATGCGCAGCAGCTCCGCGCGCGTGGTGCGGCGCATGTGGTCGACGTCCATGCGCTTGAACGGGCCGACGCCCTTGCGCGGCTCGGAGCCGAGGAAGAAGTTGCGCCACACCGGCATGAGCGGGACGACCGCGAGGTCCTGGTAGACCGTGGCGATGCCCTGGTCCAGGGCCGCGCGGGGCGAGGAGAGACGGGTCTCCTCGCCATTGATGCGCAGTACACCCTCGTCATGCTGATGCAGACCGGCGATCATCTTGATCAATGTTGACTTGCCGGCGCCGTTGTCGCCCAGGACGCAGGTGATCTCCCCCGCGTGCACCTCGAGGGACACGCCTTCAAGGGCGCGGATGTTCCCGTAGTGCTTGCTGACGTCCGACAGCTCGACGAGTGCCGTCCGGGCCTCGGGGTGCGTCATGTCGTGGCCTCCGCGCGCTTGCGGACCCAGGCGTTGAGCAGGGTCGCGAGGAGCAGCATCGCTCCGAGGAAGAACTTGAACCAGTCGGGGTTCCACTCGGCGAAGACGATGCCCTTGCTCGTCATGCCGAAGATGAACGCGCCGACGGCGGACCCGACCGCGCTGCCGTAGCCGCCGGTGATCAGGCAGCCGCCGATGACGGCCGCGATGATGTAGATCAACTCGTTGCCGACGCCCTCGCCGGACTGGACGACGTCGTAGCTGAACAGCAAGTGCTGACCGGAGATCCAGGCACCGAGGGCCACGCCCATGTACAGGCCGATCTTGGTCTTCGCGACGGGGACGCCGACCGCGCGGGCCGCGTCCTGGTTGCCTCCCACCGCGAAGATCCAGTTGCCCGCGCGGGTACGCAGCAGGATCCAGGAGGCGACGGCGACCAGGGCCAGCCACCACAGGATGGTGACCTTGATGTCGACGCCGCCGACGGTCAATGTCGAGGCGAAGACGTCGTGAGCGGTCGGGAAGCCCTCCATGTCCGCAATGGTCTTCGTCGACACCGTGCCGTCGATCAACTTGGTGAAGCCGAGGTTCATGCCGGTCAACATCAGGAAGGTGCCCAGCGTGATGATGAAGCTGGGCAGCTTGGTGCGGGTCAGCATGAACCCGTTGAAGGCGCCGATGGCCAGCGTGACCAGCAGGGACACACCGACGCCGACCCAGACGTTCGCGGTCGCCTGGAAGCTGAACATGGACGAGATCAATGCCGACGACGTCACCATGACGCCGGCCGACAGGTCGAACTCTCCGCCGATCATCAGCAGCGCGACCGGGACGGCCATGATGCCGATGGTCGAGGACGCGTACAGGACCGTGCTGAGGCTGGAGGCACGCAGGAAGCTGTCGGCGAAGAACGCGAAGAAGACGAAGACCGCGACCGCGCCGACCACCGAGCCCAGCTCGGGACGGGCGAGCAGCTTGCGCAGCGGCGAGGCCTCAAGGAGCCGTTCGTCCGCGGTGGTGGCGGTCATCGGGTGCCTCGCTTCGTGTACTCCTGCAGCGCGGCGGCCTGGTCCTTGGTGATGATCTGCGGGCCGGTGAGGACCGGGCGCCCGCCGCCGAGGACGTCGTTGTTGTACCGGTACAGCCACAGCAGGTCGACGGCCTGGTAGCCCTGGAGGTAGGGCTGCTGGTCGACGGCGAAGCCGAGGGTGCCGTCCTGGAGTTCGGTGGCGACCTTGGCGTTGAGGTCGAAGGTGTCGATCTCGGCCTTGCTGCCCGCGTCCGCCTTGGCCTTCACGGCGGTGTCGGCGTAGGGGGCGCCGAGGGTGACGACGGCGTCGATGGACGGGTCGGCCTGGAGCTTGGCCCCGATGCCGGACTGCACGTCGGGCATGTTGGTGCCGTTGACGTAGACGCGCTGCAGGGTGCCGTGGAAGGTCTTGCCGATGCCGTCACAGCGCTGCTCGTGACCGACGTTGCCCTGCTCGTGCAGCACGCACAGGGCCTTCTTCCGGCCGCGCTTGTTCAGCTCCTCGCCGACGGCCTCACCGGCGATCGTCTCGTCCTGCCCGACATGGGTGAGCGCGCCGAAGGCCTTGGACTCGGCGGAGCCGGAGTTCACGGTGATCACCGGGATGCCGGCCTTCTCGGCGCGCGCGACGGCGGCCTTCATGGCGTCGGGCTTGGCGAGGGTGACGATGATGCCGTCGACCTTCTTGTCGACGGCGGCGTCGACGAGCTGCGCCTGCTGCTGGGCCTCGTCGTCGTGCGAGTACAGGAAGTTGATGTTGTCCTTGACGGCGGCCTGCTTGGCGCCGCTCTGGACGATGTCCCAGAAGGTGTCGCCGTCGCCGGAGTGCGTGATCATCGCGAAGGTCCACCGGGGCGTGTTCACCGCCGCCCGGCCCTGCGCGGCCGCGGCCTTGCGGGCGTCCTCGGCGCGTTTGCCGCCGGTGCTGCTGCACGCCGACAGGGACACACACAGTGCCCCTGCCAACGCGATCCCTGCCCAGGTCCGAAACCGTGCCACGAGGCCGTGCCCTTCTTGCTGTCTGCTGTGCGGTGTCCTGCGAGCGGGGCCCGATGGTCTCGTCCGCCTCAGCAGTCCCACCGGCCCCAAACGCTCCAGTATCGGGCACGAGTCACCCCCACTGAGCGCCCGGGGAGCCCACGCCGGTCTTATTGTCCGGACATTACAACGAAGCCGGGGCGCTGAAACAACGGGGCGGAGTCAGGGGAGCCGGAACGGCGACAGCGGAGTCAGGACCGTACGAGCAGCTGGAACTCGAAGGAGTAGCGGCTCGGGCGGTAGATGTGGTCGCCGTACTCCACCGCGCGCCCCGTGTCGTCGAAGGTGGTGCGCTGCATGGTCAGCAGCGGGGCGCCCTCGCTCTCCGTGAGCCGCTCGGCCTCGTCGGCGGTCGCGCCGCGGGCCCCGATCGACTGGCGGGCGCTGTGCAGGGTGATCCCGGCGCTGCGCATCAGCCGGTACAGACCGGTGGCCTCCAGCTGCGCGGTGTCAAGGTCGAGCAGCCCGGTCGGCAGGTGATTGCACAGGTACGCCATCGGCTCGCCGTGCGCGAGCCGCAGCCGCTCCACCCGGTGGACGTCGCCGCCCTCGGCCACTCCGAGGGCGGCCGCGACCTCGGCGGACGCCGGGACGACCGCGTTGACCAGGACCTTGGTCGCCGGACGCTGCCCCGCCGCCTCCAGGTCGTCGAAGAGGCTGCTGAGCTCCAGCGGCCGCTTGACCTGGCTGTGCACGACCTGGGTGCCGACCCCGCGGCGGCGCACCAGCAGACCCTTGTCGACCAGGGACTGGATGGCCTGGCGGACCGTCGGCCGGGACAGGCCGAGCCGTGCGGCGAGCTCGATCTCGTTGCCGAGCAGGCTGCCCGGAGTGAGGGTGCCGTGCTCGATCGCGGCCTCGAGCTGCTGGGAGAGCTGGAAGTACAGCGGCACGGGAGAGCTGCGGTCCACACGAAGTTCGAGCTGCACGGTCGGGTCCACTTCTGGTTTCGGCACGGCCCGAGCGTAGCTCCGAGCGCTGTTGACGGGAAGTTGTGTAGTTCGGTTGTCCGGACATACGCATTGACAGGGGCCGGATCGCGACCTCACTTTGTTTCCATGCGCATCGGGGTCATCGGTACGGGCCGGATCGGCACCATCCACGCGAACACCCTCAGTCGCCATCGCGACGTCGGTTCGCTGATCCTCACGGACGCCGACCCGGCACGGGCCCAGGAGCTCGCGCTGCGGCTGGGCGAGACGGCGGCGCCCGGGGTGGACGAGATCTTCACGTGGGGCGTGGACGCCGTGGTGATCACGACGGCGACGCAGGCCCACGCGGAACTGATCGGCCGGTCGGCGCGCTCGGGGCTGCCGGTGTTCTGCGAGAAGCCGATCGCACTCGACCTGCCGGGCACACTGCAGGCCATCGCGGAGGTCGAGACGGCCGGCACGGTGCTGCAGATGGGCTTCCAGCGCCGTTTCGACGCCGGCTACGCGGGTGCCCGGGAGGCGGTGCGCTCGGGGCGGCTCGGACGGCTCCACACCGTGCGGGCGGTCACCTCCGACCAGACGCCGCCGCCCGCCGCGTGGCTGCCGCTGTCCGGCGGGCTGTACCGGGACACGCTGATCCACGACTTCGACGTCCTGCGCTGGGTCACCGGCCGGGAGGTGTCCGACGTGTACGCCGCCGGGTCCGACGCCGGGCCGGCGATGTTCCGTGAGGCGGGGGACGTGGACACCGCCGCGGTGGTGCTGACCCTGGACGACGGCACGCTCGCCACCGCCACGGCGACCCGGCTGAACGGCGCCGGGTACGACGTGCGCATGGAGCTCGCCGGGGAGCGGGACCAGATCGTCGTCGGGCTGGACGACCGCACGCCGATCGCGTCCACGGAGCCGACCGGGCCGCCGGCCGCGGACAAGCCGTGGACCGGCTTCCTGGAGCGCTTCGCGCCCGCGTACGAGGCGGAGCTGATGGCGTTCGTGGAGGTGGTCCGGGGAGAGCGGGCCAACCCCTGCGACGGACGCGAGGCCCTGCAGGCGCTGCGGATCGCCGAGGCCTGCGAGGTGTCGCGACGCGAGCGGCGACCGGTACGGCTGGCGGAGGTGGCGGGGGCGTAGGAACGGCCGGCGGCGGCCGGGCCCAGCGGCGGCCCTCGGCCACGTCGACGTGAGCCTCGCGCCAGGCTCCCCTGCCGGCGGACCCTCGGCCACCTGGACGTGTGAGCCCCGCGCCATGGCTCCCCTGCCAGCGCCACGGCCACGTCCACGCGTGAGCCCGCGCCGAGGCTCCCCTACCGGCAGCCGCCGACCGCGTCGACGCATGAGCCCCGCGCCGAGGCCCCCTGCCAGCCGGCCCTCGGCCGCGTCGACGCGTGAGCCCGCGCCTCGGCTCCCTTCCCTACCACCGCACCGGCAAGCTCCGTACCCCGCGTATCAGCGTGCCCGGGAGCCAGGGGCCGGGCGGGCCGGCCAGGGAGAGTGCCGGGGTGCGTTCCAGCAAGGAGCGCAGGGCGATCTGGGCCTCGAGGCGCGCCAGGGGTGCGCCGAGGCAGTAGTGGACGCCGTGGCCGAAGGCCAGGTGGCCGCGGGTGTCGCGGCGGATGTCGAAGCGGTCGGGCTCGGGGAAGCGGTCCGTGTCCCGGCCGGCGGCGGTCAGCCCGACGAGCACCGGCTCGCCCCGCTCGATCCGCCGGCCCGCGATCTCCAGCGGCTCCGCGGCGAAGCGGAACGTCGTGTTCTCCACCGGCCCCTCCCAGCGCAGCGTCTCCTCCACCGCGCCGTCGACGAGGCTCCAGTCGGCGCGCAGGGCGGCGAGTTGAGCGGGGTGGGTGAGCAGCGCGTGCACGGCGTTCGTGATGAGGTTGACCGTGGTCTCGTGGCCGGCGATGAGCAGCAGGAAGGCCATGCCGCGCAGTTCGTCCCCGGAGAGCCGGTCGCCGTCCTCCGTCACCGTGCGGATCAGGTCGCCGAGCAGGTCGTCGCTCGGGCCGGCGCAGCGCTTGTCCTCGATCAGGTCGGAGAGGTACGCGCCGAGCCGGGCGAAGGCGTCCTGCTCGCTCGCGGCGCTGCTGGGCGCCACGGCCTCCGTCGACATGCGGCGGAACGCCGCACGGTCCGGCTCGGGCACACCGAGCAGTTCGCAGATCACGGTGATCGGCAGCGGATAGGAGAAGGACTCCACCAGGTCGGCCCGGCCGAGCGGCAGCATCGCGTCGAGCAGGCCGTCGGTGATCTGCTGGATCCGCGGCCGCAGCCGCTCCACCCGGCGCATGGTGAACGCGCGGGAGACGAGGCCGCGCAGCCGTGTGTGCTGCGGCGGGTCGGTGGTGAGCAGGTGTTTGCCGATGTACTCGTCGTCGAGAAAGGTCAGCCCGATCCGGGCGGTGTCCTTGACCAGCCGCGGGTCGGTGAGCGCGGCCCGGGACTCCTCGTGGCCCACGACCAGCCAGGTCTCCTGATGGCCCTCGCCCGTGGGCAGCCGAACCCGGTGCACCGGGCCGCGCTCGCGCAGCGCGGCGTACGCCGGATGCGGGTTCTCGGTGAACCCGGTGCCGAACTCCTCGACGTCGATCACTTCGCCCACGGCTCTCCCCCTCGTTCGGTCCGCTCCGGGCCGGCCACCGCGGACCGGCCGTCGCACGGCCCTTGACTCTCCTTCCAACGCACGGGCGCGGCCGTCAGTGCCCGCCGCGGCCGGTTTCGTCGGCCAGTCCGGCGTCGTACGCCAACAGGGCGATCTGCACACGGTTGTTGAAGCCCAGGCGGGCCAGGATGCGCGAGACGTGTGCCTTGACGGTGGCGACGCTCATGAACAGCTCGGCGGCGATCTCCGCGTTGGACAGGCCCCGGCCCACCGCGACGGCGACCTCGCGTTCCCGCTCGGCCAGTGTGGCGAGGCGTTCACGCGCGCGTGCGCCGCGGGTGTCGGCGGCGGTGCCGGCCGCGTGGAGCATCAACTGCCGGGTGACGGCGGGCGACAGGACCGGATCCCCGGCGGCGACCTTGCGGACCGCGTCGATGATCTCGGCGGGCGGGGTGTCCTTCAGGACGAACCCGGCGGCGCCCGCGCGCAGGGCGCGCAGGACCTGGTCGTCGGCGTGGAAGGTGGTCAGCAGCACGACCTGCGGCGCGTCCGCGCGGCCGCGCAGCCCCTCGGTGGCGGTCAGTCCGTCCACGGACGGCATGCGGATGTCCATGAGCACCACGTCCGGATGCGTGCGGTCCACCAGTTCGGCCACCTCGCCACCGTCGCCCGCCTCACCGACGATCCGGATGTCGTCGGCCCCGCCCAGCATCAGCGACAGACCGGCCCGCACCAGCGGGTCGTCGTCGACGAGGAGCACTCTGATCGCAGTCATGGCCCTACGAAACCACGGCCGCCGCGCGACCCGCACACGGCAACTGGCGGAACAGCGGCAGATCATGGCATTGCGTCAAGTCGGCGGGGCAACCGTGCGCGGCAGAGGGCGGGCCGCGCCACCTCCGCCCCCCGCTTCACCCCCACGGCAGCCACGCGCGTACCTCGAAACCGCCGTCCGCGCGCGGGCCGTGTTCCAGGTGGCCGCCCGCGAGGGTGGCGCGTTCGGTGAGGCCGATCAGCCCCTGGCCGGAGCCGGGCACCGGCGGGGGTTCGTGGTCGGCGGCCGGGTTGCGTACGGCGATGGTGAGGCCGTCTCCCGGGGCGCCGGTGACCGTGACGGTGACCTCCGTGCCGGGGGCGTGCTTGCGGGCGTTGGTCAGGCCTTCCTGGGCGATGCGGTAGGCGGTGCGGCCCACCGAGGCGGGGACGCCGGCGGCGTCGGTGACGTGCTGGTCGAGCGTGACCTTCATGCCGGCCTCGCGGGACTCGGCGACCAGGGCCTCCAGCGCGGCGAGCGTGGGCTGCGGGCGGCCCGCGTCGTCGGCGTCGCCCGCGCGCAGGACACCGATGATCTCCCGCAGGTCCTGCAGGGCCTCGTGGGCGCTCTCCCGGATGACGCCGGCCGCCCGCGCGATCTCCTCGCCGGGGGCGTCGGGGCGGAACTCCAGTGCCCCGGCGTGCACGCTGAGCAGCGTGAGCCGGTGGGCGAGCACGTCGTGCATCTCACGGGCGATGGCCTCGCGGGCGAGCCGCTGCGCCTGCTCGGCGCGCAGCCGCGCCTCCGTCTCGGCGCGCCGCGCACGCTCCCGCAGGCTCAGCAGCAACTGCCGCTTGGAGCGCACGAACATGCCCCAGCCGACGACGGCGACGATGAGCACGTAGACGAAGGCGACGGCGGCGGGATAGGACAGGTCGGCGTCGGGCCGTGCCCAGTAGTAGAGCGGGATGATCGCGAGCTCGGCCGCGCCCACCCAGGCCACGTACCGGAAGGGCCGGTGCACGGCCAGGGTGAACAGGGCGATGAGGTAGGCGCCGCCGGCGGTGTCGGAGACGAAGTTGACCGCGGTCAGGGCGATGGCGAGGGCGACGGGCCAGCGGCGGCGCAGCCATACGGCCGCGCAGGCCGGCACGCCGAGGACCTGGTCGGCGACGGCCAGCGCGTGCGGGATGTGCGGGTTGTCGCCCACCGACTGGGCGGCGGTCAGCCCGATGACGACGGCCAGCGCGAAGCAGGAGAAGTCGACGGCCCAGTCGCGCGCGGTGCGCCGGGGCCGTCCGGCGCGCCCGGTGACCGGGTCCAGTTCATGGGTCAGGGCGGACGGCAGCCACCACCGCCGACCGGGCAGGACCGGCGCGTGCGCCGCTCCGTCGTCCTTCGCAGTCCACTTCATGAGCGACCAATCCACGAGCGACCAATCTACGGAGCGCGAGCGGGCCTCGGTCGCCCGTGCGGGCGGTCGTCGACCGAAGTCGCCCGGGCGCCGACTTTGGTCGTACGCGCCGCCCCGCGACCCGCCACCCGGGTCGCGCGCGTCTCGACGCCCGGCCGATGCGGGCGGGGGATGCGCGGCGCGAGGCTCGTGCCCATGAAGACGCTGCTCGAGACTCTCGGATTCATCGCCCTGGTGCAGGGCGCCATGGGCCTGCTGCACGAGTTCACCGACTGGCACGTGGGCCTGGTGCAGCGGATCGGCCTGCTCGACGGCCACGAGGTGTATGCGAGCGTCGCGCTGATCGTGCTGGCGATCGCCCTGTTCGCGGCCGCCGAGCGCGTCAAGGCGGAGTGAGGCCGACCGGACAGCCGGCTCGGCGGCTTCGGTCAGCCCCGGGGGCCACCGACTCCGCGGCTTCGGTCAGCCCCGGGGCCGGTGGCTCAGCAGACTCGGCAGCCTCAGCAGCCGTAGTCGACCAGGTCGAACGTGGCGTAGTGGTCGGCGGTGTAGTAGTCCTCCTGCTGCTCCTCACCGGTGACGATGCGGCGGGCGCCGCGGGTGGGAGAGCCCGGCGTGATCACCGTGTACTCGTGGTAGTAGCCGCTCGTCCGGCTCGGCAGGACTCCTTCCCTGTTCTGGAAGACGACGCCGTCCTGGTCGTACGGGAAGGGGCCGCCCTGTTCGATCAGGTTCAGGGTGTCGTGTGCCTGGGACGGCAGGTCGCTGTAGCAGATGCTGCCGACGGACGCGGCGGCCGCGCCGGCCGGGGTGGCGGAGACGGTGCCGCCCATGAGGAGGGCGGACAGGACTGCGGCTGCGGCGCCGAGGCGCGAGATGCGTGGGGGGAATCTCATGGCGGCATGATGACGCGCGTAGACGCTGGCATGTCAATGACAATCACGGGGTCTCCCCCTTTCCCTCCCGCGTGTTCGCGCGCCGTTAACTCAGGGCTGGGCCCCCTCCGGGGGCGGACGGCGGCCACTCGGCTCGAGCGAGCACTCTGCGACGGACGGGGACACGCGCGTGGGGCGCACCGGTGCTGTCAGGCCGGTGCGCCCCACGGGTCCTTCGGGGGCTGTGGGTCAGCCGCCCAGTTCCTGGTGGCGGGCCGCCAGGCGGCTCGCGCCGGCCTCGGTCAGCGAACCGAACAGGCGCAGGCGGGAGATGCCGCCGTCGGGGAAGATGTCCACGCGCGCGTGCGTGCCGACGGCGGGGGCCGGCAGGACGAAGCGGTGGTTGGTGTCGGGCTGCATCCGGGTGCGCGGGAGGATCTCCACCCACTCGCCGTCCTCGCCGTCCTTGACGGAGACCGACGCCCAGCCGGCGCTGTTGCCCTTGAGGTAGGCGGTGTCGATCTCGATGGCGCGGATCTCGGACTGGGCGACCAGCTGGTAGCGGATCCAGTCGTTGCCCTGGTCGCGGCGGCGGCGGGTCTCCCAGCCGTCGTCCATCTTGCGGGAGCGGCCCGGCTGGATGGTGTTGGTGGCCGGCGAGTAGAAGAGGTTGGAGGCGTCCTCGACCTTGCCGCCGTTCTCCAGCGCGACCACGTCGAACGTGCCGAGCACCTCGAGCCACTTCGGGTCGGGTACGACCTCGCCGTAGACGCGCAGGCGCGCGACGCCGCCATCAGGGTGCTGCTTGAGCCGCAGGTGCGTGAAGCGCTGCTCGACGTCGACCGCGAAGCCGTTGGCCGCGTGGCCGCCGACCGCGGTGCGCGGGACGAGCGTCGTCCACTTCACGTCGTCGGCGAGCAGCTCCTCGGGCGACGGCGAGCCCGGTACGGAGGTGGCCTCGAGGGAGACGGCCTGGGGGTAGTTGCCGCGGAAGTGGGCGGTGTCGACGACGACGCCGCGGACCACGCCGGGGGCGCCGAGGCGGATCAGCGCCCAGTCGTGGTCGTCCTCGGTCGGCCACGGGTGCGCGGCGGAGGCGCCGCGCCGGCGGCGGGTCTCCCAGCCGTCCATGACCTTGCCCTTGTGCCCGAAGTGCTCGGGGTCGAACTCCGCGGCCTCGGGGACCAGCAGGTTCTCGCGCTGGGCGAAGAACTCGTCGTTGGCGGCGATGACACCGGCGCCGAGCTGCCGGTCGGCGAGGTTGGCGTGGTGGGTGAAGGGGAAGTCGGCGGTGCGGTAGTCCGCGTACGGGTCGCCGCCGGAGTAGGGGTTCGCGTCGCCGGTGAAGCTGGGTATCGCCGTCACGGTGATCAGGTCCTGCCTTTCGGTTCTACAAGTCGCTACGGGGATGGGAGTGGTCGACGGCGCTCCTTCGGTCAGGCGGACCGGTTGAGCAGACGGCCCTTGGGCTCGGTGAACTCGCCGTCGGCGACGATCCGCTCGCCGCGCAGCCAGGTCGACCTGACCACGCCGTACAGGGTGCGGCCGGCGTAGGCGGTGACGCGGTTGCGGTGCTGGAGCTCGGCCGGGTCGACGATGAAGGTGTCGTCGGGGGCGAGGACGGCGAAGTCGGCGTCGCGGCCGACCTCGATGGCGCCCTTGGAACCGAGGCCGACCAGGGCGGCCGTGCGCTGCGACATCCAGCGGACGACGTCCTCGAGGCCGTGGCCGCGTTCGCGCGCGGCGGTCCACACGGCGGAGAGGCTGAGCTGGAGGCCGGAGATGCCGCCCCAGGCGGTGGCGAAGTCGTCGGTCTTGAGGTCGGCGGTGGACGGCGAGTGGTCGGTGACGATGCAGTCGATCGTGCCGTCGGCGAGCGCCTCCCACAGCAGGTCCTGGTTGGCGGCCTCACGGATGGGCGGGCAGCACTTGAACTCGCTGGCGCCGTCCGGGACCTCTTCGGCGGTGAGGGCCAGGTAGTGCGGGCAGGTCTCGACGGTGATCGCCACGCCCTCCGCCTTGGCGGCGCGGATCAGCGGCAGCGCGTCGCTGGAGGACAGGTGCAGCACGTGCACGCGCGCGTTCAGCCGCTTGGCCTGCGCGATGAGGTTCGCGATGGCGGTGTCCTCGGCGTCGCGCGGGCGGGAGGCGAGGAAGTCCGTGTACTTGGGGCCGCCGTGCTGCGGGGCGGCGGCGAGGTGGTGCGGGTCCTCGGCGTGCACGATCAGCAGGCCGTCGAAGCCGGCGATCTCGGCCATGGACTGGGCGAGCTGCTCCTGGTCGAGGTGCGGGAACTCGTCCACGCCGGACGGCGACAGGAAGCACTTGAAGCCGAAGACGCCGGCGTCGTGCAGCGGGCGCAGGTCCTTGACGTTGTCCGGCAGGGCGCCGCCCCAGAAGCCGACGTCGATGTGCGCCTTGTCGCGGGCGACGTCCTGCTTGACGCGCAGGTTGTCGACCGTGGTGGTGGGCGGCAGGGAGTTGAGCGGCATGTCGATCAGGGTCGTGATGCCACCGGCCGCGGCGGCGCGGGTGGCGGTCCAGAAGCCCTCCCACTCGGTGCGGCCCGGGTCGTTGACGTGCACGTGCGTGTCGACCAGGCCGGGCAGCAGGACGTCGTCGCCGAAGTCCTCCAGGCGGGCCGTGGCCGGTACCTCCGCGTCGTGGTCGAGTACGGCGGTGATCGTGCCGTCGGCGACCACGACGGACGCGGGCCGCGTCCCCTCGGGAGTGATGACGCGCCTCGAACGCAGGACCAGTTCAGCGTCGGACACCCGGACCCCTCTCTCTGCCACCGTGGGCCGCCTCGAAGGCCTCGGCGGCCTCCGTGCGTCTTCCACACAGCGGAATTTCAACGAACTGTTGAAGCTACTTCGGGAGTCTTCACTCCCGTCTTCGCGTCGTCAAGGGCACACTCATCCACAGTGCACCCGATCCGCCCACCCTGGACGTTTCCACAAAGCGGAATTAGAATTCCGTCAGATAGAACGTAGCTACGCACAAGCGGGGAGTCAACCGACTGCCGGGTAGGCTGCTGCCTCTTCAGTCAGTCCCGAAAGGAACGCGCCGTGCCGACGTCCAGCGCCAGCACCACCGACTCCGCCAAACCCGCCGCCACGGGGGGTGTCCAGTCCCTGGAGCGCGCCTTCGACCTGCTGGAGCGCATGGCGGACGCCGGTGGCGAGGTCGGCCTCAGCGAGCTGTCCGCGAGCAGCGGACTGCCCCTGCCGACCATCCACCGCCTGATGCGCACGCTGGTCGCGTGCGGTTATGTCCGCCAGCAGACCAACCGGCGCTACGCCCTCGGCCCGCGCCTGATCCGCCTCGGCGAGTCCGCCGCGCGCCTGCTCGGCACCTGGGCGCGGCCGTATCTCGCCCGCCTGGTGGAGGAGACCGGCGAGACGGCGAACATGGCGCTGCTGGACGGCGACGAGATCGTGTACGTGGCGCAGGTGCCGTCCAAGCACTCGATGCGGATGTTCACCGAGGTCGGTCGCCGGGTGCTGCCGCACTCCACGGGTGTGGGCAAGGCGCTGCTCGCGGACTACCCGCCGGAGGAGGTACGGGCCCTGCTGTACCGCACGGGGATGCCGGCGGCGACGGACAAGACGATCACCACGCCGGACGACTTCCTGGCCTCCCTGGAGGAGGTGCGCCGGCTCGGCTACGCGATCGACGACAGCGAGCAGGAGATCGGCGTCCGCTGCCTCGCGGTCTCGGTACCGAACTCCCCCACGGCGGCGGCCATCTCGATCTCGGGCCCGGCGGGCCGCGTCACGGAAGCCGCCACGGAAAAGATCGTCCCGATCCTCCAGCAGGTGGCCGAGGAACTCTCCGAAGCGCTGACCAGCTCGGGCAACAACGGCGGCTGACCCCTGCCGGGGGCGCGCGCGGCAGGATCTCGCCGCCGGCGCCCGAGGATGCACCCGGTGACCCGGCCTGCGGCCGGGGCGCGGCACCGGGGCGGCCGGCCGCGGGCCCTGAGCCAGGGCCGCAGGCACCGGCCGCGGAAGACACGGAGCGCAGGGCGGCATACACCGGCCACCGAAGACACGGACCGCAGGGCGGCGAGCGGGCACAGGCCGCCCGGGGCGCGGAGCGCAGAGCGGCGAGCACACCGGCCGCCGAAAACGCGAAGCGCAGAGCGGCGGACACACACCGGCCGCCCGGGGCGCGGAGCGCACCTCGGCAGGGACACCAGCCGCCAGGCCCAGAGGGGCCGTGGACGCCAGGGGCGGGACGGCGTGAAGCCCGGCGCAGACCGCCACCCGGGGCCCCGGCCGACGAGGCCCACCCGTGGCGCGGCATACCGACCGCCGAAGACACGGACCGCGGAGCGGCGAGCAGGCACCGGCCGCCCGTGGCGCGGAGCGCACATCGGCAGGGACACCAGCCGCCAGGCCCGAAGGGGCCGTGGACGCCAGGGGCGGGACGGCGTGAAGCCCGGCGCAGACCGCCACCCGAGTACCGCCATCCCGGGGCCAGGTCGGCGAGGCCGTCAGGGCCAAGGCGACGCCAGGGCCACCAGTGGAAGCCGTCAGGGTCAAGGCGACGCGAGGACCACCGGCGGGGGACGTACACCAGTACCACCTGCGCAGACACGCTCGCCTGGTCATGGACGCGGGCATGCTCGCAGGGCCGTGGGCGCGGGCGTGCGCGTCCACCAGGACCACCTGCTCAGGCCGCTCGCAGGGCCGTGGGCGCGGGCGTGCTCCCCGGCCCCGGGCGCTGGCGCAGGACGCAAGGGGCCCAGCCGAGGCGACGTGGCGACGCCGAGTTCTGACGCGTCGGAGTCCCGGCACACCCCGCAGGTGGACGGGGCCGAGCGCACCCCGTCGTACCGACGAGCCCCCGCTCTGGCGGCGTAGGGGGCCTGGGGCCTCGGAAGCGCCCCGAGGCACCCCACAGGCAGCCGCACGCTCCCGCGCACGCCGCAAGGCTGACGCAAGGCTGACGCAATCACCCCGCAGGCGGACGCCCACCACAACACACCCCCGTCGGGCGGACGGGTTCCGCGCCCGTACCGCAGATCCCGTCCGCCGCCGCAGGCGAAGGTCAGGATTCGAGAAGCGCTCGCCCCCCGGTTCCACGTAGCGTGAGCGGCACGGGTACCCGTGGGGCGTCGGTCGGGCCGGCGGGCGCCGAGGGTGTCCGTGATCGAGGGTCTGAACGGATGGAGACGCCATGACCAAGGCCACGGGGACCGGCCACGCCGCCGACAGCCATGACCTGATCCGCGTGCACGGGGCGCGCGAGAACAACCTCAAGGACATCAGCGTCGAGCTCCCCAAGCGCCGGCTGACGGTGTTCACCGGCGTCTCCGGCTCGGGCAAGAGCTCCCTGGTGTTCGACACGATCGCCGCCGAGTCGCAGCGGATGATCAACGAGACCTACAGCGCCTTCGTCCAGGGCTTCATGCCGACCCTCGCCCGCCCCGACGTCGACGTCCTGGACGGCCTGACCACCGCGATCACCGTCGACCAGCAGCGCATGGGCGCCGACCCGCGCTCCACCGTCGGCACCGCCACCGACGCCAACGCGATGCTGCGCATCCTCTTCAGCCGCCTCGGCAAGCCGCACCTCGGCTCCCCCAAGGCGTTCTCCTTCAACGTCGCCTCGATCAGCGGGGCCGGCGCGGTCACCGTGCAGCGCGGCGGGCAGAGCGTGAAGGAGCGCCGCCAGTTCAGCATCACCGGCGGCATGTGCCCCCGTTGCGAGGGCCGCGGCTCGGTCACCGACATCGACCTCACCCAGCTCTACGACGACAGCAAGTCCCTCAGCGAGGGCGCGCTGATGGTCCCCGGCTACAAGTCCGGCGGCTGGAACCACCGCCTCTACACCGAGTCCGGCCTCTACGACGCGGACAAGCCGATCCGGAAGTTCACCAAGCGGGAACTCCAGGACTTCCTGTACCGCGAGCCGACCCGGATGAAGATCGCCGGCATCAACATGACCTACGAGGGTCTGGTCCCGCGCATCCAGAAGTCGATGCTCGCCAAGGACAAGGAGGCGATGCAGCCGCACATCCGGGAGTTCGTGGAGCGGGCGGTCACCTTCACGACCTGCCCCGAGTGCGAGGGCACCCGCCTCAACGAGGGCGCCCGGTCCTCGAAGATCAAGGGCCTGAGCATCGCCGACGTCTGCGCGATGCAGATCAGCGACCTGGCCGCATGGGTGCGCGAGCTGGACGAGCCCTCCGTGGCGCCGCTGCTCGCCTCCCTGCGCGACACCCTCGACGCCTTCGTGGAGATCGGCCTCGGCTACCTCTCGCTCGACCGGCCGGCCGGGACCCTCTCCGGCGGCGAGGCCCAGCGTGTGAAGATGATCCGCCACCTCGGCTCGTCCCTCACCGACGTGACGTACGTCTTCGACGAGCCCAGCATCGGCCTGCACCCGCACGACATCCAGCGCATGAACGACCTGCTGCTCCAGCTGCGGGACAAGGGCAACACCGTGCTCGTCGTGGAGCACAAGCCGGAGCTGATCGCGATCGCCGACCACGTCGTCGACCTCGGCCCCGGCGCCGGCACGGCGGGCGGCACGGTCTGCTTCGAGGGCACGGTGCAGGAACTGCGGGCCAGTGGCACCCTCACCGGACGCCACCTGGACGACCGGGCCCGCGTGAAGGAGACGGTCCGCACGCCTACCGGAAAGCTGGCGATCCGGGATGCCACGACGCACAACCTGCGGTCCGTGGACGTCGACATCCCGCTCGGCGTCCTGGTCGTGGTCACGGGTGTCGCCGGCTCCGGCAAGAGCTCGCTCGTGCACGGGTCGATGCCGGCCGACGCCGGTGTGGTGTCCATCGACCAGACCCCGATCCGCGGCTCACGGCGCAGCAACCCGGCGACGTACACCGGACTGCTGGAGCCGATCCGCAAGGCGTTCGCCAAGGCCAACGGCGTCAAGCCGGCGCTGTTCAGCGCGAACTCCGAGGGCGCCTGCCCCACCTGCAACGGCGCCGGCGTCGTCTACACCGACCTGGCGATGATGGCCGGGGTCGCCACGACCTGCGAGGAGTGCGAAGGCAAGCGCTTCGAGGCGTCGGTGCTGGAGTACAAGCTCGGCGGCCGCGACATCAGCGAGGTGCTGGCGATGTCGGTGGCCGAGGCGGAGGAGTTCTTCGCCGACGGGGAGGCGCGTACGCCGGCGGCGCACAGGATCCTGGACCGTCTGGCCGACGTCGGGCTCGGGTATCTCACGCTCGGCCAGCCGCTCACCACACTGTCAGGCGGAGAGCGGCAGCGGCTGAAGCTGGCGACGCAGATGGGCGAGAAGGGCGGCGTCTACGTCCTGGACGAGCCGACGACGGGTCTGCACCTGGCCGACGTCGAGCAGTTGCTCGGCCTGCTCGACCGGCTGGTCGACTCCGGGAAGTCGGTCGTCGTGGTCGAGCACCATCAGGCCGTCATGGCCCACTCGGACTGGATCATCGACCTGGGGCCGGGCGCGGGACACGACGGCGGGCGGGTCGTCTTCGAGGGCACGCCGGCGGAGTTGATCTCCGCGCGGTCGACTCTGACCGGTGAGCACCTCGCGGCGTACGTCGGCGGGTAACCTCCGGCGGTTCGGCGGCTTGCCCGGTGCCTGCGGCGGCCGGGCAGGCGCCTTCTCGTCCGCCGGGTGCGGTTATCCGGCGGGTGCGGGTGCACGGTGGCTTGTCGCGCAGTTCCCCGCGCCCCTTCTCGGCGCTGCCCTGCCCGGCGCTCAGGGGCACCCCGGCGCGCTGAACGCCGGGCACCGCACTGCCCGCGTTCAGGGTCACCCCGGTGCGCTGAATGCCTCCACCGCCGCGCGGACCTCTCTCAGGGCCGCCGACAGGGCGCTCACCGAGCCGATCGCTCCCGCTATCAGCAGCAGGGAGCGGTGCAGCAGGGCCGGCTCGGGGGTGCCCCGGGCGGCCATGGCCGTCAGTGCGGCCAGCTCTTCCTCGGCTATGTCCCGGTCCCGTAACTCGGCCCGGTAGGCGGCGAGTTCGCGGTGCAGGCGGGATGCCGCCGCGCGCAGCCGGCTCGCGCGCAGGTCCCCTTCGCCACCGGTGACCGGCATGTGCTGAACGCTCCGCAACACAGCCCTCCCCTTCGCACTCCGTCGTGCGATCTCCCTGAGCCGTCCGGCCCGCGCCGGTGCGGTGAGCCGGGGCGGGGGAGACAGTAAACGACACCTCGCCCGCGCCGCGCCAGTCCGCTGCGTCATCGAGTTGCTGCACAGCGTGAACCCGTGGCCCGGTCCGGTGCGGTATGCAGGGCGTATGACGACACCTCGCCCCACCGGCACCAGAAATCCCACCGACGCCGTCGCCGGGCTGCTGCTCGCCGCCGGGGGCGGCCGGCGGCTCGGCGGGCGGCCCAAGGCGCTGCTGGAGCACCGGGGCCGCCCGCTGGTGGAGCACGCCGTCGGGGTGCTGCGGGCGGCCGGGTGCACGCGCGTGCACGTGGTGCTGGGGGCGGCCGCCGACGCCGTACGGGAGCGGGCGCGGCTCGAGGGGTGCGTGCTCGTGGAGAACGCGGACTGGGAGCAGGGGATGGGGTCCTCGCTGCGGGCCGGGCTCGCCTCGCTGGCCGGGACGGGGGCGCGGGCCGCGCTCGTCTCGCTCGTGGACCAGCCGGGGATCGGGGCGCAGGCCGTCGCGCGGGTGCTTGCCGCCTACGACGACGAGCAGAGCCTCGCGTCGGCCGCCTACGACGGTGTGCGCGGGCATCCGGTCCTGCTGGGCGCGGCCCACTGGGCGGGCGTGGCGGCGACCGCCACCGGCGACCGTGGGGCACGCGCGTACCTGCGGGCGC
This sequence comes from Streptomyces sp. NPDC036813, assembly GCF_055609245.1. Lineage (NCBI taxonomy): Bacteria > Bacillati > Actinomycetota > Actinomycetes > Kitasatosporales > Streptomycetaceae > Streptomyces > Streptomyces sp. NPDC036813. The sequence continues at coordinate 308,461 of NZ_JBVJPV010000001.1, read as the reverse complement.
ACGCGCGTGAGATACGGCTCATCGAGTGCGGGGAGGTGGCGCGGCCGTACGACATCGACACCGAGGCCGACCTGGGCCACCTTCAGTGAACGGGGTGGCACCGAGCGCCACCTTTGCTCGACTCAGAGAATCTCGACATCAACAAACCATTGAACTTCCACTATGCGATAACTACTATCCACTGTTCAGAAGCACCCGACCGCACAGCGGGTGCGAACCGCCCCATTTTCTGCCTGTAGGCACCCCGTGCCAGGGCAGAGTGGCGTTGCACGTGGTTCGCTGAAACAGCCCCCCGTAAGGAAGTGACCGCTCATGTCCGCACCAGCGCCGTCCACGCTGGCCATCGTCGACGCCGAGCCCCTGCCCCGGCAGGAAGAGGTCCTCACCGACGCGGCGCTCGCCTTCGTGGCCGAGCTGCACCAGCGGTTCACGCCGCGCCGCGCGGAACTCCTCGCCCGCCGTGCCGAGCGCCGCGCCGAGATCGCCCGCACCTCCACGCTCGACTTCCTGCCGGAGACGGCCGCCATCCGCGCGGACGACTCCTGGAAGGTCGCCCCGGCCCCGGCCGCGCTGCAGGACCGCCGTGTCGAGATCACCGGCCCGACGGACCGCAAGATGACCATCAACGCCCTGAACTCGGGCGCCAAGGTCTGGCTCGCGGACTTCGAGGACGCCTCCGCCCCCACCTGGGAGAACGTCGTCCTCGGCCAGCTCAATCTGATCGACGCCTACACCCGCAGCATCGACTTCACCGACCCGAAGTCGGGCAAGTCCTACGCGCTCAAGCCGAACGAGCAGCTCGCCACGGTCGTCATGCGGCCGCGCGGCTGGCACCTCGACGAGCGCCACCTCGTCGGCGCCGACGGCACCCCGGTCCCGGGCGCCTTCGTCGACTTCGGCCTGTACTTCTTCCACAACGCCCAGCGCCTGCTCGACCTCGGCAAGGGCCCCTACTTCTACCTCCCGAAGACGGAGTCGCACCTCGAGGCCCGCCTCTGGAACGACGTGTTCGTCTTCGCGCAGGACTATCTCGGCATCCCGCAGGGCACCATCCGCGCCACCGTCCTGATCGAGACGATCACGGCGGCGTACGAGATGGAGGAGATCCTCTACGAGCTGCGCGACCACGCCGCCGGGCTCAACGCCGGCCGCTGGGACTACCTGTTCTCCATCGTCAAGAACTTCCGTGACGGCGGCGAGAAGTTCGTCCTTCCGGACCGCAACGCGGTGACGATGACCGCCCCGTTCATGCGCGCGTACACCGAACTCCTCGTGCGCACCTGCCACAAGCGCGGTGCGCACGCGATCGGCGGCATGGCGGCGTTCATCCCCTCCCGCAGGGACGCCGAGGTCAACAAGGTCGCCTTCGAGAAGGTCCGCGCCGACAAGGACCGCGAGGCGGGCGACGGCTTCGACGGCTCCTGGGTCGCCCACCCCGACCTGGTTCCGATCGCCATGGAGTCCTTCGACAAGGTCCTCGGCGACAAGCCGAACCAGAAGGACCGTCTGCGTGAGGACGTCGACGTCAAGGCGGCCGACCTGATCGCCGTCGACTCCCTGGACGCCAAGCCCACCTACGGCGGTCTGGTCAACGCCGTCCAGGTCGGCATCCGTTACATCGAGGCCTGGCTGCGCGGCCTCGGCGCCGTCGCGATCTTCAACCTGATGGAGGACGCGGCCACCGCCGAGATCTCCCGCTCCCAGATCTGGCAGTGGACCAACGCCGGTGTCGTCCTGGACAACGGCGAGAAGGTCACCGCCGACCTCGCCCGCAAGGTCGCCGCCGAGGAGCTGGAGAACATCCGCAAGGAGATCGGCGACGAGGCCTTCGCCGCCGGCAACTGGCAGCAGGCGCACGACCTCCTGCTCCAGGTCTCCCTCGACGAGAACTACGCCGACTTCCTCACCCTGCCGGCGTACGAGCAGCTCAAGGGCTGACACGCGGCCCCGACGATCCGAGCGGCCCCGGGGCGTCCCCGGGGCCGCTCGGCCCGTTCAGCCCAGATGGACCGACCAGTCCTGCTGTGCGGCCGGCTTGCCGTGCAGATCGGGGACCCGCTTCAGCCAGTCCGGGCGGCCCGCCTGGGTGCGCGCCGCCCGCCGCGCCTCGTCCGCGGCCAGCTCCTCGCGGCTGGGGAAGTCGCTGGGCAGCCACTTCCCCGAGGCCCGCACGCGCGCGTACAGATACGCCACGTAGGCCTCGCGCATCTCCTCGGGGCTCGCGAAGTCCGTCAGCCAGGCGTCCGGGACCTCGGCGACGATCGCGCGCAGCAGCTCCTCGGTGACCTGGGGCGCCAGTTCGGCGTCGGCGGCGCGCACGTCGGGGCCGTAGTGGCCGAGGGCGTGGTGGCGGAAGTCGTAGGCCTTCTCGGGGTCGGCGCCGTCCCAGCGGTGGTGGAAGACGAGAGCGGCGCCGTGGTCGATGAGCCACAGCCGTGGGGGCGCGACGCCGAGGGTGGGCCACACCATCAGGTTGGAGCTGTGGACCGTGCGGTCGACGTTCGCGGTGAGCGCGTCGAGCCAGACGATCCGGCCGGCCTCCAAGGGGTCCACGGGGAAGGCCCGCGCGACCTCGGGGGTGAAGTCGACCGCGCCCGGCAGATGGTCCATGCCGAGGTTGAGCCCGTGGGAGGCGTCGTGCAGGTCGCGCACCTCCTGGTGCGGTTCGTCGGCGGCGATCGCCGGGTCGAAGTGCACCAGCACCAGCTCGGGGAAGCGCAGCCCCAGAGCCCGGGCCAGCTCCCCCACGATCACCTCGGCGACCAGCGCCTTGCGCCCCTGCGCCGAGCCGGTGAACTTCACGACGTAGGTCCCCTGGTCGTCGGCCTCGACGACGGCGGGCACGGAGCCGCCCGACCTCAGCGGGGTCACGTATCGAACAGCGGTCACGTCGCGCAGCACACCGGCCAGCCTACGGCAGGTCAGGTGAGTGCCAGCGGGTTGGGCAGCGGCAGGTAGCGGGCCGCCGCGCCGTCCGCCGCGGTCCAGCGCAGCAGCAGGTTGGTCTTGCCGGGCAGGGTGGGCGAGGCCAGCAGCGCGGCGACCTCGGGCAGATCGTGGCGGGCCAGTTCGCGGCGCGCCGCCGGCCACGGGTCCAGGCCGGGGTGGTGCTCGGCGAGCGCGGCGGCGATCTCGGTGAGGTGGTTGACGACCAGGCAGTACACCAGCCGTTCCCACCCGGCCCGAGGTGTCACCTCGGGCAGCAGCTTCACGCCCTCGGCGTCCCGGAAGAGGGCCTGGACGGGCATCCCCTCGGCGTCGACCGCGACCAGCGTGTTCTGCAGGTGCGCCTCCAGGACGACGCCGTGGTCGGCGTAGGCGGCGAGGGCGGGCGGCACGACCGCGCGCAGGTACGCCTCCCACCAGGCCGCCGGGTCGGCCGCGGCGGCGAGCGGGTTGCCGTCGAAGCCCTCCACCAGGCCGGCCGCGAGCAGCGGGGTCGCGCCGGGCAGGACGGCCCCGCGCAGGCCGTCGCGGACGACGACGGCCAGCTCCTCATGGGCGAAGGCGGCCGTGCGGTGACCGCGGTCGCTCAGCCAGGCCGACGGGCCGCCGAGGGCCGCGAAGGCGTGCCTGACGGCCTTGTCCGTACGGCGCAGCCTGCGCAGGTCGTGCTCCCACAGCCGGCGGATGTCGTTGGTGATCCGCACGTCCAGGCTGAACTTGAGGAACACGTCGAGCTCCGGCGCGTACACGGTGCGGATCGCGGCCGTCGGCCACACCGCGAACGCGGTCGCGCCCAGCCGGATCAGACGGCCGTCGGCGAACGCGTCCTCGAGGGCGGGCGCCGCCAGCCGAAGCTGCCAGGGGTGGGCGGGCAGCAGCCGGTAGCCGGGCGGTGCCTCCCCGAGCGCGTCGAGGGCACTGGTGTCGCCCTCCTGCGCGACCGTGTCCGCGCGCACGCCGAGCAGCGTCAGCGGGAACCGGGCGTGCGCCTCCGGGGCGTAGGGCAGCCACGCGGCCGGCGGGCCGCCGCCCCGCGCTTTCGGGGCGGGGTGGTGGGGGTGGCCGGTGATCAGGGACTGCTCGGAGCGCAGATACGGGTCGGCGGGCGCGGTGGCGGTGGCGCGCGCGGCCAGCAGGGCGGCGACCACGTCCCGGCTGTCGGTCATCTCGGCGGGCAGATCGGGGTTGGCGAGCCCGGTGTGCCGGCGCAGTTCGTCCGCGACGAGGGCGACCAGGCCACGGTGGTCCAGCGGCCGCCAGACGCCGTCCGCCCGGACCTCGGGACGGGCGGGCCGGCGTGTGCCGCGTACCCGCAGCAGCCGCCCGGAGGCGGCCAGCCGGTGCACCCGCCAGGCGTCGTCGGCGCCCACCGGTTCGGCGACCTCGCGCAGCAGGCAGTTCAGCAGGGGCGCCGCCGCGTAGGCGTCGGCCCGGGCGGCGAGGTCGTCGCGCGGCGGGAAATCGCCGATGGTGGGAGGCAGGAGGTCCACGCGATCCACTCGTTCCCTACGGTCCTGTCGGTCGGAGACGATCAGTATCCCCGCCGTCACGGCCCGCCGTGACGCCGTCCGCGTACCCGAGGAGCCCGCCCGTGCACCGACCCCCCACCGCCGAGGCGGAGGTCGCCGCCGAACTCGCCGCCGAGCGTCCCGGCCTGGTGCCCCGGTACCGGGCCGCGCTGCCCGGCGCGCGCGCCGCCGTGCTGACCCGCCTGTGGCGCGGCCTCGGCCACGAACCGCTGCCCTGGATCACGCGCCGTGAGGCGAACGGCGACGGCCTCACCCTGCACCTCGCGGACGGCCGCCGGCTCCACGGCCCCGTGCCGGACGCGTACGCCACCGGCGCGTACGTCGGCGCCGTACACCTCGACGGGATGGCGTACGAGCGGCCGGAGCGGCTGATGACGGACCTGGCGGTGCCGCACGCGGCGGGTTTCGCGACCGAGCTGGGGCACAGTGTCGCCTCGCTCGCGCTGTCCCGGGCCGGGCAGGAGGGGCGCCCGCAGGGGCGGCCCGCGCGGGGCTGGGAGTGGGAGCAGCGGGTCGTGGACGGGCATCCCTACCATCCCTGCTGCCGCTCGCGGCCCGGTTTCTCGGTGGCGGAGCAGCTGGCGTACGCGCCCGAGCACCGGCCGGTGGTGGAGCTGGAACTGCTGCCGGTGCCCGCGGAGCGGTGCCTGCTGACGGGTGGCTGGCCGAAGTGGCTGCGGGACGGGGAGCGACTGCTGCTGCCGGTGCATCCGTGGCAGGCGGAGCATGTGCTCAAGCGGACCGGTCAGGCCACGCTGGCCGCGCATCCGCTGATGGCGCTGCGTACGCTCGCGCTGCCCGGCGGCCCGCACGTGAAGACCGCGCTGAGCGCCCGGCTGACGTCCTCGGTGCGGGACATCTCGGTCGGCTCGGTGCGCATGGCGGCCTCGCTGTCGGAGTTCGGCGAGCGGCTGGCCGGGCACACGGACGGGCTGCTGCACGTCACGCGCACGCTGGGCGCGGCGACGGCCCACTCCCCCGACCTGGCGGCACAGCTGCGCGAGGCGCCGGAGGTGTACGCGGGGCCCGGTGAGCAGGTGGTGCCGGTGGCGGCTCTTCCCGGACCGCATTCCTCCGCCTGGCTCGCGGACTTCGCCCGGCTGGCGCTGTTCGTGGGGCTGCGGCTGCTGGAGCTGGGCGCGGCGCTGGAGGCGCACGGGCAGAACCTGCTGGTGGTGCTGGGCCCGGCGGGCGAGCCGCGGCGGCTGGTGTACCGGGACCTCGCCGACATCCGGGTCAGTCCGGCCCGGCTGGCCCGCCACGGCATCGCGGTTCCCGGTGACCTCGCGGGCCGGATCGTCACGGACGACGTGACGACGCTGCGGCGCAAGCTGTTCGGCTCCCTGGTGGCGGGCGCGCTGGCCGCCACCGCGGGCAACGGTCCGGCACTGCAGGGGGCCTTGGCTGCGGCCGTAGCCGATCTGCCGCCCACTTCCGACCTGGTGGCGTTGTGTCAGGAGCCGCTGCCGGTGAAGGCGCTGACGCTGATGCGGCTGACGCCGGACGTGCCCGGGGACCAGTGGACGGGGCTGACGTGCCCGCTGGCCTGACCGCTTTCATGCTCCGGGGCTCCCGGACCACGGAGCCCCGGGACCCCCGGGACACGGCTGCCGCGTCTGCTCGCCTGACGGCTTTCGCATCCCGGGGCCCGTGGACGCGTCCGTCCTCACCGCTCGCCTGACGGACCGTTTTGGAGCCGGGAGGCGGAGATCAATAAGATCCGCCGATGATCAGAAGACAACGGCTGGCGGCGGGCGTCGGCGCCCTGCTCGCCGCGCTCGCGGCCGGGCTCGCGTGCCCGGCCGGGGCGGTCGCCGACGAGACCACCGCAAGCGCGCCGAAGGTCGACCTCGTGATCGACGTCAGCGGGTCGATGCGGACGCGGGACATCGACGGGCAGTCGCGCATGTCGGCGGCCAAGCAGGCGTTCAACGAGGTGCTGGACGCGACACCCGAGGAGGTGCAGCTCGGCATCCGCACGCTGGGCGCCACCTACCCGGGCGACGACCGGCAGACCGGCTGCAAGGACACCGCGCAGCTGTACAAGGTCGGCCCGCTGGACCGCACCGAGGCCAAGACGGCGGTGGCCACGCTCAACCCGACCGGCTGGACGCCGATCGGACCGGCCCTGCTCAAGGCGGCCGGGGACCTCGACGGCGGTACCGGCTCCAAGCGGATCGTGCTGATCAGCGACGGCGAGGACACCTGCGCCCCGCTCGACCCGTGCGAGGTGGCCCGCGAGATAGCCGCCAAGGGCATCGGCCTGACCATCGACACCCTCGGCCTGGTGCCGAACGTGAAGATGCGCCGGCAGCTCAGCTGCATCGCCGAGGCCACCGGCGGCACCTACACGTCGGTGGAGCACACCGACGAACTCACCGACAAGGTGAACCAGTTGGTGGACCGGGCGGCCGACCCGGTGGTCACGCCGGTCGCCACCGACGGCGCGTCCTCGTGCACCAAGGCACCGACGCTGAACTCGGGCCTCTACACCGACCGCGAGGAGTTCGGGCAGCAGCGCTGGTACCGGGTGGACGTGAAGCCCGGCCAGGAGCTGCGCGCCTCGGTGAGCGTGGCCGCGGACCGCTCGTTGCACCCGGACTACGGTGTGCTGCTGCGCGCGGTCACGGTGCACGGCAGGGAGATCGTGCGTGGTGAGGCGGCCGGCACCGGCCGCACCGACGTGATCTCGACGGGTCTGCGCTACCCGAAGGCCGACAGCGACGACGACAACGCCCCGGCGGAGACGGTGTGCCTCGCGGTGACGAACTCCTTCTCGGCGGCGCCCGGTGTGAAGGCCACGCCCGGCATGCCGCTGGAGCTGACCGTGGACGTGGTCGACGGTCCGTCGCAGGCGGACGACGTGGCGTCCTTCGGTCTCGGGCGCGGCTGGTGGCTGCTCGGTCTGCTGGTGCTGATCGGCTTCCTCGCGGGTGTGGTGTGGGGCTGGCTGTCGCGCTGGCGTGTCGCGGTGTGGAGGACGAACTGATGAGGATCACCACCGCGTTGGGCGCGGCCCTGCTGACGCTCGGCCTCGCCGCCGCCCCCGCTGCGGCCGACTCGTCCCCGTCGCCGAGCCCGTCCGGGTCCGGTACGGCACCGGCGTCGGCAGGCACGTCGTTCCGTACGGCGACGGAGGTGGAGCAGGGGCAGACCGCCACCGCGAGCGCCTCCACGGGTGACTACCTGTACTGGTCGTTCCCCGCGGACGCGAAGCAGCGGCCCACCGTGAAGGCGACGGTGAAGCTGCCGCAGACGCACACCACGCAGACCTGGCAGGTCGACGTGTACGACGGCCTCAGGCGCCGTCAGGCCTGCCAGTACGGCGCACAGACCCGCACGGCGGACGCGGGCACCTCCTCGCTGGAGCTGACCTGCGTGCTGCGCACCGTGCGCGCCTGGTCCGAGCCGTGGGCGAACGACCCGCTGCCGGGCACGTACTACGTCCGGCTGACGGCGGTCGGCGTGCAGACGGCCGACCTCGGGCAGCCGGTGAACGCCGAACTGCGGGTGGAGTCCAAGGACATCGGCGGCGCGGCGGCCGTGGACGGCCTGCTGGCCGAGCCACTGGTGCCGGGCGTCGCCGTCAAGGCGCGCCAGGACAAGGACGACTCGAAGAAGGCGGCCGTGCTGGCGAGTGTCGAGCCGGACGGCGGCTGGTCGTCCGGCTGGTGGTCCGACCGCTGGGTGTGGACCGCGATCGGCGGCGTACTGGCCGCCCTCGCGGGCATCGGCGGGTACGCGCTGACGCGTGGACGGGGTCGCCCGTCCCACGTGCCGCCGAACGCCTGACGAGCCGCTGAGAGGGCCCGCCGCATGCGCTATGCGGCGGGCCCTTCGCGCAGTTCCTTGGCGAGGGTGCCGTCACCGGTCACCTCGACGCGGCCGCCGCGGATCGCGTCGGCGAGGCTCGTCTCGCCACGGGAGAGCGCCGCACAGGTCTGCGCGTCCATCACGAGCAGGGCGTCGGGCTCGCCGGGCGCGGCGCCGTCGCCGTAGACCGGGCCCTCCTGGGCGCCGGCGTGCAGATGGAACACGCCTTCCTCGAGGCGCACTTCGACCAGCCCCTGGCCGTCGATCGCGCGCAGCAGCGGCAGGGCGAACCAGTGCGCGCGGACGGCGTCGGTGGGCCGCCGCTCCCCCAGTTCGGCCTCCCCCCAGGTGCCGAGGGCCTGTAGCACGGGCAGCAACCGCCGTCCGCGCGGGGTCAGTTCGTAGACGAAGGCGGCGCCCGGCGGGGGCAGCCGGCGGCGGGTGGTGAGGCCGCCCTGCTCCATGTCCTTCAGCCGTGAGGCGAGCACGTCCGTGCTGACGCCCGGCAGGTCGGCGTGCAGGTCGGTGTAGCGGCGCGGTCCGGCGAGCAGTTCCCGGACGATCAGCAGGGTCCAGCGGTCGCCGACGACGTCGAGGGCGCGGGCGGCGGAGCAGTACTGGTCGTAACTACGGCGCGTGCGGGGTGACATGCGACGCAGTCTAGACGGGTTGTTGGACTTTCCAAGCTTCCACTTGGTAAAACCAAGCAACACGAGTTTCCGGAGGGGCGCATGGAGTTCCGGCAGTCGAACAAGCTCAGCGAGGTCTGTTACGAGATCCGCGGGCCGGTGATCGAGCACGCGAACGCGCTGGAGGAGGCCGGGCACAGCGTGCTGCGGCTGAACACCGGCAACCCGGCCCTCTTCGGTTTCGAGGCGCCGGAGGAGATCCTCCAGGACATGATCCGGATGCTGCCGCAGGCGCACGGCTACACCGACTCGCGCGGCATCCTCTCCGCCCGCCGCGCGGTCGCCCAGCGGTACCAGACCCTCGGCCTCCCGGTCGACGTCGACGACGTGTTCCTCGGCAACGGCGTGAGCGAGCTGGTCTCCATGGCCGTGCAGGCGCTGGTCGAGGACGGCGACGAGATCCTCATCCCCGCCCCGGACTTCCCGCTGTGGACGGCCGTGACGACCCTCGCGGGCGGCAAGGCGGTCCACTACCTGTGCGACGAGCAGGCCGAGTGGTACCCGGACCTCGCCGACATGGAGTCGAAGATCACCGACCGTACCAAGGCGGTCGTCCTGATCAACCCCAACAACCCCACCGGCGCGGTCTACCCGAAGGAGATCGTCGAGGGCGTCCTCGGCCTCGCCCGCCGGCACGGCCTGATGGTGTTCGCCGACGAGATCTACGACCAGATCCTCTACGACGACGCCGTGCACCACTCGGCCGCATCGCTCGCCCCCGACCTGGTCGTCCTCACCTTCTGCGGCCTGTCCAAGACGTACCGCGTGGCCGGCTTCCGCTCCGGCTGGCTCGTGGTCACGGGCCCCCGGCGGCATGCGAAGGACTACCTCGAGGGCCTGACCATGCTGGCCTCGATGCGCCTGTGCGCCAACGCGCCCGCCCAGTACGCCATCCAGGCCGCGCTCGGCGGCCGGCAGTCCATCCGCGAGCTGACCGCGCCCGGCGGCCGGCTGCGGGAGCAGCGGGACGTGGCGTGGGAGAAGCTGAACGAGATCCCGGGCGTGTCGTGCGTGAAGCCCAAGGGCGCGCTGTACGCCTTCCCGCGGCTCGACCCGAAGGTCCACAAGATCCACGACGACGAGAAGTTCGTCCTCGACCTGCTGCTGCGCGAGAAGATCCAGGTCGTCCAGGGCACCGGCTTCAACTGGCCCGCCCCCGACCACTTCCGCATCCTGACCCTGCCGCACGCGGAGGACCTGGAGGCGGCGATCGGCCGGATCGGACGGTTCCTGAGCGGGTACCGGCAGTAGCGGCATCCGGTGCGCGCGGGAACCCGACGGGCCGCGACGGCGAGCGGCCGGCGGACCGGGCCCGTAGCCTGTGAGGCGTGGGTGATCTCTTTCTGGTCCGGCACGGTGAGACCGAGTGGTCGCGGTCCGGCCGGCACACCGGGTCGACGGACGTCCCGCTGACCGAGCACGGGCGCGAGGAGGCGCGGCGGCTGATGCCGCTGATCCGCTCGCACCGGATCGGGGCCGCGTTCGTCAGCCCCCGGCAGCGGGCGCGCGAGACGGCCGAGCTGATCGGGGTGCGCGACGCGCGCGTGGACGCCGATCTGCGCGAGTGGGACTACGGCGGGTACGAGGGCGTCACCACCGTGGAGATCCAGCGGGAGCGGCCGGGGTGGTTCCTGTTCACGGACGGGGTGGCGCCGGGGCCGCCGGACCACCCCGGGGAGAGTCCCGAGGAGGTCGGGGAGCGTGCCGACCGGATGCTCGGGAAGGTGGACGCCGCCCTCAACAACACCGAGGGAATCGTCCTGCTCGTCGCCCACGGACACTTCCTGCGGGTGCTGACCGCCCGTCGGCTGGGGCTGCCGCCGCAGCACGGGGCGCTGTTCCAGCTCGCCACCGGCGCCCTGTGCCGGCTGGGCACCGAGCACGGGCGGCCGGTGATCGCCGGCTGGAATGTCAGACCCCCGGCGTAGCCTGCGAAGCGGCTGACATCCCGGCCACGGGAGCCGCGCAGGAAGGAGTACGCCGTGACCCGACCGCCCAGCGCCGCGCAGCGGCGTGTCATCGACGCCGCCGACCCCGTCACCGGACGGCTGCGGGGGACGCCGGCACAGCTCGCGACGCTGGTGAGGCAGGGGCTGGCGTTCCGGCATCCGCGGCCGCCGCACGACCACTTCCTGACGCCCGCCGGGCACCGGATACGTCAGACGCCGGTGTCCGCGCCGCCCGAGCCGGCTCCCGCGCAGCCCGCGACCGGTGTGTTCAGCGCGCGGCCGGGCGGTGAGGAGGAGCCGCCGGACACCGGACCGTCCCGGGCGCGTGAGGTGCACAGCGCCTGGCAGGGGCTGCTGGAGCTGCGCCGGATGACCAATCCGGACGGTGCCGTGGACCGCCCGTGCGGCTGGGAGCGCACGCATCTCGTGCCGGCCGCGGCGCTCGCCCTGGAGGCGGCCGGGCAGCGGCCCGCCGGGGGCGGGCAGGGCGGGTACCGGGTGCGGGCGACGGCGCAGCCGGAGGCGGTCGCCGTACATGCGGACGGCCCGGACGCCCTGAGCGGCTGCGCGGCAGCGCTGGAGGCGGCCGGCTGGCAGGCCGGCGAGTACACCGAGCCCCGCACCCGGGCCCGTTATCTGCTCGCTTCCCCGCGCCGGGTGTGAGGAGTCCCCGCGTCCGGGGTCCGGGGCGTGCCAAGATCGGTGGGCAGTGCAAGGAACGCGAAGGGGAAGTGATGAGCGAGCCGTTCTCCGTCCGGATCAGCGTCCGCGGATACGAGACCGACGTACAGGGACACCTGAACCAGAGCGTGTACCTCAACTACGCGGAGCACGCTCGCTGGTCGCTGCTCCGGGCGGCCGGCATCACCCAGGCCGGGCTGATCGCCACGGGCGTCGGACCGGTCGCCCTGGAGACCACCATCCGCTACCAGCGGGAGCTGCTCGCCGGGGACGAGGTCGACGTGACGTGTGCCTTCGAGTGGGGCAGCGGCAAGACCTTCCGCATGCAGCAGACGATCCGCAGGACGGACGGCACGGTCGCCGCCGAGATCACCGCGGTCGGCGGGCTGCTGGACCTGAAGGCCCGCCGCCTGGTGGCGAACCCGCAGGCCCGCTTCAAGGAACTGGCCGACCACCCGGGTCTGTTCGGCCTGTGACACCGGACCTCGTCACCCCGCGGTGAACGCCTCCCGATGGTCGTGTGCCCAGTCCCTGAACGGCCTGGCCGGCCTGCCGAGCACCTCGGCAGCGTCCTCGCTGACCAGCGCGTTACGGCCTTCGCGGACGAACTCCGTGCCCACCAGTACGGCTTGTGCCCCTTCCTCGTCCAGGCCCCAGCCCGTGCGCAGGAAGTCCCGCGTCTGCTCCGGCGTCAGGTCGCGCGTGGTGACCGGGCGTTTCAGGACGTCGGCGAGCACGGCGGTCTGCTCCGGCACGCTGACGGCCTCCGGCCCGGTCAGGGTGTACGTCCGTCCGGCGTGGCGTGCGTCGAGCAGCGCCCGCACCGCCACCTCGGCGATGTCGCGCGGGTCGATCACGCCGGTCGCGCCGTCGCCGGTCATGTTGGGCACCGGCTCCCCCGCCCGGATCGCGTCGGCCCAGGCCAGCGCGTTGGAGGCGAACGTCGAGGGTCTCAGAACGACCCATTCGGCGCCGCTGTCCCGCACGGCCCGCTCACCGTCCAGGTGCCATCGCGCGAACGGGCCGAGGCGCGGCTCGCCCGTGCCCAGGGCCGACAGCTTCACCAGCCGGCGCACGCCCGCCGCGCGCGCCGCCGCGACCAGCACGCCGTCCTGACCCTCGTCCGGACCGGCGGGCCGGAGCAGGAAGGCGGCCGTCACTCCGTCCACCGCGGCCCGCAGCGAGTCCGGCTCCCGCAGATCGCCGCGCACGACCTCCACGCCCGCCGGCACGCGGGCCCTTCCCGGGTCGCGGGTCACGGCCCGCACCTTCTCACCCAGCGCCGCCAGTTGTCGTACCACTTCGCCACCGATGGTGCCCGTGGCACCCGTCACCACAATCATGGGTCCACGATGAGCCGGGCCGGCCCGCCGGTTCTTGGAGATTCCGGCACGGTTCACCGGCCCGCGGACGCTGCCGCGCCCGTACGCTCGTCAGGTGCCGAACGCCATCGCCGAGCAGGCCCTGACCACGCCCGAGGCGCTGCGCCCCTGGATCGCCGGGGTGCGGACGCTGTCCTTCGCCGAGCCGCCCGAGGACGCGGTGGTGCGGCTGCCCGATGCGATCACCCGGGTGGTGCTGCGGGTGACGCAGGACGGGCACCGCGACGTCCTGGTCGTGGGGCCCCGGGTGCGGGCCTCCTACCATGTGGGCAAGGCCCGGGTCTCCTGTACGGAGTTGCGGCTGCTGCCGGGCACGGTCCGCCCCCTGCTGGGTGTGTCGGCCGCCGAGCTGGTCGGCCGGGTCGTCCGGCTGGAGGAGTTGCCCGGAGCGACATCCCGCCGGCTCGCCGACGCCCTGCGGTGGCTCGACCCGGGCGAGGCCGCGCTCCGGCTCGCCGAGACCCTCCCCGGGCTGCTGCCGGCCCTGTCCGACCCGGCCCGCGCTGCGCTGCTGCGGGCCGGCGTGGAGCGGCTGTCGGTCCGCCCCGGCCGCGCCCCGGCACAGGTCGGCGAGGTCGCCCGGGAACTCGCCGTCAGCGAACGCCAGTTGCGCAACCTGTTCGCCGACGGCGTCGGCGTCTCCCCCAAGCACTACGCCCGGATCGACCGCGTCCGCGCGGTCGTCACCGGCGCCACGACGACACCCTGGTCCCGGCTGGCCACCGCCACGGGCTTCTTCGACCAGGCGCACATGACGACCGACTTCCGCTCGCTGATGGGCGTGCCGCCTCGCTCGTACTTCGGGGGCCGGCTGCCCGCCGTCACCCCGTGCAGGGCCGGCTGAGCCCGCCCACGGCAACGGCCGGGGGTGACGGCGTCTCTCCGTCTCCCCCGGCCGGTCAAGCCCTCACCGCCGGTCTCAGTGCGCAGCGGCGATCTCCTCCCCCGCCTCCATGGGGTGCGTCACGTCCTGGGCCTCGCGGCTCTTGCCGATGTGGTTGAAGAGGAGGTTGAGCACCACGGCCGTGACACAGCCCGTCGAGATGCCCGAGTCCAGGACGATCTTCGCGGTCTCGGGGAAGGAGTGGTAGAACTCCGGCGAGGTGATCGGGATGATGCCGACGGCGAGGGAGACGGCCACGATCAGGACGTTGTTGTCCCGTTCGAGACCGGCCCGCACCAGGGTCTGGATGCCGCTCGCCGCGACCGAGCCGAACAGCACCACTCCGGCGCCGCCGAGGACCGGGCGGGGCACGACCGCGATCAGTGAGGCCGCCATCGGGCACAGGCCCATCAGCACCAGGAAGGCGCCGCCGGTGGCGACGACGTACCGGCTGCGGATCTTCGTCATCGCGACCAGGCCGATGTTCTGCGCGAAGGCGCTGCACATGAAGCCGTTGAACAGCGGGCTGATCGCCGAGCCGAGGGTGTCGGCACGCAGGCCGGCCGCTATGGTCTTCTCGTCGGCGGGACGCTCGACGATCTCACCGAGCGCCAGCATGTCGGCGGTCGACTCGGTCATCGAGACGACCATCACCACGCACAGCGAGAGGATCGCGGCGAGCTGGAACTGCGGGGCGCCGAAGTGGAACGGGGTCGGGAAGCCGACCACGGCGGCCTCGCCGACGGGGCTGAAGTCCGTCACGCCGAACGGTATCGCGATGACCGTGCCGGCGATCAGGCCGAGCAGCACGGCGATCTGCTTGACGAAGCCGGTGGTGAAACGGCGCAGCAGCAGCACGATCAGCAGGGTGATGCCGGCCAGGGTGAGGTAGGTCGTCGAACCGTAGTCGTCGGCCTTGGGATTGGGTCCCTGGGCCCAGCCGAAGGCGACCGGGAGCAGCGACACCCCGATCAGGGTGATCACGGTGCCGGTGACGACCGGCGGGAAGAAGCGGAGCGCCTTGCTGAAGATGGGAGCGGCGAGGAAGCCGAGCAGACCGGCGACGATGACCGCGCCGAAGATGATCGGCAGCGCGTCGGACTTGTCGTGGGTGGAGGCGACCACCGCGGTCATGGGGGCGACACCGGCGAAGGTCACGCCGTTCACGAACGGCAGCCGGGCACCGATCTTCCAGATGCCGAGGGTCTGCAGGAACGTGGCGAGGCCCGCGGTGAACAGGCAGGCGCCGGTGAGGAACGTCAGTTCGGCGCCGGAGAGGCCGATGGCCGCGCCGACGATCAAGGGTGGGGCGACGACTCCGGCGTACATGGCGGCGACGTGCTGCAAGCCGCTGGTCGCCATTTTGAGTGCGGGGAGTTTTTCATCTACGGGGTGGGCGGCCACAGCTGCTCCTCCGGGCGGCTAACACGTCGTGGGGCCGACGTGGATATCTGGGAGGTGGTGCGAGGTCGTGCGGGACCGTGACGGGGGGTGGCGCGGGTGAGCGGTGAGACCGTTCCGGGGCGCGCGCGTTCACGCGCGCCCCGGAGACGGCTGCCGTGGATCCCGCTCGGATCCACGGTTCCCGGCCGGGAGCCGTCCCTCTCGGCCGGAGACTTGGGGGGATCAGGCCTGGGCGCTGATCCGGGCGAGGCGCTGTGCCTCCTCGCGGGTGGAGCGGGCGACGGCGTCCTCGTCGACGGTGAGCAGGCGCCCGTCCTCCACGATCTGCCGGCCGTTGACGAAGGAGGCGGTGACCGGGGCGGCCGCGCCGAAGACCAGCGCGGTCACCGGGTCGGCGATGGAGGAATGGGCGAGGGTGTCCATCCTCCACAGCACCACGTCGGCCAGTTTGCCCGCCTCCAGCGAGCCGATCTGGTCGGCCCGGCCGAGCACCCGCGCGCCGCCGTGGGTGCCGAGGCGCAGCGCCTGGCGGGCGTTCAGCGCGGCCTCGCGGTGCGCGCCGAGGCGGTTGATCAGCAGGGCGTTGCGCAGCTCGGTGTGCAGTTCACCGGACTCGTTGGAGGCGGTGCCGTCGACGCCGAGGCCGACCGGGACGCCCGCGGCGAGCATGTCGGGGACGCGGGCGATGCCGGCCGCGAGGCGGGCGTTGGACGACGGGCAGTGGGCGACGCCGGTCTTCGTACGGGCGAACGCGGCGATGTCGGAGTCGGTCATGTGGACGCAGTGCGCCATCCACACGTCCTCACCGAGCCAGCCCGTCGACTCGAAGTAGTCGGTGGGGCCCATGCCGAACAGCTCGTGGCAGAACTTCTCCTCCTCCACGGTCTCCGAGCCGTGGGTGTGCAGCCGCACCTCGAGGCGGCGGGCCAACTCCGCTCCCTGCCGCATGAGTTCGGTGGACACGGAGAAAGGTGAGCAGGGCGCGACGGCCACCTGGGTCATCGCGTCGAAGGAGGCGTCGTGGTGCTTGCGGACGGTGTCCTCGGTCGCCGCGAGCGCGCCTTCCAGCGTCTCCACGGCGAAGTCCGGCGGCAGCCCGCCGTCCTTGACGCTGCGGTCCATCGAGCCGCGGGCCAGCGTGAAACGCACCCCCATCTCGGCGGCGGCCTTGATGATCGCGCCGGACAGGTCACCGGAGCCGTGCGGGAACACGTAGTGGTGGTCCATGGCGGTGGTGACACCGCCGCGGGCCATCATGGCGAGCGATCCTTGCGCGGCCGAGTAACACATCTGCTCGTCGATGCGCGCCCACGTCGGGTACAGCGCGACCAGCCAGTCGAACAGGTTGTGGTCGGTGGCCAGGCCCCGGGTGATCCACTGGTAGAAGTGGTGGTGGGTGTTGACCAGCCCGGGCGTGGCGAGATGACCGCTCGCGTCGATCCGGCGCACCACGTTCTGCAGGCCCTCGGGAGCCTTACCGGCGCCGACCGACTCGATCCTGTTCCCGGCGAGGACGAGGTGTCCCGACACGTACTCGGTGTCGCCCGCGTCCACGGTGGCGATCGCGCAGTTCTCGATCACGATGCGCTGGGCTGCCGATACTGCCATCGTGCTTCCTTGTCTTTCGGTGGCGGCCCGTGGACGGGGGTGGGTCCACGGGGAGGGCACGGCAGGACCCTAGGAGGATTTGAGTGCCGGGGCTGTCTGGCCGCTCCGGGTGCCGAGGTGATGGAAGAACAAGTTGAGCAGGACCGCGACGAGCGCGCCGGCGCTGATGCCGGAGCCGAGCACCGTCTGCGCCCAGGCGGGGAAGTCGGCGTAGAAGGTGGGGGCGGCCAGCGGGATGATGCCCGCGCCGAGCGCCACGGCCACCAGGATGATGTTGGAGCTGTCGTCCAGGCCGGCTTCCGACAGGGTGCGGATGCCGCTGACGGCGATCGAGCCGAACAGCACGATGCCCGCGCCGCCGAGGACCGGCATGGGGACCAGGGAGACGACCGCGCCGAGTACCGGGAAGGCGCCGAGGACCAGCAGGGTCGCGCCGGCGACGGCGACGACGTAGCGGCTGCGCACCCGGGTCAGCGAGACGACGCCGACGTTCTGGGCGAAGGCCGAGGTGGGGAAGCCGCCGAAGACCGGCCCGATCAGGGTGGCGATGCCGTCGGTGCGCAGGCCACGCGTGATCGTCCTGGCGTTCGCGCGGCGGTCGCAGATCTCGCCGAGGGCGAGCATGCCGGCGCTCGACTCGGTCATCAGCACCAGCATCACGATGCACAGCGACAGGATGGCCGCGGGCTGGAACTCGGGGGTGCCGAAGGCGAACGGTGTGGGCAGCGCGGCCACGGGCGCCGACTTGAAGGCGCTGAAGTCGGCCATGCCGAAGGGGATGGCGACCAGGGTGCCGACGAGCAGACCGAACAGCAGGGCGACCTGCTTGACGAAGCCCTTGCCGAAGCGCTGGATCAGCAGGATCACGGCGAGGGTGAAGCCGGCCAGCGCGAGGTACTTCATGGCGCCGAAGTCCGCGGCGCTCTTGTCGCCGCCCTGCGCCCAGCTGACGGGCACGGGCATCAGGGTGACGCCGATGAGCGTGATGACCACGCCGGTGACCAGCGGCGGGAAGAAGCGCAGGAGCCGCCCGAAGAAGGGTCCGACACCCAGGCAGAAGACACCGGCGACCATCACCGCGCCGTAGATCGCGGGGAGTTGATGGCCCTTGTCGTTGGTCTCGGCGATCGCGAGGATCGGGGCGATGCCTGCGGAGGAGGCGGCGTTGACGAAGGGCAGCCGGTTGCCGACGAAGCCCTTGACGCCGATGGTCTGGAGAATGGTCGCGACGCCCGCGATGAGCAGGGACGCGGCGATCAGGCGGGTGCGGGCCGCGATGTCGAGTCCGCATGCCTGGCCGATGATGAGCGGAGGAGTGACAACGCCTGCGTACATGGCGGCGATGTGCTGGAGCGCGGCGGGGACGAGCCGCGAGAGGTGGAGCTTCTCGTCCACCGGGTGCACGGACGTGACGGCGTCCTCGGTGTGCACCGGCGGGGTGGAACAGGAGCCCTTCACCGGCTCCATTGCAGGCTGTGCCATTGTGTTCCCTCCGGTGTGGCGTGTCCCCGGGCCCGGCGGCCGGGTCCGGGGACACGCGCCCCGCGTCAGAGGTTGGTCATGTCGACCGGGATGAGCTGCTCAGCGCCGTCCCGCAGGATGGTGGCCTCGATCAGGCCGTAGGGGCGGTCGGCGGCGTAGTACACAGCACCGTCCTTCGCCTCGTTGTCGATCCCGAAGGGCGACAGGTCCGAGCGGAAGTGGTGCTTGTTGGGCATCGAGAAGCGGATCTCGTCGACCTCGTCGCGCGAGTTCAGCACCCGCACACCCATCTCGAAGAGGGTCTGCTGGAGCGAGTACGAGTAGGTCTCGGCGAACGCCTGCAGCGCGTGCTTGCGGACCCCGTTGTACGAGCGGTCCCAGTCCGGGGCGTGCGAGTCGATGCCGTCCCAGTTGTGCCGCCACCAGGTGGAGACGGTGGTGGCGAGGATCCGGTCGTAGTCCTCCTTCAGGGTGGTGTACTTGTCCTTCAGGTAGCCCCAGAACTCGGAGTTGGTCGTGTTCAGGACGGTCAGGTCCTTGAAGCCGGAGAGCACCTGGATGCCGTGGCCGTCGTAGGTGATCTCCGCGACGCGGGTCTCCTGGCCCTTGCGGACGAAGGAGTGGGCGATCTCGTCGGAGCCGACGAAGCGGGCGCCGGACTGCGACGTCTCGATCCGCTCCCAGCCGTACTCCTCGATGCGGATGCGGGCCCGGCTGATGGACCCGGTGTTGTCCACGAAGTGGCGGGCGAGCTTGACGCCGAAGTCCTCGGCGCTCTCGATCCCGTGCTCCTTGGCGAACGCGTACACCGTGTTCTTGGTGGTGTCGGTGGGCAGGACGTTCGCGTTCGAACCGCTGCGGTGGACCTCCTCCATGTCGCCGGAGAGGGCGACGGAGACGTTCAGGTCCTTGATGTGGTGCGTGTCGCCGTCACGCGTGATCTTTACGACGCGGTTCTCTGCCTTGCCGTACTGGTTCTGTCCCAGGACGAAACGGGTCATGGTGTCGGTCAGCTCCCTCGGTAAACGGAGTAGCCGAACGGGTTGAGCAGCAGCGGAACGTGGTAGTGCTCACCGGGCACCACCGCGAAGGCGATGGTGACCTCGGGGAAGAACACCGGCCGGCTGTTCTCGCTGTCCCGGAGCGCGGGGGCGTCCTGCTGGGCCGCGGCTTGTTTCTTGGCGAAGTACGTCTCGGTGTCGAAGTCGAGCCGTACGTGTGTGGTCCCCTCCGGCAGGGCCGGGAGGTCCTTGCACCGCCCGTCCGCGTCGGTGGCCGAACCGCCGAGTGCCTGCCAGTCCGCGTCCAGCCCGGAGCGGGCCGACAGGTGGACGGCGACGGCCTCGGCGGGCCGGCCGACGGAGGTGTCCAGGATGTGCGTGGACACCGAGGCGGTGGTGCTGGTGCTCATGGCTGCTGTCAGTCCTCTTCGACGAGTCGTGCCAGTCGGATGCGGTTGATCTTGCCCAGCTCGGTGCGGACGATCTCCCGCTCCTGCTCCGGCGAGTTACCGATCCGCTCCTTGACGGCATCCCGCATCTGCTCACCGGTCCTGCCGGTGGCGCAGATCAGGAAGACATGGCCGAACTTCTCCTGGTAGGCCAGGTTCAGCTCGAGCATCTCCGCCCTGAGCTCCTCGGATGCGCCGGCCATGCCGCGCTGTTCCCGAGCGGAGGTGGGATCCCCCGGCTTGGGGCGGCCGATCGGCGGGTGCCCGGCCATGGCCTCCTCGAGGTCCTTCGCGGTCAGCTCCGCCATGGCGGCGTCGCTGGCTGCGTAGAGATCTTCGAGGCCGGCATAGGGGCGGGCGGCCAGCAGCCGCTGCGCCCATGCCGTGGAGCTGCACGCCTCGAGGAGCGCGGCGCGAGCCACGTCGTCCTGCGAAGCGTTGAAGCGGGCCAGGCCCGGCGGCGTGGAAGTCGAAGTCACGGGTGCCTCCGTGGCCTTGTGCTGAACGGGCTGCCGATAGCTAACGCCCTCCGAAACACGACGTCAACAGTTTGTTGAAAATTCGGCGTAACAAATACGACGCCTTGACGAACGGCTGCATGTGGGCCGGCGGCGGGCACGGCATGCCCATGCCGGGCGGCGTCCGACTCCCCGACGAGAGGGACCCCGGGAGGCCGCCACGGCCATGGTCCCGCACGCGACGGAACACGGCACGGACCAGGACACACCCCACCGGACGAACCGGAGAGCCACACGGACGAGCCGGGGGCCCATCGGGGGCCGGGACCCCTGCGGCGGTCAGGCCGGCAGAATCCAGGAACGCCCATCCGCACAGGCGACCAGCCGGGCCCCCGAGGCAGCCACCTGCCGAGCCGGACGAACCACAGGCCCGAGGATCTGCTGGGCACGGGGGCGCCCGTGCCCGACGGGGATCGGGTGACCGAGGCCCCGGACAGTCAGCGCGCGGGCGCACCATGTCCGGCGAGGGCCGGCGGGCCGGGACACCCAGGCCCTGCCGAGCCCGGGCGCCCAGGACCGGCGAGGGCCGCCAGGCCAGACCCCGGGACGTGCTGGGTGTAGGAGCGCCGATGCCTGGCAGAGCCGAGGCAGGGACCCGGGCCCCGGCCTGGCGGGGGCCGAACGGGCCTGGGGCCTGGACCCGCAGGGCGCAGGGCGCACACGTCCGACAGGAGCCGGGCCAAGGACCCCGAGCCCGCAGGGGGCAGGGGCAGCCATGCCCGGCGAGGGCCGGTGGGCCAGAGAACCGGGGCCTGCCGGGCGCATGACCCCCATGACTGGCAGGAGCCGGGCCAGGGGCCACCCGAGCCCGCAGGGCGCAGGGGCGTCCGCCACCGGCGGGGGCCGGGTGGGCCAGGGAACCGGGACCTCAGGATGCAGTGCCGCCCATGCCCGGCGAGCCGGGTGGGCGAGGGAACCGGAGCCTGCTCGGCGCATGGCGCCCATGGCTGGCAGGCGCGCCGGGCCGGGCCCCAGCCCGCACGCTGCAGCGGCGTCCACGCCCGGCGAGGGCCGGGTGGGCCAGAGAACCGGGGCCTGCCGGGCGCAGAGCTGACCGGTGGGCTCAGGTGAGCCGGTGCGCGGCGGCTCGCGCGGTGCGCAGTCACCGCCGTACCCGGCGGGGGGCGGCTCGCGCGGTGCGCAGTCACCGCCGTGCCCGGCGGGGGCGAGTGGGGGGAGGGGCCGGGCTGGGGGGTGCAGCCCCGCTGGGGGCCTGGTGGGAGCGGCGCGGTTACGCGCCCTTTTGGCGGTTCAGGTAGTTGTAGACCGTGAAGCGGCTGACGCCGAGGGCGCCGGCGACGGTTTCCACGCCGTGGCGGACCGAGAAGGCGCCGCGGGCCTCCAGTATGCGGACGATCTCCTGCTTGGCCTTGCGGTCCAGGTCGGCGAGCGGCATGCCCTTGCGGCGCTCCATCGCGGCCAGGATGTGGTCGAGGGAGTCGGCCAGCTGCGGCAGCCGTACGGCGACGACGTCCGTACCCTCCCAGGTGAGCACCACGTCGTCGGGACGGGCCTCGTCCGGCGGCATCATCTCGCCGCCGATCGCATCGACCAGCGGCTTCACGGCCGCGATGAACGGCTCGTCCCCGGTACCGGTCACTCGTCCTCCCCGATCCCGTCGATCACGTTGACCTGCAGCGAGATGCGGGTGGCGCCGGCCGCGAGCGACTTGCGCAGCAGCGCGTCGACCGCCGTGAGCACGGCGTCGGCGTCGCCCTCCGCCGTATTGCCGAACGGTCCGACGTCCACGGCGTCCAGCTCGGCCGCCTCCACGACCTCGCGGGCGACCACGGCATGCGGCGGCGCCTCGTCGAGATCGAAGGGCTCGGTCGTGAACTCCACTCTCAATCGCACGCGCACAACCTAACGCCCGGCACCCGTTTTCGTGCAGCCTCCGCCGAGGCCGGACCGAGCAGCCGGCAGGCCCCCTCCGCCGCCCGGCGAGGGGCGGGTCACACCGTCCTCGGCCGTCCGTCAGCCGAACCCCTCTTGACAAGGCGCGACACACGACGGCAATCTTCCATTACGCAGAAACGAACTTCCGTAATACGGAAACTCGACTAACGGAAGGGAGCGCGGCCCCAGATGGGATTCGCAGACCAGCGCTTCAACGTCAACCTGTCGATCCTCTTCACGGAACTCCCGCTCCTGGAGCGTCCCGCGGCCGCCGCCGCGGCCGGCTTCACCGCGGTCGAGCTGTGGTGGCCCTGGATCGAGACCCCCACCCCCGAGCAGTCCGAGCTCGACGCCCTGAAGAAGGCGATCGAGGACGCGGGCGTACAGCTCACGGGCCTGAACTTCTACGCCGGGCAGCTGCCCGGTCCCGACCGCGGCGCCCTCTCGGTGCCCGGTGAGGAGTCGGAGAAGTTCCGCGCCAACATCGACGTGGCCATCGCCTTCGCCCAGTCCCTCGGCTGCACCACGTTCAACGCCCTGTACGGCAACCGCGTCGACGGCGTGGACCCGGCCGAGCAGGACGCCCTCGCCCTGGAGAACCTCGTCCTCGCGGCCCAGGCCGTCGGACGGGTCGGCGGGACGATCCTGATCGAGGCCCTCAACCAGCCCGAGTCGCCCAAGTGCCCGATCGTGAGCGCGCCCAAGGCGATCGAGATCGTCGACAAGGTGAACGAGGCGACCGGTCTCGGCAACGCCAAGTTCCTCATGGACCTGTACCACCTGTCCATGAACGGCGAGGACCTGCCGTCGGTCATCGAACAGTACGCGGCCAAGACCGGCCACGTGCAGATCGCCGACAACCCGGGCCGCGGCGCCCCCGGCACCGGCTCGCTGCCCCTCGAGGACCTCCTCGACCAGCTGACCAAGGCCGGTTACGACGGCTGGGTCGGCCTGGAGTACAAGCCGGGCGACAAGCCCAGCGCCGAGGCCTTCGAGTGGCTGCCGCGCGAGGCGCGCGCCGCCCGCTGACACCCGGGGCGCCTGTCAGCCGGCGCCACCTCACCGACGTAGCACAGCAGTTAGAGAGGCACCCCCGTCATGAGCAACCTTCCCAAGATCGCCTGGATCGGCCTCGGCATCATGGGCTCCCCCATGTCCGAGAACCTGATCAAGGCGGGTTACCAGGTCACCGGCTTCACCCTCGAGCAGGACAAGCTCGACCGCCTGGCCGCCGCCGGCGGCACCGCGGCCGGCTCGATCGCCGAGGCGGTCAAGGACGCCGACGTCGTCATCACGATGGTGCCCGCCTCCCCGCAGGTCGAGGCCATCGCCTACGGCCCGGACGGCATCCTGGAGAACGCCAAGTCCGGCGCCCTGCTGATCGACATGTCCTCGATCACCCCGCAGACCTCCGTCGACCTGGCCAAGGCCGCCAAGGACAAGGGCATCCGCGTCCTGGACGCCCCGGTGTCCGGCGGCGAGGCCGGCGCCATCGAGGCCGTACTGTCGATCATGGTCGGTGGCGAGCAGGCCGACTTCGACCAGGCCAAGCCGATCCTCGAGGCCCTCGGCAAGACCATCGTGCTGTGCGGTCCGCACGGCTCGGGCCAGACCGTGAAGGCCGCCAACCAGCTCATCGTCGCCGTGAACATCCAGGCGTGCGCCGAGGCCGTGGTCTTCCTGGAGAAGTCCGGCGTCGACCTGAAGGCCGCACTGGACGTCCTCAACGGCGGCCTGGCGGGCTCGACCGTGCTGACGCGGAAGAAGGACAACTTCCTCAACCGCGACTTCAAGCCGGGCTTCCGTATCGACCTGCACCACAAGGACATGGGCATCGTCACCGACGCCGCCCGCAACGTCGGCGCGGCCCTGCCGGTCGGCGCCGTGGTCGCCCATCTGGTCGCCTCGCTGCGCGCCCAGGGTGACGGCGGCCTGGACCACTCGGCCCTGCTGCGGGCCGTGGAGCGCCTCTCCGGCGCCCAGATCTGACCCAGATCCGACCCGGATCCGACCCGGGTCCGACCCTCCCGGATCTTCCGGGCCGTGGCGGCGCCGACACCTGTCCCGTCGCGCCCACGCGCCGCCACGGCCCGGAACCACGCATGCCCACCACTTCAACAAAACGTTGAAATTGACTTCAACAAACTGTTGACGCCCCTGGTCAGGCGTCCCTACGCTCACTGCACCGCCACCAGGCTTCAGCAGTCCCGTTCGGAAGGTCCACATGTCGAAGCGCGTGCTCACGACCGAGTCCGGCGCCCCCGTCGCCGACAACCAGAACTCCGCCTCCGCCGGCGTCGGCGGGCCGCTCCTGA
This sequence comes from Streptomyces sp. NPDC036813, assembly GCF_055609245.1. NCBI lineage: Bacteria > Bacillati > Actinomycetota > Actinomycetes > Kitasatosporales > Streptomycetaceae > Streptomyces > Streptomyces sp. NPDC036813. Next base: position 283,916 of record NZ_JBVJPV010000001.1, on the reverse strand, counting down.
TCCAGGACCAGCAGCTCCTGGAGAAGCTCGCGCGCTTCAACCGCGAGCGCATCCCGGAGCGTGTCGTGCACGCCCGCGGCTCCGGCGCCTACGGCCACTTCGAGGTCACCGACGACGTCACCGGCTTCACCCACGCCGACTTCCTCAGCGAGATCGGCAAGCGCACCGAGGTGTTCCTGCGCTTCTCCACCGTGGCCGACTCGCTCGGTGGCGCGGACGCCGTCCGTGACCCGCGCGGCTTCGCGGTGAAGTTCTACACCGAAGAGGGCAACTACGACCTCGTCGGCAACAACACCCCGGTGTTCTTCATCAAGGACCCGATCAAGTTCCCCGACTTCATCCACTCGCAGAAGCGCGACCCGTTCACCGGGAAGCAGGAGCCGGACAACGTCTGGGACTTCTGGGCCCACTCCCCCGAGGCCACGCACCAGATCACGTGGCTGATGGGTGACCGCGGCATCCCGGCGTCGTACCGCCACATGGACGGTTTCGGCTCGCACACCTACCAGTGGACGAACGCCAAGGGCGAGGCCTTCTTCGTCAAGTACCACTTCAAGACGAACCAGGGCATCCGCTGCCTGACCAGCGACCAGGCCGCCGAGCTCGCGGGCAAGGACCCCAACTCGCACCAGACTGACCTGCTCCAGGCCATCGAGCGCGGCGTGCACCCGTCCTGGACCCTCTACGTCCAGCTGATGCCTGCGGCCGAGGCGGCGAACTACCGCTTCAACCCGTTCGACCTGACCAAGGTGTGGCCGCACAAGGACTACCCGCTGCAGCGCGTGGGCCGCCTGGTGCTGGACCGCAACCCGGACAACGTCTTCGCCGAGGTCGAGCAGGCCGCGTTCTCCCCGAACAACTTCGTGCCGGGCATCGGCCCGTCGCCGGACAAGATGCTCCAGGGCCGTCTGTTCGCCTACGCGGACGCCCACCGCTACCGCCTGGGCGTGAACCACACCCTGCTGCCGGTCAACTCGCCGAAGGCGGTTCCGGGCGGCGCCCGCAACTACGGCCGCGACGGCTTCATGGCGCTCAACGCCCAGGGCCGCGACGCGAAGAACTACGAGCCGAACTCCTACGACGGCCCGGTCGAGACCGGCCGCCCGCTGTCGGCTCCCCTCGCGGTCTCCGGTCACACCGGCACCCACGAGGCCCCGCTGCACACCAAGGACGACGACTTCTTCCAGGCCGGTGAGCTGTACCGGCTGATGTCGGAGGAGGAGAAGTCCCGCCTGATCGCGAACATCGCCGGCGGCCTGTCGCAGGTCTCCCGCAACGACGTGATCGAGAAGAACCTGGCCCACTTCCACGCCGCCGACCTCGAGTACGGCAAGCGCGTGGAGGAGGCGGTCCGCGCCCTGCGCGAGGACTGATCCTTCAGGCCGTGAAGCTGCGTCCGGACCCGGCGGGGAGGCCGGGATCCGGACGCGCAGAACCCGCCGCCACGCGATCCGGATGAGGGGTGATCGCGGGGCATGGTGGGCAGGGCGAGGACCGCGGCGGCGTGCGAGCCAGTGCGGTGGTGAAGGAACGTGACGCGACTGCCGACGTGAGGCAGGAACGTCCGGCTCCGTCGCATCCGCCGCGGTCCCAGCCACTCCCCTCCGGGGGGCGCATGATCCAACGGAGCGCTTGCTCAGGCAGGAGCCTCCCGCTCCGGCGGGGCACTCGCTCCGGCAGGAGCCCTCGGCTCCGGCGGGCCGCTTGCTCCGGCAGGAGCCCTTGCTCCGGCGAGGCGCTCGCTCCGGCAGGAGCCTCTGGCTCCGCGGGGCGCTCGCTCCGGCGGGAGCCCTGGCCACCTCGCGGGTTCGGTGCTCCAGCGGAGCCCGTTCTCCGGGGGCCTTAGAGCCCCTTGGGGGCCCACAGACTCCGTCCGGCGGCGCGAATGTCCTGTCGCGCCCAGTCTCGCGCCGTCGGACGGCCACAACCGAAGATGCCTCACCGGCCGAGCGGCGCCGGATGCGGACGGTCCCGCATCCGGCGCCGCTCGGCGTTTTCCTGAGTACCGTCCCGCGCCGTTCGGCGTTTTCCGGAAGTGCCGTCCCGCGCTGCCCCGCGCCGCCCGGTGGTCTGCGAAGTACCGTCCGCGCTGCCCGGCGTTTTCCGGGGTGCGGCGGCGCCGGGGCGGCAGCAGCCTTGAGACATGACGCACGCAACGGAGCACCCGCACGTCGTGGTGCACCCGCCGGCGCTGGACGGCTCACGGCGGGTCACCGAGGGCGACGAGACGCTGGGCGTCGCCACGCACATCGACGACGTCGCCGAGATCCTGCGGCTGGCCGACCTGTATGTCACGGACGTGGCGGAGAGCGACTTCGTCGAGTGGCAGGGCGGCGGCCCCGACGACTGGCCGGGCCTGTCGGAACACCACGAGTCCACCGGCGACGTACACAAGGGGTCGTAGCCATCCCGCGCAACCCTCAGATCCAGCTCTGAACCGGCCCCGCGCAGGCTTCGGCACCCCCCGCCGGTGGGCACATACGGCTCACGCGGTCCACCGGCACGGGGGCGGTGGACCGCCCTCCACGGGGGTGGTGGGGATGAGCGAGCCGGGTGTTCTTCTGGGGCCCCACGAGGCCGCCCTGGTGCGGGCCGGGCCGCGTGCCGCCGTCACGGTCGCCGTGGTCGCCCTGCATCTGCGGGGCACCGTCGACGCCGGGCGGCCGGGGACCGTGCGCAGGAGCGGGCGGGGCGGGGACACGGCGACCGTCCGGCACCCCCTGGAGAAGGCCGTACGCACGGCCCTCTACCGGCCCGCAGGGCCCCGCGAGTTGCCCGGCCGGCCCACGGTGCACCGCGCCCTGGCCCGGCTGCGGGCCGACCTCACCACGGCCGGGATGCTGCGCCCGCTGCCACCGCGCCGTACCCGTGCCGCAGGCCGGCTGCTCGCGGAGCTGCGCGAGCGTCATCCACTCCCCGCGGGCCCCGAGGGGCTCACCGAGGAGGAGACACTCTTCGCCGTCGCCCTGTACGGCACGCGGGCCCTGATGGCGCTGCTGCCACGGTTCTCCCGCACGGCGGGGCTGACGGGCCGCGGCGCCCTCGCGGACGAGGGACTCTTCCCGTTCGGCACGGGCAACGGCCTGCGGGGGATCACTGGCGGCGAGGCCTCCTACGACCGGGACGCCGGACACGACGTACGACATGGCGACGACCGGGACGCCGGCGGCGGCACGCCGTACGGCCACCACGGCGGCCACGACCACGGCGGTCACCACCACGGCGGCGGGTTCGGTTGCGGCGGTGGCGGAGGCGGCTTCGACTGACGGCCGTCCCGTTCCCCGGGCACGCCGAAGGGCGGCCCGTCCCCCCACGGAACGGACCGCCCTCGCTCGGGCCGGTGTGTCAGACCGGTGTGTCAGGCCGCGGACGTCAGACCTTCAGCGGCTTGATGGACGTCGGCGCGTGGCCCGGCTCGGTGGCCAGGTCCTCGAACTCGGTGATGTCGCTGATGTCCATCGTCTTACTCATGGCGATGTTGGTGATCCGCTCCAGGATCGCCTCGACGACGACCGGCACCTGGTACTCCGCGGCCAGCTTCTTCGCCTGCTCCAGGGCCGCGCCCAGCTGGTCCGGCTCGGTGACCCGGATCGCCTTGCAGCCCAGGCCCTCGGCGACCTTGACGTGGTCCACGCCGTAGACGCCGATCTCGGGCGAGTTGATGTTCTCGAACTCCAGGTTGACCTGGAAGTTGATGTCAAGGCCGGCCTGAGCCTGACGGATCAGGCCCAGGTAGGAGTTGTTCACCAGCACGTGGACGTAGGGGACCTTGTGCTGTGCGGCGACCGCCAGTTCCTCGATCATGAACTGGAAGTCGTAGTCGCCGGAGAGCGCGACGACCGGGGACTCCGGGTCGGCCTTGGCGACACCGATCGCGGCGGGGATGGTCCAGCCGAGCGGGCCGGCCTGGCCGCAGTTGATCCAGTGGCGCGGCTTGAAGACGTGCAGCATCTGCGCGCCGGCGATCTGGGAGAGGCCGATCGTGGTGACGTAGCGCGTCTCCGGGCCGAAGGCCTTGTTCATCTCCTCGTACACGCGCTGCGGCTTCATCGGCACGTTGTCGAAGTGCGTACGGCGCAGCAGCGTCGCCTTGCGCTCCTGCGTGGAGGCGACCCACGCACCGCGGTCGGGGAGCTTGCCCTCGGCCTTCAGCTCCTTCGCCACCTCGATGAACAGCTCCAGCGCGGCCTTGGCGTCGGAGACGACACCGTAGTCCGGCGGGAAGATCTTGCCGATCTGGGTGGGCTCGATGTCGACGTGGACGAACTTGCGCTCACCGCGGTACACGTCGAGCTTGTAGCCGGTGTGACGGTTGGCCCAGCGGTTGCCGATGCCGAGGACGAAGTCCGACTCCAGGAAGTTGGCGTTGCCGTAGCGGTGCGAGGTCTGCACACCGACCATGCCGGCGTTCAGCTCGTGGTCGTCGGGCAGCGCGCCCCAGCCCATCAGGGTGGGGATGACCGGGGTGTTGGTCAGCTCGGCGAACTCGACCAGCAGGTCGGCGGCGTCGGCGCCGATGACACCGCCGCCGGCGACGATGACCGGGCGCTCGGAGGCGAGCAGGAAGGAGATCGCCTTCTCGATCTGCGCGCGGGTCGCGGTCGGCTTGTAGACCGGCAGCGGTTCGTACGTCTCGGGGTCGAACTCGATCTCGGTGAGCTGGACGTCGATCGGCAGGTCGATCAGGACCGGGCCGGGACGGCCGGAGCGCATCAGGTGGAAGGCCTGCTGGAAGACGCCGGGGACCTGCGCGGCCTCCAGGACGGTCACCGCCATCTTGGTGACCGGCTTGGCGATCGACGCGATGTCGACGGCCTGGAAGTCCTCCTTGTGGATCACATGGGTGGGCGCCTGGCCCGTGATGCACAGGATCGGGATGGAGTCACCGATCGCGGAGTACAGACCGGTGATCATGTCGGTACCGGCGGGGCCGGACGTACCGATGCAGACACCGATGTTCCCGGGCTGGGTCCGGGTGTAGCCCTCGGCCATGTGGGAGGCGCCCTCGACGTGGCGGGCGAGGGTGTGGTCGATCCCTCCGCCCTGCTGCAGCGCCTTGTAGAAGGGGTTGATCGCTGCGCCCGGCACACCGAACGCCTGGGTGACACCCTCGCGCTTGAGGATCTCGACTGCCGCACGGGCAGCGGTCATACGAGCCATGGAGTTACTCCTGCTTCGGCTGTCGGATTCGCTCTCCCCGTCGCGCCCTGCGGTGAGTTCGTGTCCGCGTCCAGTCCAGCTCCGCCGTCCGGCGTCCGGAGCTTCCCGAACTTCCGTATTGCGGAAACTAATTTCTACTATCTGGAAGCAATGTAAGGGGCCGGACGAAGACCGTCAAGAGACGGACAGACGGTGGACAGGTGGAGGACCATGGGAGCGCCGAGCCGACGCGACGCCTGGGAGGGGGCCATGCCCGAGAGCGTTCCGGTGCGCTGCCCGTCCTGCCGACGCGAGCGGCGCTTCACCGTGCCGGTGTATCCCTGCGCCTGCGGCGCCCCCGTCGTACCGCCGCTGGACCCCCGCGGGGCACCCACGGCCGTGACGCACCGGGTGTGGGACGAGCAGTGGGTGTCACTGCGCTGCGGGGCGTGCGGACGCGAGGGCGAGTGGCCGCAGCCGGAGCTGGGCTGCCCGTGCGGCACGGTGGTACGGGTGCCGGTGGCGGGCGGCATGCCAGGGCCGTGGGACGAGGTCGTCGCGGCCGCGCGCCTGCTGCACCGGCTCGGCCACCGCGATGTGCGCCGGGCCCGCCGGCGCCCGCCGAAGGGCATCGGCCTGGTCGCCCCCGGTCTGGTGGCCCATGTCGACCCGGGCGAGCGGCCGGCCTGTCTGCGGGACGTGGAGTGCCTGTGGCTGACGGCGATGATCCGCTCGGCGCGGGGCGTCCACTTCTCCCGGGCCGGTTACACCGCCGACGCCCGCGCCCGCGCGGACGGCCTGGACATCCCGTTGTTCACCCTGGACGCGGCGCACGCCCCGCGTCCGGTCAACGACGCGGCCCGCGCCTTCACCGCACCGGGACCGACGCCCTGAGCGCTCGGCCCCCACGGATCGCGCGCGTCCTGAGGCGCCCTCGGCCCCGATCAGCCGGACGCACCCTGACCGCCTCCGCCCTGACCGGGCGCGCACTCGCCCTGGCCGCCCTCCGCACTGGCCGTCCTCCGCACTGGCCGCCCTCCGCCCTGGCCGGGGGCGCGCACGCCCTGACCGCCTTCGGCCCCCGCAGGGCGGGGCACCCTGGACGCCCTCAGCCCGGGCCGGGCGGGGCACCCTGAACACCCGCCCGGTAGACCGGCGACGCGCCTGGCGCCGGTCAGCCGGGCACGTCCCGACCGCCCACAGCCCTACGGGCGTGCGGGCCCTGATCGCCCTCTGCCCGGGCCGGCCACGGGTGCCCCCGATGTGCTCGGCCCGGTCGGCAGGGCGCCCGGGCGCTCAGGTTCCGGACCGGCGGCGCCAGTAGTGCACGGTGACCGCGCCCAGCAGCGGGCCCCAGGCCAGCAGCGGCAGATAGCAGGCGTTCATCAGCCACAGCCCCCACCGCGTGACGTCCATCTCGCCGTGCAGGGTCGTCCACACGAACAGCACGCCGTATACGGTGCAGGCGAGGGCGCCGAGACCGGCCGGTACGACGGCCGCGCGCACGGGGACCGGGCGGCCGCCCAGGCCCGGCAGCCACCGGGGCCATCTCTCGCCCCACGGGCGGACAAGCCCCAGCGTCAGCGCGGCCAGCGCCTCCTGCACCAGGGACAGCAGCGGCAGCGCCAGGTAGCCCCAGCCGGGGAGCATCATCGCGTCGTACTCGGAGTCGCCGAGCCCGAGCGGCACGCCGAGGACGACGGCGAGGCGCCACAGCCCGGAGGGCAGGTTCGCCCAGACCACGGCGGCGGCCGCCCGCCGCGCCCAGGGAGGCACCGGCGCGGCGGTGCGGGGCTTCACGGGCGCGGGGTGCGTGGCGACGGCCATGCGGGGGCTCCTTCGCGTCGGGTGCGTGCGGTGACGCACCCGATGCTGTCGTCCACGCCCGCACCACCGCGTCCGGCCGCAGGGCGAACCCCGCTCCCCCGCGCGGTGGAGGCCGGCTCAGCCGGCGTACTTCTGCCGGAGTTCCACCTTGCGCACCTTGCCGGACACCGTCATCGGGAAGGCGTCGAGGAGCTGGAGCCGGCTGGGGATCTTGTAGTGGGCCAACTGCCCCTCGCAGAAGGCGCGGACGTCCTGAAGGGTCGGCGGGTCGGCCGGGTCGCGCGGGATGACGCAGGCCAGCACCTCCTCGCCGTACTTCTCGTGCGGGGCGCCGACGACCTGGACGTCGCGGATCTTCGGGTGGCCGTAGAGGAACTCCTCGATCTCGCGCGGGTAGATGTTCTCCCCGCCCCGGATGATCATGTCCTTGATGCGGCCGACGATCTCGACGTACCCGTCCTCGCGCATCACCGCGAGGTCCCCGGTGTGCATCCAGCGCCCGGCGTCGATCGCCTCGGCGGTCTTGTCGGCCTCCTGCCAGTAGCCGAGCATCACGCTGTACCCGCGCGTGCACAACTCCCCCGCCTCGCCCCGCGGTTGCGTGATTCCGGTGGCCGGGTCGACGATCTTCACCTCGATGTGCGGCAGTACGCGGCCGACGGTGCCGGTGCGGTGCTCCAGGTCGTCGTCCATCCGGGTCTGCAGGGACACCGGGGAGGTCTCGGTCATGCCGTAGCAGATGGAGACCTGCTCCATGTGCATCTCGGCGACCACCCGCTTCATCACCTCCACCGGACAGGGCGAACCGGCCATGATGCCGGTGCGCAGCGAGGTGAGGTCGTAGGCCGCGAAGTCGGGCAGGTTCAGCTCCGCGATGAACATGGTCGGCACGCCGTAGAGCGAGGTGCAGCGCTCCTGCTGGACCGCCTCCAGGGTGGCCTTCGGGTCGAAGGACGCCGCCGGGATCACCATGCACGCGCCGTGCGAGGTGGCCGCCAGGTTGGCCATGACCATGCCGAAGCAGTGGTAGAAGGGGACCGGGATGCAGATCCGGTCCTGCTCGCTGTAGGCGATCAGCTCGCCCACGAAGTAACCGTTGTTGAGGATGTTGTGGTGGGAGAGGGTGGCCCCCTTGGGGAAGCCCGTCGTGCCCGAGGTGTACTGGATGTTGATGGGGTCGTCGCAGGACAGGGCCTCGTACGTCACGTCCGGCGCGGCGCGGGAGAGCAGCGCCTCCCAGCTCGGGTCGCCGATGTACACGACCTCGTGCAACTCGTGGCATCTGCCGCGCACTTCGTCGACCATCGCCCGGTAGTCGCTCGTCTTGTGGCTGAGGGAGGCGACGAGCAGCCGGACGCCGGACTGGTTGAGGACGTACTCGACCTCGTGGGTGCGGTAGGCCGGGTTGATGTTCACCATGATCGCGCCGATGCGGGCGGTGGCGTACTGGACCAGCACCCACTCCGGGCAGTTGACGGCCCAGATGCCCACCCGGTCGCCCTTGGCGATCCCGCTCGCGACCAGCGCCCGCGCCAACGTGTCGACGTCGGCGCCGAACTGCGCGTACGTCCAGCGCCGGCCGGACGGCACGTCGACGAGCGCCTCGCGCTCGGGCCAGGTGGCGACGGCCCTCTCGAGGTTGGCGCCGATGGTGTCGCCGAGCAGGACGGTCCCGCTCGTGCCGTGCGTGTAGGACAGTGCGGTCACCGGAAGTCCTCCTCGCGGTACTCCTCGTCCGACCCCGCGGCCGTGGCCTCGCGCAGCTCGATACGGCGGATCTTGCCGGACACCGTCTTCGGCAGCGCGCCGAACTCCAGCCGCCGGATCCGCTTGTACGGAGCAAGCACCTGACGCGAATGCTCGAAGATCACCTTGGCGGTGTCCGCGCCGGGTTCGTAGCCCTCGGCGAGGACGACGTACGCCTTCGGCACGGCCAGGCGCAGCTCGTCCGGCGCGGGCACGACCGCCGCCTCGGCGACCGCCTCGTGCTCCAGCAGGGCGCTCTCCAGCTCGAACGGGCTGATCTTGTAGTCACTGGCCTTGAAGACGTCGTCGGCCCGGCCGACGTAGGTCAGGTAGCCGTCCTCGTCCCGGGCGGCGATGTCGCCGGTGCGGTAGTAGCCACCGGCCATCGCCTCCGCCGTACGGTCGGCGTCGCCGTGGTAGCCGGTCATCAGGCCCACCGGGCGCTCGGAGAGGTCCAGCGCGATCTCGCCCTCGGTGGCGCCGGGCGCGCCGGAGACCGGATCGAGCAGTTCGACGCGGTAGCCGGGGCTGGGCCGGCCCATGGAGCCGGTCTTGAGGGTCTGGCCCGGTGTGTTGGCGACCTGCACGGCGGTCTCCGTCTGCCCGAAGCCGTCCCGGACGGTGCGGCCCCAGGCACGCCGCACCTGCTCGATGACCTCGGGGTTGAGCGGTTCGCCGGCCGCGACGACCTCGCGGGGCGGGGTGGCCAGCTGGCTCAGGTCGGCCTGGATGAGCATGCGCCACACGGTCGGCGGAGCACAGAACGTGGTCACACCGGCCCGGTCCATCTCGGACATCAGACGGGCCGCGTCGAAGCGGCTGTAGTTGTGGATGAAGACGGTCGCCTCGGCGTTCCACGGCGCGAACAGGTTGGACCAGGCGTGCTTGGCCCAGCCGGGCGAGGAGATGTTCAGGTGTACGTCCCCGGGCCTCAGACCGACCCAGTACATGGTCGCGAGGTGCCCGATCGGGTACGAGGTGTGGGTGTGCTCGACCAGCTTGGGGCGGGCGGTGGTGCCGGAGGTGAAGTACAGCATCAGCGGGTCGTCGGCGCGGGTCGGGCCGTCCGGGACGTATCCGGCGGGGGCCGCGTAGCCGTCCTCGTACGGCTCCCAGCCCTCCGTGGGCAGGCCGCCGACGCTGATCCGGGTGTAGGCGCCGGGCACCTCGGCGAACTTCTCCGTGTCCTCCGCACGCACGATGACGTGCTTGACCCGGCCCCGCTCCACACGGTCACGCAGGTCGGCCGGGCCCAGCAGCGGGGTGGCCGGGATGACCACGGCGCGCAGCTTCATCGCGGCGAGCGCGGTCTCCCACAGCTCGGCCTGGTTGCCGAGCATCACCAGCACCCGGTCCTCGGCGGCCACGCCTCGGTCGCGCAGCCAGTTCGCGACGCGGTCGGAGCGGTCGGACAGCTCGGCGAAGGACAGCCGGGTCTCCGCGCCGTCCTCCTCGACGATGTGCAGCGCCGTGCGGTCGTTGCCGTCGGCGATGACGTCGAACCAGTCGAGCGCCCAGTTGAAGTACTCGGGCCGGGGCCAGCGGAAACCCTCGTAGGCGCCTGCGTAGTCCTCGCGGTGCTCCAGCAGGAAGTCCCGTGCCCTGCGGAAGTCGTCCGTCGCCGTCATCTGTCCTCCTGTTGTGCCGGACCATTGCCGGGCGGCTCGGGTACATCGTGTAATCCGTGATGCAGGTCTCACTACCCCCGAACGGGGGTGGGGGCCTCGAATCAGCCGCAGTGAGGGGTCGAGCAGGTGACAGCGGACGCGTCCGACGTGGTGGAGATTCGCGGTGCGCTGGCGCGCCTGCGCCGCGGCACCGGGCTGCCGGTGGCCTTCGGCGGGCTGGTGGACGCCGGGCACCGCCGGATCCGGATCAGCGAGCTGACCGGCAACGACACCTCCGCGCTGCGCTCGCTCGCGGTGACCTCCGGCAACGGGCTGGGCGGCAAGGCGGTGGCGCTGGCCCGGCCGTGCGCCGTGTCGGACTACTCCTCCTCCCGGCAGATCAGCCACGAGTACGACGCGGCCGTCGCGGAGGAGGGGCTGCGGTCGGTGCTCGCGGTGCCGGTGGTGGTACGGCGTCGGGTGCGGGGGGTGCTGTACGGCGCCCTGCGGAGTGCTCAGCCGCTGGGGGACCGGGCGCTGAGCGAGGCCGTGGCGGCGGCGCGGGACGTGGAGCAGGCGCTGGTGGTGCGGGACGAGGCGGGTGAACTGCGCGAGCTTGTGGAGGCGGGGGTGCGTGCTGCGGGGACGCGTCCCGCGGGGGGCTGGGAGCAGGTGCGGGAGGCCCACGCGGCGCTGCGGGCGCTGGCTCCGCGGATCGCGGATCCGGCGTTGCGGGCGGAGCTGCTGGGGGTGTGCGGGCTGCTGGCGCCGGGGGGTGCGGAGGCGCCGGCGGTGAGGCTGGCTCCGCGGGAGCTGGATGTGCTGGCCTGCGTGGCCGCGGGCGCCACGAACGCGGTGATCGGTGAGCGGCTCGGGTTGCGTTCGGAGACGGTGAAGTCGTATTTGCGCTCGGCCATGCGGAAGCTGGGGGCGCATACCCGCGGGGAGGCGGTGGCGGGTGCGCGGCGGGAGGGGCTGCTGCCGTAGCCTCCGGCGGTGGGCGGGGGGCCGGGGGTGGGGGTCCGGGGGTGGGGGTCAGGGGGTGGTGCGTCATGGTTGCTTGCGGCGTTCTCCGCGCCCATTGGAGGCGTGGGGCGGCCTTTTCGGGTTCGTTGTGGCTGCTCGCCATTGCCTGCGGCGCCTGGTCGTGGTTCGGCTGCGGGTGCGTTGTGGCTGGTCGCGCCGTTCCCCGCGCCCCTTTTTTGTGCCTGCGGCGGCCCGTTGCGGTGTGTGGTCGGTTACGGTCGCGCCTGCGGTGCGTTGTGGGGCGGGGCCGGGGTGGGGGGTGCGGCGGCGCCGTGGCTCGGGTATGGCGGCGCCGTGGCTCGGGTGTGGCGGCGCCGTGGCTCGGGTGTGGCGCGGGAGCGGCCACGCCGTGGCGGGGGTGTGGCGCCGCCGTGGCGTGGGTGCGGATCGCGGTGTGGCGTGGGGTGGGGCTGGGCAGGGGAAAGAGGGGGCGGCAGCGTTGTCATTCAGGCAGACGGCGCCGTGAATTTTTCGTTGCGCAAGGGTGTTGTTATATCCCTCACGACATCGTCCGTCCGAATTTCCTGCGCGGTTGCCTAGAATTTGGCCCGGACACGACACACGGAGGGGAGCGGTAACCGTGCGACAGGACTTCCAGGAGCCTGCCCGATGCCGCCCCGACCTGGTCATCGGCCGGGAGGAGCTGTTCAGCGCGGCGCGTGAGCGGCTCGCGTCCGGAGGCAGCGTGCTGCTGCACGGGCCGGCCGGAATAGGAAAGTCGACCGTGCTGCGGGCATTGGCCGCGGAAAACTGCTTCCAGTCCGGCACCGTCTTGCGCTGCTCGGCCACCGAGTCCGAATCCCATCTGCCCTTCCTCGCCCTCGCCGATCTGTTCGGGCTGGTCCTCGACCGGATCGCCGACCGGCTGCCCGGCGCGCAGCGCACCGCTCTGGAGTCGGCGCTGACCGGGCGGGGCGAGTCGACCCTCCAGCGCGACGGTCTCGCGCTGCGGCTGGCCGTGCTGTCGGCGCTGCGGGCGCTGGCCGAGGACGGGCCGGTGCTGGTGGTGGCCGACGACTTCCAGTGGCTGGATTCCGCCAGCGCCGAACTGCTCGGTTTCGCCGCCCGGCGGCTCGGCGACACCTCGGTGCGCATGCTGTGCGCGGTGCGCACCGAGGCACAGGAGTACGACCGGTATCTGCGGGCGTGTCCGCCCGACACGCTGGCGGTGCGGCTCGGTCCGCTCACCCGTGCGCAGGTGTCCGCGCTGCTCGATCACCGGGGGTACGGCGGGTTGCCGCGGTCCACGGTGCGGGACATCCACCGCACCAGTGGCGGCAACCCGCTCTTCGCTCTGGAGCTGGGCCGGGCGCTGGCCGAGAACCCGACGCCACCGCGGCCGGGTGAGCCGTTGCCGGTGCCGACCTCGCTGCGCGCCCTGGTGCTCAGCCGGCTGGACCTGCTGTCCGACGAGGCCCGCCGCACCCTGCTGGTGGCCAGCGCCGGTGCCCGGCCGACGGCCGCGCTGCTGCACGCGGCCGGCCGCGACCACGCCGAGGCCGAGTGCGCGCAGGCGGCCGAGCTGGGGCTGCTCACCACCGAGCCGGAGGCTCCGGCGGTGCGGTTCGCGCACCCGCTGATCTCCGCCGCGCTGTACGCGGAGGCGCCCGCCCACGAGCGGCGCGCCGCGCACGCCGCGCTGTCCACGGCCGCCTCGGACCCGATCGAGCGGGCCCGGCATCTGGCGCTGGCCACCATCGGCACCGACCCGGACGTCGCCGCGTCGCTGGCGGAGGCCGCCGCGCTCGCCCGGGACCGCGGGGCGCCGTCGGTGGCCGCCTCTCTCGGGCTGCTCGCCGCCCGGCACACGCCGGCCGACGGGAACGCGGACGAGCGCCGGTTGCAGGCCGCGGAGGACGCGATCACGGCCGGAGAGGTGGACCTCGCCCGGGACATCGCCCGTGATGTCCTCACCCGGGCCACCGTGCCGGCCGAGCGGGTGCGGGCCTGGATGGTGGTGATCGAGGCGGCCGGGCAGGCCCTCGGTGACGTGGACGCCGTCTTCCCGCAGGCGCTGGCCGACGCCGGTGACGACGCCCGGCTGCTGGCCCTGGTCCACTACCAGCTCGCCTGGCGTGCCCTGGTCGTCGAGGGCGACTTCGCCGAGGCCCGGCAGGAGGCCGCGCACGCGGCGGAGCTGGCCGCGCGGGCCGGGAACCGGCGCACCGAGCTGATGGCGCTGTCCTTCCAGGCGTCCACCGAGACCCTGATGGGCCACTCGAACGCCCCGGTCACGGTCAAGCGGGCGTTGCAGGAGCCGCAGGACCCGTATGTGGCGTGTCATCACAACGGCGCCGGCGCGGCCCGCTTCCGCTGGCTGCTGATGAGCGATCAGCTGCCGGAGGCCCGTACGACGATCAGCGCGCTGCTGCGCGAGGTGCGCCGGCGCGGCATGGTCGAGAGCGAGGTGCATTTCCTGCGCGCCCTGGCCGAGACGGAGTTGCTGTCCGGGCACTGCGGGCGGGCCCTGGATCTGGCCCGCGAGAGTCTCAGGCTGGCCCGTGACTCCGGGATCGGTGAGGGCGCCTCCGCGATGCTGGCCTCGCTCGCCGAGGCGTCCGCCGGGGACGTGGAGCGCGCGGAGGCGCTGGCCCGGGAGGCCGCGGCGCACGCCGAGGAGGACGGCGACCAGATGTACCTCTCGCGGGCGCTGGCCGCCCTCGGCCACGCGCAGTTGGTCGCCGGGGACGCGCGCGGGGCCGTGGTGTCGCTGCGCCGGGTGCGGGAGCTGGAGGCGGGCCTCGGCATCACCGACCCGGCGCGTGGTCGCTGGCACGGTGACCTCGCCGAGGCGCTGGTGCGGATCGGCGAGGCGGACGAGGCGCAGGAGGTCATCGACACGGCCCGCGAGCACGCGCTGCGGCTGCGCCGGGAGAGCGTGCTCGCCGTACTGGACCGGGCCGGGGCGCTGGTGCGGGCGGCCCGGGGCGACACGGAGGCCGCGCTCGCGCAGCTGACGTCCGCTCAGGACCGGCTGGCGAAGCTGGGGTACGGCCTGGAGGAGGCGCGGGCCGCGTTCGCCCTGGCCCGGCTGCGCTCCGGGCGGCCGGGACCGACGTCGTACGACGAGGCGGCGCGGCTGTTCAGACGCTGCCGCGCACTGCCGTGGCTGCGGCAGGTGGAGGCGGCCGCCCAGGACGCCAGCGCCGCGGCGGCCCAGCGGCCGGCGCCCGCGCCGGCCGGGCTGCACAGCGCGCTGGACTCGCTGGCCTCGATGGAGCGTCAGGTGGCGGGCCTGGTCATGGAGGGCGCCACCAACCGGGAGATCGCCGCCCGGTTGTTCATCAGCGTCAAGACGGTGGAGGCGACGCTGACCCGGGTCTACCGGAAGCTGGGAATCCGCTCCCGGGTGGACATCGTGCGGCTGGCGGCGGGGCGTCACGCGAAGTGAGGCCCGCGCGGGTTTACTGCCCTGGTGGGTGCACGACGGGGCGACCGAGGGTTTTCCCTGCCCGACTCCGTTAGGGGGTTCCCTCATTGGGAGGGCGGTGGCGCGGGTTCTAGCGTGAGGGACGTGCCGCTCGCCCGGGCACACGGGGGTCGGTCCCGCGTCCCCCACACACCCGTGCGAAACCCCCCACCGGCCACCCCACCGAGGAGACTGATGTTCGGGCTCACCCGTGCGAGATCGACCGCCGGCAGGACCGCCGCGGCCGTCGCCGTCGCCTCCGCAGCAACCCTCTTCAGCACTCCCGCCGCCGTCGCCGCCCCGCAGCCCGTCGTGGGCGGCACGACCACCACGACGACGGCGTACCCGTTCATGATGCAGATCACCGACGCCTCGCAGAACCAGTTCTGCGGCGGCACCCTCGTCGCCCCGACCAAGGTGGTCACGGCCGCGCACTGCATGGCCGGCGAGACCACTTCCAGCGTGCGGGTCGTGGGCGGCCGCACCTACCTCAACGGCACCAACGGCACGGTCGGCCGGGTCAGCAGGATCTGGGTCGACCCGGACTACACGGACGCCTCGAACGGCGACGACGTGGCCGTGCTGACGCTGTCGGCGCCGATGCCGTACACGCCGGCGAAGTACGTCGCGCCGTCCGACACCTCGGTGTACGCGGCGGGCACCACGGCCCGCATCCTCGGCTGGGGCACTACCGCGGAGAACGGCAGCTCCTCCAACCAGCTGCGCACCGCCACGGTCCCGATCGTGTCCGACGCGAGCTGCAAGACTTCCTACGGCTCTGACTTCGTGCAGAGCGACATGGTGTGCGCCGGGTACTCATCCGGTGGCGTGGACACCTGCCAGGGCGACAGCGGCGGTCCCCTGCTCATCGGGGGCGTCCTGGCAGGGATCACTTCCTGGGGGGAGGGTTGCGCGGAGGCCGGTTACCCGGGTGTGTACACCCGGCTGACCACCTTCTCCAGCCTCGTGACCGCGCAGGTCACGTCATGACGCGCTCATGACCCCAGAAGACTCCTGAGTATCCCTCAGGTGATTGCCAGGGGGGCGTTGCGGGCTTCCACGAGCAGCCCGCACCGCCCCCCTTTCCAATGCCCGGAAGGGGCCGCAGGTCCGGGACAGCCCCTAGGGTTGGCCCATGGTGTCGGTCGATCGTGTGCTCGCCTTCGCGGTGATGTCGTTGCTGGTGATCGTGGTTCCCGGGCCGAGCGTGCTGTTCGTCATCGGGCGGGCGCTGGCCCACGGGCGTCGCACCGCGGTGGCGACGGCGCTGGGCAACGTCCTCGGGTCGTATCTGCTCGTCGTGGCCGTCGCGGTGGGCGTGGGCTCGCTGGTGGAGCGGTCGGTGACGGTGTATCTGGCGGTGAAGCTGGCCGGTGCCGCCTATCTGGTGTACCTGGGGGTGCAGGCGTTCCGGCACCGCCGGGAGCTGACCGCGTCGGCGATCCAGGCGTCGCCCGGCGGGTCCGCGCGCGGTGACCTGCGGACCGTGCTGGACGGTGCGCTGGTCGGCGTGACGAATCCGAAGGGTGTGGTGTTCTTCGCCGCCGTGCTGCCGCAGTTCGTCGACCACGCGGCCGGCCGGGTCCCGGTGCAGATGCTGCTGCTCGGACTGGTCCCCATCTCCATCGGCCTGGTCACCGACACCCTGTGGGGGCTGACCGCGTCGGGCGCGCGTGCCTGGTTCGCGCGCTCGGACCGGCGGCTGTCGCTGATCGGCGGTGCGGGTGGGTTCACGATGATCGGCCTGGGGCTGACCGTGGCGGTGACGGGCCGGGCGGACTGAGCCCCCGGGGCCGGACCGTGGGCCTCTCCGTCACGGCCGTACCGTGCCGAAGCGGATGTCGTACGACGCCTCCGGATGCAGCGTCGCCAGCAGGTGTTCCGCCTCGGCCGTGATCTCGGCACGCCGGCCCTTGCTCAGGGCGGTGAACGGCTCGATGACGAGTGCGTCCCGCTCCAGCGTCCACAGGCCCGCGAGGAAGCCGTCGACGAGGAGGGTGCGGTAGGCCCGGTTGCCCTGCCAGCTGCGGCCCCAGTGCTCGGGCGGGATGACCCGGCTGCGGTCGGCGTGGGAGAGCAGCAGGTTGTCGAACTCCGGCAGGAAGCGGGGCGGGGCCGGGGTGTCCGGGTCGGGGCGGGGCGCGTCGGGCAGGTCGAACAGTTCGACGCCTTGCTCGTCGCGGAAGGTGAGCAGCCGGGGCCTGAGCCGTTCGAAGACGTCGCGCAGCCGGGTGAGGCCCGCCCAGGTCTGCATGTCCTTGACCGAGGCGGGGCCGAAGGCGGCGAGGTAGCGCAGGACGGTCGTGTCCGGGCCGGCGGGCGGCTCGGTGGGCCGGCCCAGCCAGTGCTCGGCGGTGGTGAGCGCCACCTGCCCGCTCGCGCCCCACAGTCCCCGCGGGGTGACCTGGACGAGCGGCAGGGTGCAGCGGGCGGCGATGCCGAGGGCCTGCGGGTCGGCGTCCGGCCAGTGCGGGCGCAGCGCCTCGCGCAGTTCCTTCAGCGTGCGCGGCCGCTCTTCGACGAGGTCCCGGGCGAGTGCGGCGAGCCGGTCGAGGTCGACGCCCGTCAATCCCCTGCGGAAGGCCGTGAGCTCGCGTTCGCGGGCGGGCTGGACCAGGGGGCGCAGGGTGAGGCAGTCGTCGGCGGTGTGGGTGTGGATCGTGGAGCGCAGGGTGACGATCCGGGCGACGGACCGGTCCGCCATGAGCCGGGAGAGCTGCTCGGGCCTGAAGCCGTCGAGGCGGGCGGCGAGCGCGTAGTAGGGCGGCTTGACGTTCTGCGCCTGCAGTCCGAGGAGGTGGGACACGGCCTGCCGGGCCGTCAGCGGCGAGCGGTGCAGCAGCAGTTGCCGCTGAAGGGTCGCGCGGTTGAGGGCACGGGTGCCGAGTACGGGAGCCGTCGTCGTCTTGGCCATGGACTGCACGCTAGCGGGCGTTGCGGACAGCTGCTGACCGCAACGCTCCCTGTGCGTTTCCCACCGTCCTGGCCCGCCGGGGCGGTACATCCTCGGTGATCTGCGCCGGGGTGACGGCCCGCTGTACGTGCGCTACGGCCGGTTCGCGCTGCGTGGCGGCCGGCGGGGAACGGGTGCCGGCGGTGGAGGCCCGCATCGGCCGGCCCGTGCCCGGTGGCGCACAGCCGCTTCCGGTTGCCCGAGCGGATGACGCCCGCCGGCGCGCCTGTCCGGGCCCGACGCCGCGTGCGCGCATGTCCCCGCTGCTCAAGGGCGCTCGGGGCCACTGTGCGAGGACGGATCCTGCTGACGGGGTGGTTCACCTTCCGGGACGGCGAGGCGACCGCCGGTGACGTGCTCGTGCTGCACCGGGTGCGATCCGTGCTGGACCGGGAGCGGTTGCCTTACGACATCGCGTGGAGCCCGGGGTTCCGGGCCGATGCCCTGCACCCGGACGAGGTACGCCCCGAGGGCTACGCATCTGGTGTTCGTGTGCGGGCCGCTGCACGGTCCGCAGGTCGAGGACCCGCACCGGCGGTTCGCGCACCGCACGCGGATCGCCGTCGGCACGTCCGTCGTCGATCCCGGCAGCCCGGCCGTCACCGGTTTCCACCGTGTGCCGGCCCGGGACGCGCCGGGCGCCGGCCCGGACCTCGACCTGGCCGCCCGCGCCCCCGCTCCGCCCGCCCTGCCCGTGGTGGGCGTGATCCTCACGCACGGGCAGCACGAGCACGCCGGGCGGCGCCGGCACGCCGAGATCGCCGAGGCGGTCACGGGGTGGAAGGCCGGGCCGGACTGCGCGCGGCTGGAGCTGGAGACCCGGCTGGACGCCGACTACTGGTGGCTGTGTGCGACGGCCGCCAGTTCGAGGCGGTGCCGGCCCGCCTGGAGCTGGTCGTCACCGACCGGCTGCACGGCCTGGTGCCGGCGCTGCGCGCCGGGACACCGGCGCTCGCGATCGGCCCGGTCGTGGGCGGCGCCAAGGTGCCGCACAGGCGCGGGCCTGCGGCCGGCCCGCGCTGCTGCCGGCCGACCACATGGACGCGGAGCGGCTCGGCCGCTGGTGGCAGTGGTGCCTGGGCGAGGGCCGTGCGCGGGCGCGGAGCATCGCGGCCGGCTTCGCGGACGCGGAGACCACGGACGCGCGGACCGGCTGCTGGGCGCCCTGCGGGTCGCCGCGGCCGGTTAGCCCGTGCGGCGGGCGGGGCACCCGCGAAGGGCTCCCCCTGCGACGTTTCCCCTGGGGGCACCCCGAAGAACGCCCCTCCCGACGTTTCCCCTGGAGGCACCGTGTCGATCGGCCGACTCCCCGACCACGAACAACGGATACTGGACGACCTGGAGCGCGATCTGCGGCGCGACCGCAGGCTCACGCGCCGGCTGCGCACGCTCCAGCGGCGCCGGGCGTCCTGGCTGTCCCGGCTGGCCGCCTACCGGCCGCATCCGCTGACCGTCGCCGCGCTGCTCGCGGTGGCCGTCGGGCTGATGGTGACCGGCATCAGCACCTCGCGCCCCGCGGTGATCTGGGCGTTCGCCCTCGTCTGGCCGGTGACGCTGTTCGCGGTGTTCCGGCTGCTGTGCCGGTGGACGGAGCCATGAGAACAGCCGGTCCGCCGTGACCCGTTCACCCGGCGGACCGAACCGGCGACAAGAGGGGGCCGCCCGTCCCGACAGCCGCCCCCCTCCCGCTCCCCCTGGTGTGCTCAGCCCATGTAGCGCCGGGCCTTCGACTGCCGTTTGGTGTCCTCCAGCAGCCGCATCCGTGCCTCGACCTCCTCGGGCAGCACCCGCCGCTCCCGCAGGACCCACGGCAGCGCGGCCGCGGCCTCGGCGAAGGCGCGCAGCGACACCGTGTCGCGGGGGACCGTGCGCGCGAGGTGCACGGTGCGGCGCAGCGCGGGCCGGGCCGGCCGGCGCAGCCGGGTGAACCACAGGGTGTTGCGGATGCCGAGCCCCGCCGCAGGGTGGTGTCCGGTGCCCGGGACGGCTGGTGATGGATCGTCAGATGGTCGGCGTACGTCAGCCACCAGCCGTTCGCGGCGAGCTCGGCGGCGAGCAGCGCCTCCTCGCCGCCGAGCCACAGCCGCGGGTGGAAGCCGCCCGCGACGCGGAAGGCCTCGGGGCGCAATGCGCTCGCCGCGGCCAGGAAGGAACCGAGCGGCGGGCCGGGCGGCCACCGGGGGCCGGGGACGGCCGAGTCGCGCAGTTCCTCGGTGATCGGGTCCTCGGTGGAGCCGGGTTCGACGAGGATGCGCGCGGTGACGGTGGCGAGCGCGGGACAGCGGTCGAGCAGGTCTGAGGCGCCGGACAGGGCGCCGGGTGACCGCCGGAGTCGTCGTCGCAGAACGCGACGTAAGGGGTGCGGACTTCGCGTACAGCGAGGTTGCGGCCGACGGCGCCGAGGTCGCGGCCGGGCCGCGGCAGCCGTACCCGCGGATGCCGCTCGCCGACGGCGTCGGTGAAGGCGTTGTCGACCACGGTCACCGGCGGCTTCTCGGGGAGTCCGGCCAGGTGGCCGAGGGTGCGCAAGAGGTCGGTGCGCCGGTTGCGGGTGATGACGACGACGGTGGTGCGCGGGTCGGTCATGGGCCGGCTCCGTCGAGTGTGCGGGCGGCACGCTCCAGGTGCGGCGGCAGGGCGCGGCGGGCGCGCAGTGCGGCGGGCAGACGGGTGAGAGCCTCGCGCAGGGCCTGCCGGGCGACCGGGTCGTGGCGGGCCTCGGCGGCGAGGTCACGGGTGAGGGCCAGGGCGCGCGGCAGGGGGCGGCGCAGCCAGGCGGTGAGGACGTCGTTGCGGCGCTGGGCGGCCGGGCGGCCGGGGCGGGGCGACGCCGGGTCGGGGTGGTGGCGGGCGACCACGTCGGGGCAGTGGGTGACGCCCCAGCCGCGCGCGGCGAGGTCGTAGGCGAGCACGGTCTCCTCGCCGCCGAAGAACAGCACCGGGTGGAAGCCGCCCGCGTCCAGGTAGGCGGTGCGGCGCACGACGCTCGCGCAGGCGAGGAAGCCGAGCACCTGGACGCCGGGCAGGTCCGTGGCGGGGCCGAGCGGGGAGCGGGCGAGGAGGTCGTTGAGGGGGTCCTCCTCCCCGGCGGGGCCGACGAGGGTGCGCGCCGAGATCAGGCCGAGGCGGGGATGGGCGTCCAGCAGCTTGGCCGCGAGATCCAGGGCGCCCGCCTCCCACCACGAGTCGTCGTCGCTGAAGGCGATGTACGGCGTGGACAGCGCGCGTACGCCTTCGGTGCGGGCGAGCGCTCCGCGGTTCTCGGCCAGCGTGACCACCTCCACCTGGGGGAAGTCGCGGGCGAGCAGGGCGCGGGTGTGGTCGCGGGAGGCGTTGTCCACCACGAGGATCCCGGGCCGCTCCGGCAGGGCGGTCAGGTGGCGCAGGGTGCGGGCCAGGCGGTCCGCGCGGTCGCGGGTGGCGATGACGACGCCGAGGTCGCTCATGACGGTAGCCGGTCGTGGGCGTGCAGGACGTCGTCGGGGGTGATCCGCAGCAGCGCCGGGTCGGGCCGGCGGCCGTGCGGGTCGCCCTCCTCGGGGCCGGGGCGCCACAGCACCTGGTGGCGCGGGTCGTCCGGCGGTCCCCAGCGGCTGGGCGCGACGGGCCCGAACAGGGTCACCGAGCGGGTGGCGTGGGCGACGGCGAGGTGTGCGATTCCGGTGTCGCCGCTGATCACGGCGCGGGCACCGGCGACCAGGGCGGACAGGCGGGCGAAGGGCAGGCCGCCGCCGAAGGTGTCGGTGTCGGGCAGCCGGGCCGCCTTGGCGAGCCGGGCGACGAGGTCCTCCTCGCCCTCTCCCCCGGTGACCACGACACGCAGGCCGCGTTCGCGCAGGGCGGTCGCCACGGCGGCGTACCGCTCGACCGGCCAGCAGCGCGAGGGGGCCCCGGCCCCCGGGTGCAGGACGACGGCGTCCGGCGCCGGGGACGGTCCGGGCGGCGCGGGCAGCCGCAGGTCGGCGGGGTCGGCGGGGACGCCGTGGAACTCCAGGAAGCGGCACCAGCGGTCCCGTTCGTGCTCCCCGGCCCACCATGGCGGGCCGTCGGGGCCGGCGAAGGCCCACAGCCGGCGCGGGTGGAGGCTCTGGAGCACAGCGCGGCTGGGCGGCCCGTTGCCGTGGAGGTCGACGGCGAGGTCGGGCGGCGGCCCGGTCCAGTCGATGCGCCGCGGTACGGCGCGGCCGGGCGCGGCGGCGGGCAGCAGCCGGTCGACGGCCTCCGTGGCGTCGGCGACCGGCGTCAGAGCGGCGGGCGCTGCGAGGATCAGTTCGTGGCCTGGGAAGCCGCGGCGCAGGGCGCGCAGCGCGGGCACCCCGGCGAGCAGGTCTCCGAGGCCGAGAGCGCGCAGGACGAGCAGCCGGGGGCGGGTCACCGGGCACCCTCCGCGGCACGGGCGATCAGCGCGGTGGAGGAACGCCCGTCGAGATAGGGCAGCAGAACGGCCTGGCCGCCCCACTCCCGCAAGAGCGCCGCCTCGGGCAGGGCGGCGCCGGTGTAGTCGCCGCCCTTGACCCATACGTCGGGGCGCAGTTCGGCGAGCAGCCGCTCGGGGGTGTCCTCGTCGAACACGGCGACCGCGTCGACGCAGCCCAGCGCGCGCAGCACGCGGACCCGGTCGGCGAGCGGGTTGACGGGGCGGCCGTCGCCCTTGCGGCGGCGTACGGAGTCGTCGGAGTTGACGCACACGACGAGGCAGTCGCCGATGCGCCGGGCGGCCTGGAGCAGGCCGACGTGCCCGGCGTGCAGCAGGTCGAAGCAGCCACCGGCGGCGACGACGGTCCCGCCGGAGGCGCGGACGCGGGCGGCGACGGCGAAGGGGTCGCCGGACGCGCCGTCGCCGGGGGGCGGGGTGGGCGCGGCGGGGGCCGGCGGAGTGATCGCGGTGGCGCCCCCCGCCCCGACGAACGCGGTCGCCGCCGCGACGGCGCCCTGGAGCGCCTCGCCCACCAGTGCCCCGTCGGCGAGCAGTCCTGCCGCCGTGGCGGCGAAGCGGTCGCCGGCGCCGCACGGGTCGCCGTCGTGGGCGGCGGGGGCGGGCACCAGCAGCGGGTGGTCGCCGTACGACAGCAGCGCGCCGCGCACGCCGAGGGTCACGGAGACGGCGCCGACCCGCCAGTGCCGTACGAGTGCGGCGGCCTGCCCTGCGGCCTGCCGCAGCTCCCCGCCCCGCGCGGCCGTCCCGGCGTCCGCCTGCTCGGCGAAGACCTGCGCCTCGGAGCGGGCCGGGGTGACGAGGCGGGTGCCCGGCACCGGTGGGCCGCCGCGCGGGTGCGGGTCCCAGACCAGCGGGGGGCGTTCGGTCAGCACGTCCCGCAGCGCGTCGGCAGCGCCGCGGCCGTAGTCGGACACCAGCACGGCCGGTGCCGCCCGCAGCGCGGCGCGGGCCTCGTCGGTGGCCGTGCGGACCCGTCCGTCGCCGCGGTCCAGGCGGACCACGGGGCGGCCGCCGGCCAGCACACGGGTCTTCTCGGGCAACGCGCCGGTCAGCGGCAGCGCGATCAACTGCACGCGTCCGGCGCTGAGTTCGCGCAGCCGCTCGCTCGCCGGGTCGTTGCCGAGGCCGGTGATGAGGGTGACGGGGCGGCCGTCGGCGGCCGCGAGGTACGCGGCGAGCGCGGCGCCGCCGGGCCGGACGTGTTCCTCGCAGCCGGCGACGACCGGGACCGGCGCGTCGGGCGCGAGGCGGTCGGCGCTGCCGGTCAGGTCGCGGTCGAGCAGCGCGTCGCCGACCACGACGAGGGGGGCCTTGGAAGAGCCGTGCGTCGTCATCCGGTCACCTCCCGTGGATGCGCTCCACTGCCGCGTCGAACGCCTGGCAGATCATGTGCACGGCGACCAGATGGAGTTCCTGCACGGTCGCCGTGGAGGCGGCGGGCACGCACAGCGCCTCGTCGCTGCCCGCCATCAGGGGGTTGGGGGCCGCACCGGTCAGCGCCCACACGCTCAGCCCGGCCTCGCGGCCCGCGTCGGCCGCGGACAGCAGGTTGGCGCTGGCGCCGGACGTGGACAGCAGGATCAGCACGTCGCCGGGGCGGCCGTGCGCGCGGACCTGGCGGGCGAACACCTCGTGCACGCCGTAGTCGTTGGCGATGGCGGTCGTGGCGGAGGTGTCGGCGTGCAGGGCGATCGCGGAGAACGGCGGCCGGTCGTCGCGGTAGCGGCCGACCAGCTCGGCGGTCAGGTGCTGGGCCTGCGCGGCGCTGCCGCCGTTGCCCGCCGCGAGGAGGCGTCCGCCGCCGCCGAGCACCTTGGCGAGCTGCTCGCCCCACCGCTCGGTGAGGTGGGAGCGCTCCTTGAAGTGGGCGAGCGCGTCGAGGAGTTCGTCGCAGTGCGCGGCCACCGGCGACGGGGCGTGGGTGCTCATGCCGCCTCCTTTCGTGTGTGCGGGGGCGCTCGTGCCGCCGCCCCTGGCGTGTGCGGGGGCTCTCATCACGCCACCTCCGTGCGCAGGCCGCGCCCGACGGCGACCTGGCGGTAGACCTGCTCGACGCCGTCCGCGACCCGGTGCCAGGTGTAGCGGGCGAGGACGCGTTCACGCCCGGTCTCGCCCATACGGCGGCGCAGCGCGTCGTCGCCGAGGAGGTTCCGTACGGCCGCGGCGACCGCCCAGGCGTCGCCCGGCGGCACCCGGCGTCCGGTGACGCCGTCGGCGACGGTGTCCTTGTGGCCGCCGACATCGGTGGCGACGACCGGCACGCCGCACGCCATGGCCTCCAGCGGCACGATGCCGAACGGCTCGTACACCGGGGTGCACAGCACCAGGTCGGCGCTGCCCATGACGGCGGGCATGTGCGCGGGGTCGACGGCGCCGAGCAGCCGCACCCGGTCGGCGACACCGGCCCGTTCGGCGAACTTCAGCAGCCGCTCGGCCTCCGGGTCGGTCTCCAGCAGTCCGGGCGGCGGGCCGCCGGCGATGAGCAGTTCGGTGTCGGGGATGCGGGTCAGGGCACGGATCGCCTTGTCGTATCCCTTGCGGCGCACGAGCCGCCCGCAGGACAGGATCCGGTGGCGCTGCTCGCGCGGCGGCACATGGCGGCGGTCGCGGGCGCCGGGGTGGAAGTGGTCGGCGTCCACGCCGCACGGCACCACGGAGACCCGCTGCGGCAGGACGCCCATGTCGGCGAGTTCGTACACCTCGTCGGTGCAGGTGGCCAGGACGCGGCTGCAGGTGCGGCCCAATTGCCGCTCGATGCCGATGCGTTCGAAGGGGCTGGTGTCGCGGCGGCCCTGGTGACGGCGCTTGACGGTGCCCAGGGCGTGGAAGGTCTGCACGACGGGGACGCCGTGGGGGTGGGCGCCGATGCGGGCGGCCATGCCGGACATCCAGAAGTGGGCGTGCACCGCGTCGGGCCGCTCGCGCTGCCACGCGCGTGCCAGGTGAGCGCCGAAGCCCGGCATATACGGGAACAGTTCGTCCTTGGGGACGGGCCGCGGAGGACCGGCCGCCACCTGCTCGACGACGGTGCCGCCGGGCATGGTCACCCGGTCGGGCAGGTCGCCGGAGTCGCGCCGGGTGTAGACGGTGACGTCGTGTCCGCGCGCCGCCAGCTCCTCGCTGAGACGGGCCACGTACACGTTCTGCCCACCGGCGTCCACCCCGCCGAGCACCGCGAGGGGGCTCGCGTGCTCGGACACCATGGCGATCCTCATCGGGTCACCTCCTTCAGCAGCCGCTCCCAGTCGTCCAGGAAGCGGGTCAGCCCGTACCGGGCGAGCACCGCGGCGCGTGCGCCCTCGCCGACCGCGCGGGCGTGCAGCGGGTCGGCGACGAAGTCCCGTACGGCGTCTTTCAGTACGTCGATGCGGTTGGAGACCACGCCGGCGCCCTCGGGCACCGCCTCGGTCACCTCGGTGGTGGCCAGCGCGACGACCGGCATCGCCAGGTGCATCGCTTCCAGCAGCGACAGGCCGAGGGAGGTCCAGCGGACCGGGTGGAGGTAGAGCCGGCGGCGGGCCATCTGCGCGTGCAGTTCGCGCTGCGGCAGGTCGAAGGTCCGCACGCCGGGCAGGGCGAGCCGGTCGGTCTTCATGCCGAAGACGTCCAGCCCGGCCGCCTCGGCGAAGAAGGGCAGCAGGTCGGTGCCGGTGGTACGGCCGCGTCGTACGGGCTCGTTGACGACGACGGCGGCGTGCGGCACCTCCCCGGTCCACAGCGGGCCCGGGTCGACGATGCCGTGCTCGATGACGGCGGTGGGGGCTCGGCCGTTGTCCCACATCAGCCGGTTGAAGTGGGTGACGTGCACGATCGGGATCGCCGACTGGTCCGCCATCGGATGCCGGGTGTCGGGCACGTCGCCGTGCGGGGCGTTGTGCTCCAGGTAGACCATCGGCGGACGGCGGCCCAGCCACTCGTCCACGAGGGCGAGTTCGTGCGGACGTTGCAGGACGACGAGGTCGATCTCCTCCTCGCGCAGCCGCTCGGGCGGGACCTCGAGGACGCGGTCGGGCCAGTCGAAGGTGCGGGCGCGGCCGAGGCCGTCGGGGCCGCGGTCGGGGGTGACCGGGACGAGGCAGGTGTGCGGGCCCTGGACGAAGGAGGTGGTCCAGGAGCCGTGGACGTGCCAGATGAGGATCCTCATGCCTGCATCACCTTCTCCACTGCGGCGACCACGTCGTGGGCGGTCACGGACTGAAGGCACGGGTGGCCGGGGACGGGGCAGGTGCGGGCCCGGCTGCCGGCGCAGGGCGCGCTCTGGTCGCCGAGCAGCACGTACGGCACGCCGTAGGGCCGCCAGCGTTCGGCCGGGACGACGGGGGCGAACAGGGAGACGACGGGGGTGCGGACGGCGGCGGCGAGGTGTGCGGGGCCGGTGTTGCCGGTGACGACGGCGGCGGCCCGGGCGAGGACCCCGGCGAGCGTCGGGGCGTCGGTACGGCCACCGAGGTCCAGGCCGGTGTCCCCGGCGACCTGCGCGGTCAGTTCCCGCTCCCCGCGCCCGCCGGTGACGACGACGCGGTGTCCGGCGGCGGTGAGTTCGCGTACGGCCTCGGCGCAGCGGCCGGGGCTCCAGGCGCGGGCGGGGACGCTGGCGCCGGGGTGCAGCACGACGTAAGGGCCCTCGCCGGTCAGGTCGCGGGTGTCGGGCGGGGGCAGGACGGCGAGGCGTCCGTCGTCGACGCGGGGGAAGCCGGCCGCCTCGGCGAGGTCGAGGGCGGCCTCCGCCTCGTGGGCGTGCGGGGCGCGCTGGTGGCGTACGTCGAGCAGGGAGCCGGGGTAGTCGGCGCTGTCGGCGGCGAGGTGCCGCACCCCGGCCAGGCGCAGCAGGAGTGCGGTGGGCAGCGGCGACTGGTGGAAGGAGGTCAGGACGAGCCCGGCGTCGGCGTCGAGGGCCGCGGTGAGCGCGTCGATGTCGGAGCGGCGGACGGGCGGCGGGTCGAATCCGGCCCAGGGGGCGTCCCAGACGACGACCTCGTCGACGCCGGGCAGCATGCGGGCGGCGGGCTCGCCGAGCGGCCCGCACAGCAGGGTGAGGTGGTCGGCGCGGGCGGCGACGGCACGGATCGCGGGCCCGGCGAGCAGGACGTCGCCGAAGCTGTCGAGGCGGGTGACGAGTGCTCTCATCTCGCCTCCCGGTAGGCGTCGGCGAGGGGCCGTTCGTCGACCAGGACCCGGCCGCGGGGCGGGCCGTCGAGCAGGGCGCGCACGGCCGTCCGGAGGTTGGGCGCGACGTGTTCGGCGCTCGCGGTCTCCTCGGGCCGGGTGACCGGGGTGGGGACGAGGATGCCGTGGGCGCCGGCCCGGCGGGCGGCCTCGACGTCGGCGCCGATGTCGCCGACGACGGCGAGGCGGCCGGGGGGCGCGCACAGCCTCCCGGCGGCCCAGAGGATCATGCCGGGCTGCGGCTTGCGGCAGTGGCAGCCGTCGTCGGGGCCGTGCGGGCAGATCGCGAACACGTCGAAGGGGCCGAGGAGTTCGTCCACGCGCTCGTTGACCCGGCGCACGTCGGCCTCGGTGATCAGGCCGCGGGCGACTCCGGACTGGTTGGTGACGACGCCGGTGCGGATGCCGTGGGCGCGCAGCAGCTCGACGGCCTCGCGGGCGCCGGGCATCGGGCGCACCCGGTCGGGGTCGCCGTTGTAGGGCACGTCCTCGACGAGGGTGCCGTCGCGGTCGAAGAGCACCGCGCGGATCGCCGTCACAGCGCCACCTCCCGCCAGGGCGCGGCCCCGCGGTGCCGTACCAGGCCGTTCAGCCAGTGCCAGGTGGCCGCGGGCGGGATGAGCACGCTGGTGGCGAGCATGGTGTCGACCTCGTGCCGGGTGCGCGGTCCGGGCGAGATGCGCGCCCAGGCGAACTCGGCGGTGCCGGTCGCCCAGCCCAGCGCGGCGAGGACGGCGGCCTGCCGGTGCCCGGTGAGCGCGCAGCCGACGGCGGTCAGCCCGGCGGCGGTGGTGGCGATGTGGCCGCGGATGCGGCCGCGCGGGGCGAGGGCCCGGTGCCACCAGTCGGGGCCGTGCAGGGCCCGCATGAGGGCGTCGTCGGCGTTGCCGCGCTGGGCGCGCAGGGACACCCAGCGGTCGGCGGGCCGCACCGGGTGCCGGGTGGTGCGCCGGCCCTGGCGGATGCGCCAGCCGGCGTCGAGCACGCGCAGGGCGAGGTCGGCGTCCTCGCGGAAGGCCCGCCGGAAGCGTTCGTCGAAGCCGCCGACCTGCTTGAGGGTCTCGGTGCGGTAGGCCATGTCGGCGGTGATCCAGCGGGCCTGCGCGAGGCCGGCGGTGGCGCGTTCCCAGTCGGTGGGACGCCGGTGCCCCGGCAGCGGTACGGCGATGACGCCCTGGACGGCGCCGGTGTCGGGGGTGGCCTCTTGGAGGTCCTGCACCAGTTGGTCGCACCAGTGCGGGCCGACCTGGACGTCGTCGTCGAGGAAGGCCACCCAGGGGGCGGTGACGGCCTGGGTGCCGGTGTTGCGGGCGGCGGCCGGTCCGCGTCCGCCGCTGGTCACGACGAGGGTGCGCTCGCGCAGGTCGCCGAGGACGCTGAGCGGGTGGTCCAGCGCCCCGGGGTCCGGGTCGGGGCCGGGCCGGTCGTCGACGACGACGATCTCGTCGGGGCGCGGTCCGGTCGCGGCGGCGAGCGCGGCCAGGCAGTCGGCGAGCGTGTCGCGCACCAGGGTGGGGATCACCACGGCGTATGCGGTCATGCGCCGTGTCCCTTCGCGTAGGCCCGGCCGCGGCGCACCGCGTACGGTCCGATGGCCAGCAGGTCCACGGGTGCGGAACCGAAGCACTCCAGGGCGTCGCGTGGGTCGTCGACCATGGGTCGGCCGGCCGTGTTGAGGCTGGTGTTGACGACGACGGGAAGTCCGGTTCGGCGCTCGAACGCAGCAAGCATGCGGGCGACGAGCGGTTCGGAGCGCTCCTCGACGGTCTGGATGCGGGCGGTGCCGTCGACGTGGACGACGGCGGGGATGCGGTCGCGCCAGGCGGGGTGCACGTCGTGCACGAAGAGCATGTACGGGCTCGGCAGCGGCCCGTCGAACAGTTCCGCGGCGCGTTCGGCGCGGACCATGGGCGCGACCGGGCGGAACTCCTCGCGGCCCTTGACGTGGTTGAGCCGCTCCAGGTTCTCGGCACGGCCGGGGTGGGCCATCAGCGAGCGGTGGCCGAGGGCGCGCGGGCCGTACTCGCTGCGGCCCTGGAACCAGGCGACGATGCCGTCCCGGGCGAGTTCCCCGGCGACCGTCTCGGCGATGTCGTCGGGGCGCTCGTAGGGCACGCCGGCCGTCTCCAGCCGGCTGCGCAGTTCCTCGTCGCTCCAGCCGCGGCCCAGGTCGGCGCCGGGCATCGGGGCGGTGTCCTCGGCCTGCGCGGCGAGGAAGAGGGCGCCGCCGAGCGCGGTGCCGGCGTCTCCGGCGGCGGGCTGCACCCACACGTGCGGGAAGGGCCCGCGCTGGGCGATCTTGGAGTTGGCGACGCAGTTGAGGGCGACGCCGCCGGCCATGGTGAGGGCCTCGCCGCCGGCCTCGCGGTGCAGCCAGTGCACCAGTTCCAGCAGGGTTTCCTCCAGGACGGCCTGGGCGCTGGCGGCGAGGTCGGCGTGGTCCTGGGTCCACGGCTCGTCCTTGGCGCGGGCGGGGGCGAAGGAGGCCCAGTCGACGCCGTGGGCGCGGAAACCGCCGTCGCCGGTGGCGTGGACGTGCTGCCTGAGCCGGTCGAGGAAGCGGGGCGTGCCGTAGGAGGCGAGCGCCATGACCTTGAACTCGTCGCTGGAGCGCAGGAAGCCCAGGTGTGCGGTCAGCTCCTCGTAGACGAGACCGAGGGAGTCTGGCAGGGCCTGGGTGTGCAGGGTGTCGAGTTTGCCGTCGTCGAAGCGTCCGG
The DNA here is from genome assembly GCF_055609245.1 of Streptomyces sp. NPDC036813. Taxonomy (NCBI): domain Bacteria; kingdom Bacillati; phylum Actinomycetota; class Actinomycetes; order Kitasatosporales; family Streptomycetaceae; genus Streptomyces; species Streptomyces sp. NPDC036813. Next base: position 253,888 of record NZ_JBVJPV010000001.1, on the reverse strand, counting down.
CCAGGTGGGAGGCGGATTCGCCGCGGCCGTCCAGGACGAGGACGGCGCTGTCGGGATGCGGCGAGGCGGGCCCGGCGGAGGCGGCGTGCGCCACGTGGTGCGGGACGAAGGCGACCCGCTCGGGGTCCAGGCCGGGCAGGGCCTCGGCGAGGAATTCGGGGGCGCGGCGGGCGTACTCCAGGCGCAGCGGGTCCCAGGGGTCGTTCAGTCCCATGTCGGCGGCGGGCCGGGCGAGCTTCGGGTCGAAGGAGTACGTGACGGCGTCCAGCTCCTCCGGCCGCAGTCCGGCATGCTCCAGGCACCAGCGCGCCGACAGCTCGGGCAGTTCCCAGGCGGAGAACGGCACGGGCCGCTTGCCGTGTTTGCGGCGGCTGAAACGCTCTTCCTCGGCGGCGGCGACGGTGCGCCCGTCCACGACCAGAGCGGCGGCCGGGTCGTGGAACAGGGCGTTGATTCCAAGGATGCGCATGGTGCTTGCTCCGTCCCGGGAGGCGGTCGGGGGCTCTGGGCTGTGCGGGTGCCGCGGGGTAGCTGACTCAAACACTTGGAGACAACTGCGACCGAAATACGCTGATTTTTCACCTTGAGTGAGGACAAATCGACCGCGCGTGGAGCGGTTCAGGCGGCCACGGACCGCGAGAACCAGCCAATGGTGCGCTTCAGGCCCTCGGTCCAGTCGACCCGGGGCTGCCAGCCCAGCAACTCGCGGGCGAGCCGGGTGTCGGGGCGGCGGCGGCAGGGGTCGTCGACGGGGCGCTCGACGAAGCGGACGCGGGAGGCGGAACCGGTGAGGTCGATGATCCGGCGGGCCAGCTCCAGCATGGTGATCTCGTCGGCGCCGCCGATGTTGACGGGGCCGGCCTCGCCGGACGCGGCGAGGGCGAGGATGCCGGTGACCGTGTCGTCGACGTAGCACAGCGAGCGGGTCTGACCGCCGTCGCCGGCCACGGTGAGCGGCATGCCGTCCAGGGCCTGCGCGATGAAGGCCGGGACGGCGCGGCCGTCGCCGGTGCGCATGCGGGGGCCGTAGGTGTTGAAGATCCGCACGATGGCGGTGTCGGTGCCGTGGACGCCGCGATGGGCGGTGACCAGGGCCTCGGCGAAGCGCTTGGACTCGTCGTAGACGCTGCGCGGCCCGTTGGGGTTGACGTTGCCCCAGTAGGTCTCGCGCTGGGGGTGCTCCAGCGGGTCGCCGTAGACCTCGGAGGTGGAGGCGAGCAGGAAGCGGGAGCCGTCGGCGTGGGCACGCTCCAGGGCGAGGCGAGTGCCGGTGGAGCCGACGTCGAGGGTCTCCAGAGGCAGCCGCAGATAGTCGGCCGGGGAGGCCGGGCAGGCGAAGTGCAGCACCAGGTCGAAGCGGCCGGGCAGGGCCTGCCAGGCGGCGGGGTCGGTGGCGTCGCCGCGGACGAAGCGGAAGCCCGGGCGGGTGTTCAGCTCGGCCACGTTGGCCCGGGAGCCGGTGGCGAGATTGTCCAGGCAGACGACGTCGCAGCCGCCGTCCAGCAGCCGGCCGCACAGATGGGACCCGACGAATCCGGCTCCACCGGTGACCAGCACCCGGCGCCAAGGATGTGCGCTCACGGGGCTCTCCTCACTCTCGCCTTTCACTTGCGTGTCCGCGCGAGTAACCCGGTGAGGACCGTCACATTCATGGATTCGGGTAGCGATCAGAGACTATACATCTTGCGTATACACGCTATGTATAGTCACTCCATGCCTTCACTGACCAGGAAGATGCCAAGAACGGGGAACGCGTTCCGGGCGGCGGCGATCCTCTCCGCCGCCGCCGTGACGCTGGCGCTGAGCGGCTGCACGCGCCTGGACACCACGGCGCCGAGCGACGCCCGCGCCCACCCGGCGGCCACCGTCCAGGCGGCCCGGTACGGAACCGTCGACTGCCGTCAGGCCAAGTGCATCGCGCTCACCTTCGACGCCGGGCCCAGCGAGAACTCCGCGCGGCTGCTGGACATCCTGAAGCAGAAGCAGGTGCCGGCGACGTTCTTCCTGCTCGGCGAGCGGCACATCGACACGTACCCCGAGCTGGTCAAGCGGATGGCGGCCGAGGGCCACGAGGTGGCCAGCCACACCTGGGACCACAAGATCCTCACCAAGATCACGCCGGACGAGATACGCGAGGAACTCAAGCGCCCCAACGACGCGATAGAGAAGCTCACCGGACACCGGCCGACTCTGATGCGTCCGCCGCAGGGCCGCACCAACGACACGGTGAACAAGATCTCCAAGGAGATGGGCCTCGCGGAGGTCCTGTGGAGCGTCACCGCGAAGGACTACACGACGAACGACTCCGCGCTCATCCGAAAGCGCGTGCTCGACCAGGCGTCCCGGGACGGCATCATCCTGCTGCACGACATCTACCCGGGCACCGTCCCCGCGGTCCCCGGCATCATCGACGCCCTCAAGGAACGCGGCTACGTGTTCGTGACGGTGCCCCAGCTCCTCGCCCCCGGGAAGGCCGAGCCGGGAAAGGTGTACCGGCCCTGAGGCCACAAGGCACACCGCACCCCGGACGCGAAAGGGTGAGCGGGCCGGGGACGGACCGCCGGACCGGTCGGGTTCTCTAGGATCCTGACGTGGTCCACTTCCGCCTCGAACGTACGGTGCCGCTCCCCCAGCCGGAGGCCTGGCGCCGGCTCACCGACTGGCCCCGGCACGGTGCCTCGGTGCCGCTGACCCGGGTCGGCGCGGTCCCCGCCGGGCCGACCCGGCCGGGCACGGTGATCGTCGCCCGCACGGGGCTCGGGCCGCTCGGCTTCGCCGACCCGATGGAGGTCACGGCCTGGCAGCCGCCGACGGGCGACGGCCCCGGACTGTGCCGCATGGAGAAACGCGGCCGCGTCGTCCTCGGCTGGGCGGAACTTGAGACCCACCCGGGCCCCGGCGGCCGTACCCGGGTGGTGTGGCGTGAGGAACTGCGCGTCCGCTTTCTGCCCGCCCTGGCCGACCCCCTCCTGCGCGCGGCGTGCCGCACGGTCTTCGGCCGCGCCCTGAACCAGCTGCTCAGAACGCCGGCCTGACCGCCGGGCGCCTCCGAAGCGGGGACTACGCCGGCCCGTCCTGCGGGTGGGCGGCCGGCGTCTCCAGCTTGTCCTGGCGGTCGCGGTCGCCGTCGGTGCGGGTGCTGAGGATCGTGTCGCAGACCTCGCGGAGCTTGTCCGTGGCCTGTTTGGAGAACAGCCCGCACAGGCCCGCGATCCCGGCGAAGCCGTACGGGTTGGTGGCCGCGGGACCGGAGCTGCCCGTGAACAGACCGCCGCGCAGCAGGAAGTAGACCAGCAGCGCGAGCGCGACCCCGATGCCCGCGCGCAGCAGGTACCACCACAGCCAGCTCGCGTACAGCCGCCGGTTGCCGACGTACGTGGCGAACGAGGTGGCCGCGTGCACGAAACTGCCCAGCGCGCTGCAGCAGACGACGGCGAGCAGCATCGCCGTGTCGGCCGTGAGCGCCCAGCCGCCGAGCCCGAACGGCGACCACCGCGCCGTGGCACCCGGCGCCGCCCCCGCCCGGACGACCTCGAGCAGCGCGGGCCACAGGCTCAGCAACGCCCCGCACACCACGACGAGGTCGGCCAGCAGGAAGACGCCCAGCACCGTGGTCGCCCAGGCCGGCATCCGCCGTATCCGTCCGGCCCCGCGCGCCTCACCACCCGGTTCGTCCCCGACCGCCCCCGCCCGGTCCGCCGCACGCGGCCCGACCACGCCCTGTGTCTCCGCCACCCCGCTCCCCCGTCCCTCCGGCAACAGACTGCTCACCTTGCAGGTCAGGAGCGGGGCACGCAAGTTCGATGACGGTCCTTCAGGCCAACCGGCCAGGTGGGTGCGGCGCGAGCCGACCGGGCCACCGTGCGGTCGAGTTCGGGGGTGAACGCCGAAGCCGCCCTCGACGGTGGTGTCGGGGCGGCCGGCTGGTCGGTTCGGAGGGGCCGGTGACGATCCACTCGGCCGCCGCAGCCTCCCCACGGGCGGCGGCGGCCGAGCGGCCGCGAGCACCGGCGGGCCGGTCAACCGGCCCTCCCGGTGTGACGAGGAGGCCGATGACGCCGTCACGGGTCAGGCCGACGGCGCGGGCGTCCTCGTCGCTGTACCCGAAGCGCTCGAGGACGGCATCGCGTCCTCGAGCGCTTGCGGGCACAGCTCGTCGTGCCGGGGCGGCTAGTGCACGCCCAGCAGGGAACGGAGCGGATGGAGTGCGAAGTAGACGAGGAAGAGGGCGGTCAGACCCCACATGAACGGGCCGATCTCCCGCCACTTCCCCTGGGCGACCTTGATGGCGGTGTAGGAGATCACGCCGGCGGCGACACCGGGGGTGATCGAGTAGGTGAACGGCATGATCACGACGGTCAGGAAGACCGGGATCGCCACGGAGCGGTCCCCCCAGTCCACGTGCCGGGCGTTCATCATCATCATCGCGCCGATGGTGACGAGGGCGGCCGAGGCCACCTCTCTGGGCACGATCGCCGTGAGCGGCGTGAAGAAGAGACAGAGGGCGAAGAACCCACCGGTGACGACCGAGGCGAGTCCGGTGCGGGCACCCTCGCCGACACCGGTGGCGGACTCGATGAAGACGGACTGTCCGGAGCCGCCCGTGACACCGCCGATGACACCACCGGCGCCGTCGATGAACAGGGCCTTGGACAGGCCGGGCATCCGGCCCTTCTCGTCGGCCAGGTTGGCCTCGGTGCCGATGCCGATGATGGTGGCCATCGCGTCGAAGAAGCCGGCGAGCACCAGGGTGAAGACGATGAAGGTGACCGTCATGTAGCCGACGTCGCCCAGACCGCCGAAGGACACCTTGCCGATGAGCGAGAAGTCCGGCATGGACACCACGCTGCCGTGCAGCGCGGGGGCCTCACCGTTGGCCCACGCCTTGTCGTCGACGAGGCCCGCGGCGTTGACGATCAGGGCGAGGACCGTGCCGGAGACGATGCCGATGAGGATGGCGCCCGGCACGTTCCGGGACTGGAGCATGAAGATCATCAGCAGCGTGACCGCGAAGAGCAGTACGGGCCAGCCGACGAGTTCGCCGCCGTTTCCGAGGGTGACGGGCGTGGCCTCGCCGGCGTGCACGAACCCGGCCTTCACCAGACCGATGAACGCGATGAAGAGGCCGATGCCGATCGTGATGCCGTGCTTCAGGGGCAACGGGATCGCGTTCATGATCAGCTCGCGCAGTCCCGTGACGACCAGGAGCATGATCACGACACCGTAGGCGACGCACATACCCAGGCCCTGGGCCCAGGTGAGGTCCTTGTTGCCCATCACGAGGCCGGCCAGCACGCCGGAGACCGAGAGTCCGGCGGCCATGGCGAGCGGGACCTTGCCGAACCAGCCCATGAGCAGGGTGCAGAACGCCGCACCGAGCGCGGTCGCGGTGATCAGCGCCTTCTGGCTGAGCGAGTCCCCGGACTTGTCCGCGCCGGAGAGGATCACAGGGTTGAGCAGCAGGATGTACGCCATCGCCATGAAGGTGGTGACGCCGCCGCGCACTTCACGCGCGACAGTGGATCCCCGCTGGGATATGTGGAAGTACCGGTCGAGCCAGGACCGTCCGGCCGGGACGCGGCTTCCCGAGCCCGCGTCTTCGGCGGTGGTCCTGGGCTCCACTGACTGCTGGGTCATGGTGCCATCTCCCAAGGTTCACAGGGGCACCCGCGTGGGAACCGACGGCACCGGATTGGGCCGCGGCTGCGGGATTTGGGAATGGACGCCCGGGGGACGGCCCGAGACGAACGAACTGCAGGTACTTCAAGGCCCGCGAGCGGAGCGGAACTCAAAGGGGGTTCCTCCGGGCGGCGCGGTGGAGGGTGTGACGTTCCCTGCGCCGCCCGGAGAGTCTGTGGATCACGCCGGGCGGGCCGGACGCTCGGGCCGCACCGCGGTGCGGCCCGGATCGGGAACCGGCGCCGCGGCGGATCGCCGCTCGGACGGCCGGCGCGGGCGACCGGGCCGGTGCCGTCGCCGGCCGTCCGCCGTGGGGATCGCCCGGGTGCCCCGGGCCGCCGGGTCCGCCTCGTGCGCGCCGGGGGCGCGCAGGACGAGGCGGACGCATTTGATGGGAGAAGCCGTGCCGAGGCTGCCGCCGGCGACGCCGAGGTGGCGGATCAGGGGGGAGGCGACCGTCCGGGCGGCGGATGCGCGGGCGGGCAGCTCGGCACGGAGACCGTCGACGATCTGCGGGTACGGGACACGGGCTCCGACCATCACGTCGGTACCCCCGATCGGCACCACGCCGGAGCGCTCGGCCGTGACGGCGAGCAGTCCCTCCCGGCTGGTGGGGCGAAGGTAGTCCATGACCGGCTCTCTTCTACGTCTCGTGGTGGTGCAGATCAAGTCAATCGGCGTGCGGTGGGGCTGGCTCGTTCACGTCGTGTTCACCGAAGTGGACTCAGTACACCGCCGACTGCTCCATGCGGGTCAGTCACGGAAACCATGAAGGAGTTGGGTGGCCAGAAGAGCCATCTTGTAGATTCGTATGAAGTGAGGGGCCCGGTAACCCCCACGTCTTCCTCTGGCAACAGAAAACACAGCCCAGAAGCCCACGGGGCGTGACCGCCCGGCCATCGCGCCCGGCTCCTCGGCACAAGATTCATCCGAAGTTTTCGAGACAAAGAACGGCGGCGACGAGAATGCGGCTGCGCGCACTGCTGGACACCGATGCGCTGGGCCTGAGGCTCCTCGGCGGCGAGGACGAACTGGACCGCACCGTGCGCGGTGTGATGACCACGGACCTGCGCGACCCAAGCCGCTACCTCTCCGGCGGCGAACTGGTGCTCACCGGCCTGGCCTGGCGCCGGGACGCCGACGACTCCGAACCGTTCGTGCGGATCCTGGTGCAGGCCGGCGTGGCCGCGCTGGCGGCCGGCGAGGCCGAGCTGGGCGATGTGCCCGAGGACCTCGTCCTGGCCTGCGCCCGCCATCGCCTGCCCCTGTTCGCGGTGCACGAGTCGGTGGCGTTCGCGACGATCACCGAGCACGTCGTACGGCAGGTCTCCGGCGAGCGCGCCGGCGACCTCGCGGCCGTGGTGGACCGGCACCGCCGCATGATGACCTCGGGTCCCGCGGGCGGCGGCCCCGACGTGGTCCTCGACCTGCTGGGCTCCGACCTCGACCTGCGCGCCTGGGTGCTCTCCCCCACCGGCCGGCTGATCGCCGGCTCGAAGGAGGCCGCACCGGCGCTCCCCGCCGAGGTGTGCGGCCGGCTCGCGGCCCAGCACCTTGCGGCGACCCGCACCGGCCGCCGTGGCCCGCACCGGGTGACGCTCGGCGCGACGACGTACTCCCTGTTCCCGGTCCGCAGCAGCGGCCGCTCCCCGCAGGCCGCCGCCCGGGACGTGCGGGAGACGGTCCTGTCCGACTGGCTGCTCGCGGTCGAGGCGGACGCCTCCGACTGGGCCGAGGAGCGCCTGGACCTGCTGCAGGGCGTCACCCAGCTGATCGCGGTCGAGCGGGACCGCCGCGACGCGGCCCGCACGGTCCGCCGCCGCCTGGCCCAGGAGGTCCTCGAACTGGTCCAGACGGGCGCGGCCCCGGCGGAGATCGCCGCGCGCCTGCGCGTGGCCGCTCCCGTGCTGCTGCCCGGCCTGGGCGCGGCCCCGCACTGGCAGGTGATCGTGGCCCGCGTGGAGTGGGAGGGCGGGGATGTCGACGGCGGCCCGGTCGCCCAGTCCCTGCTGGAGGAGATCCTGGTCGACCCGCAGGCCACCGGACCCGAGCCGTCCGACCGCATCGCGGTCGCCCGCACCGGCGACGAGGCGATCGCCCTGGTGCCGCTCCCGGCCGTCGCCACCGAGCACGACGGCACCGAGACCGGGATCCTGGCCGACACCCTGCTCCAGACCGTGCGCGACCCGCTGACCGCCGGGCTGGACGGCGACGGCCGGGTCACCCTCGGCGTGAGCGCCGCCGTCCACTCGGCGGAGGGGCTGCGCGGCGCGCTGGAGGAGGCCCGGCACGCCCGCCGGGTGGCCGCCGCCCGTCCGGGCCAGGTCTGTGCGGCGGGCCACCAGGAACTGGCGAGCCACGTCCTGCTGCTCCCCTTCGTGCCGGACGACGTCCGCCGCGCCTTCACCGCCCGCCTCCTGGACCCCCTGCGCGACTACGACCGCCGGCACCGGGCCGAGCTGATCCCCACCCTGGAGGCGTTCCTCGACTGCGACGGCTCCTGGACCCGCTGCGCCACCCGTCTCCACCTGCACGTCAACACGCTGCGCTACCGGGTCGGGCGAATCGAGCAGTTGACGAGCCGGGACCTTTCACGCCTCGAGGACAAGCTGGACTTCTTCCTGGCGCTGCGCATGAGCTGACCGAAGAGCGACCCGACTTTGTGAATTCCTTCACCCACCCCCTTGGCCCGGCACCGCGATTGGTGCTGGAATGCCGCCACTACTCATAGCTCAATGGCGTGCTCGGGGAGGGCAATGTGGCGCATACCGCCATGTCTGGTACCGGAACGACCGCAGCTGACGATCCCCTCCAGACCGCGGTATGGCGGCTGCGCTCCCGCGCATGCTGGGCCGACGCGGCGGAACTGCTGAAGCCGGACACCGCGGCCGCGGCTCTCCAGCGGGCCGCGCTGCTGGCGGAACGCTGCCTGTACACCGAGCGGGGCTGGGAGGAGGCGGAGGACGCGCTGCGCACCGCGGAGGCGCTGGCCCACACGGACGAGGAGCGCGGGGCGGCCGCTTGTGAACGCGGGTACGTGGCCTACGCCGCGACCCTGCACGGGGTGCGCGACCGGGCCGACGAGGCCCGCGCCGCGCTCGGCCGCGCGGCGGCCCTGATCCCCCGCGACTCCCACGCACGCGCGTTGCTGGACTTCCGCCGCGGTCTGGTCGCGCAGAACCTCGGCGACGCGCCCCAGGCGGCGCACGCCGCGTTCCGCCGGGCCCACGCGGGCGCCACCGCGCACGCCGACCCGCTCCTGCTCTCCTTCACCTGGCGTCACCTGGCGGGCCTCGCCCTGCGCGAGGGCGAACTGGCCGAGGCGCGCCACGGCTTCACCGAATCCCTGCGGCTGCGCGAAGAGCTGGGCTACCTCGTCGGTACGGCCCCGGCCCTGGCGTCCCTCGCGGACACCGAACCGGAACCGGAGGCGTCCCGCCTGCGCGAGGAGGCCCGCCGCCTCTTCCGCCTCCTCGGCGGAGTCCCCACCTGGCTGGCCGCACAACTGGCACCACCGGCACCGGATGCGGCAACGGCGTAGGCTCCACCGAACGCCGCCCCCGCTCGCGGCTGCACGTCCGGTGCGGGCGCGTCGTGGCGGGTCGCGCAGTTCCCCGCGCCCCTTAGGTGGCCTGTGCGGGCACGTCGTGGCCGGTCGCGCAGTTCCCCGCGCCCCTTAGGTGTCCACGGTGGCCGACCGCCCGAACGGACCCCCCGGCCCGCGCCGTGCCCCGCACACAGACGGAAGGGGCTACGGGCCGCAGTCGCGTACGGCGGGAAGGGGACGGGGTGGGGGGTGTCCGCCCGCAGCGGCCGGCACCGGGCAACGGTGCGCGCGTCGGGGACGGGCGGCCGGACCGAGGACGGACATCCCCCACCCCGGCCCCGATTCACCACGCACCGCAGGCGCGACACCAGCCCACCACGCACGCAACGGGCCGCCGCAGGCACAAAAGGGGCGCGGGGAACTGCGCGACCCGCCCCCACCGGCCCGCAGACGAACGGACGGCCCCCACGTACCCGCAGACGGGCGACCGTCACCCGCAGTGCCCGGAAACCAACCCCCGCACCACATCCACCGCCCCCGCGATCAACGCGTCCAGCAACGCCACGTGCTCAGCCGCGTCAGCGAGCAGCTCCGCCCGCCCCCCACCCGAAGGCCACTGCCCGCGCCGGTACAAGTCATCGACGATCCGCACCAACTGCGAGTTGCCCGCCAGCCCCAGCACCCCCCGATGGAACGCCCGGTCGGACTCCGCGTACGTGGCCCGGCACCCGGACGCCGCCGCCCGCACCGTCGCCTCGGCCAGCGGCCGCAGTTCCGCCCATCGCTCCACCGGCACCGTGCGCGCGAGCCGCAGCATCACCGGCACCTCGATCAGCGCCCGCACCTCGACCAGCTCGGCCAGCTCACGCGCGTCCCGCACCACGACCCGGAACCCCCGGTTGGGCACGACCTCCACGGCACCCTCGAGCGCCAGCTGCTGCATGGCCTCCCGCACCGGCGTCGCCGACACCCCGAACCGCTCCCCCAGCGCGGGCGCGGAGTACACCTCGCCGGGCCTCAGCTCCCCCGCGACCAGCGCGGCGCGCAAGGCATCGAGGATCTGTCCCCGCACCGACGCGCGCTGCACCACCGGCCGCTCACTGTGCGTGTGCTCACCGCGCACCGCCTCGTCCCGGCCGGCGGCCACCCGGTCCACATCCGCTGCCGTCGGCTGCACCGGCACACGCACCCCGTGCGCGGCGGCGGCCCCGGTCCCGGCAGAACCCTGCGCCCCCTGTTTCACGGGTCCTCCTGCGGGCTTGTCGGTGCTTGGGGTCATTACGACGGGTTGTTACTCGTCCGTCAAGCACCTTAGGCCCAGAACCCACCAGCTCAAATCCGATCAAGAACGGTCGAGAGATCCAGTAAGGTAAGCCTTACCTTCAATCCCGCTCAGGATCGGTGGTCCCCATGCCCGTCCAGCCCACCCGCACCGCGGCCGCCCCCGTCGCGTCCGCCCCCACCGCGGACGCGTACGCCCGCCTCACCGAGGCCTACGCCGGGCTGACGATCATCGAGCTGCATCCGCAGACCCCGCTCCCCCAGGACGGCAACTGGACCCCCGCCGCCGCACTCGCCCACGACCCGGCCGCCCTCGACGCCTTCCTGGCCTGGGACGACGCACAGGTGCGGCGCGACTACGGCACCCGCGCCCGCCCCGACGTCGTCGCGAGCTTCGCCCTGCACCGCTACGCCTGGCCCGCCTGCCTGCTGATCACCGTCCCCTGGTTCCTGGACCGCCGCGTCCCGCGCCTGCCGGTGACCCACGTCGCGTACGACCGCACGGCGGGCCGCATGGCCGTGCGTCCCGCCTCCTTCGCCTGCCTGCCGGGCGACCCGGCGGCCGCCCACCCCGCCGCCCGCGTGGTCCCGGACGAGGAGGCCCTGCGGGCCGAGGTGCGCGGGGCGATCGCCGAGCACGCCGAACCGCTGCTCGCCGCGTTCGGCCCGCGGATGCGGCGCCGTGGCCGCGCACTGTGGGGCATGGTGACCGACGAGGTCGTGGAGGGCCTGTGGTACGTCGCCCATCTGCTCGGCGAGGAGGAGCGGGCGCGTCACGAACTGGAGCTTCTGCTGCCGGGCGCGACGAAGCCTTACGCAGGCGCGGCGGCGTTCCGCGAACTGACCGGCCCGAACGGCGAACGACTCCCCACCAGGGACCGGGCGAGCTGCTGCATGTTCTACACCGTCCGCCCCGAGGACACCTGCGCCACCTGCCCCCGCACCTGCGACACCGACCGCCTGGCCAAGCTCCTGGCGACCGCGGCCATCTGACGCGCCGCCACCGCGCGACCCACCATCACCGCCCGAGGCCCCTCGGGCCCACGAGAGCACGCCTCGCGCGCAGTTGACGCCTCCTCGGACACCCACGTCACCCCGGCATCCACTAAGATCAGCCGCGAGTGGGACACGCGTACGGACACAGCCGTTTCACACCTTCCTCACCACGCGCAGGAAGTTCCCGTGGAACCACCCGTACGGGTAGTCTTATTCGAACTCAACTCCCGCCCCTCACGCGGCAGTTCGAGCAGAACGCCGTCCTGGGCATCCCCTTGCACCTCCTTGGCGGCCTCTTGCCCCGAAACCCCCTGAGGGACGGCGGGATTGGGCCACTATGGCGGGCGTTACGCCCTATCCCAATGCAAGGGACCCGTGATGAGACTGACCGACATATCGCTGAACTGGCTGCTTCCGGGCGCCGTACTGCTCCTGGGCATGCTGGCGGCGGTGGCGGTGCTCGCGCGCGGAAAGCGCTCCTCCGGGGAGAACGCGAGCGCGGACGACTCGTGGGAGCGCGCCGAGGAGCGCCGCAGGCGCAAGGAGGCCCTCTACGGCACGGTCTCCTATGTGCTGCTCTTCTGCTGCGCCGCGGTTGCGGCCGCGCTCTCCTTCCACGGACTGGTGGGCTTCGGTGAGCAGAACCTGAACCTGACCGGCGGCTGGCAGTACCTGGTCCCGTTCGGCCTGGACGGGGCGGCCATGTTCTGCTCCGTGCTCGCGGTGCGGGAGGCCAGCCACGGTGACGCCGCCCTCGGCTCCCGGCTGCTGGTGTGGATGTTCGCGGCGGCGGCCGCCTGGTTCAACTGGGTGCACGCGCCGCGCGGCATCAACCACGCCGGTGCCCCGCACTTCTTCGCGGGCATGTCGCTGTCGGCTGCCGTGCTGTTCGACCGGGCGCTGAAGCAGACCCGCCGTGCGGCACTGCGCGAGCAGGGGCTGATCCCGCGGCCGCTGCCGCAGATCCGGATAGTGCGCTGGCTGAGGGCGCCGCGCGAGACGTACAGGGCCTGGTCGCTGATGCTCCTGGAGGGCGTGCGCAGCCTGGACGAGGCCGTGGACGAGGTGCGCGACGACAAGCGGCGCAAGGAGGAGTCGCGCAGGCTGCAGCGGGAGAAGGACCGCGTGGAGCGGGCCCAGCTGAAGGCCATCAGCCGCGGACACGGCGGTTACGCCGGCCATGGCGCCGGCCGCGAGGTGGAGGTGCAGGCGGTGGAGCGCGGCGGCAACGAGCTCTCCGCGGAGCCTGCCATATCGACGGCGGAGCAACTGCCCGTACGCGCGCGTCCCTCCCTGCAGCCCGTCCGCCGGGCGTCTGACGCGATCACCGTCGACCTCACCGCGGAGGACGACACGCAGGCCCTGCCGCGGCTCGACTCCCTGGAGCGCAAGCTCAAGGACCTCGAGCAGCAGTTCGGCTAGGAGAACCAGCAACGGGGCGGGGCCGCGACCGGCAGGGTCGCGGCCCCGCCCCGTTGCCCACGCGTGGCGCGCCCGAGCCCGCCCGTCCGCCGCTCACGCGGCGTGCAGCTCGAACCAGACCGCCTTGCCCACCCCGTGCGCCCGCACTCCCCACGCGTCCGCGAGGGACTGCACCAGCATCAGCCCCCGGCCGTGCGTGTCGTCGTCGGCGTCCGCCACGCGCAGCCGTGGTCTGCGGCCGACGAAGTCCCGCACCTCGACCCGTACGCCGCGCGGCCAGACCGTCGCCGTCAGCACCGCCTCGCGGTCGGTGTGCACGAGCGCGTTGGTGACCAGTTCGCTGGTCAGCAGCTCCGCCGTGTCGGCTCCTGCGGTCCTCCCCCACTGCCCGAGCAGCTCTCTCAGGGCCCTGCGCGCCTCGGACACCGCCCGCAGGTCACGTCGTGCGAGCCGGCGCCGCAACTGCGGCGCCGGTATGCGGTCCCCGCCGCTGTCCGTCCTGTCCTCCACTGCCTCGGCCGAGTAGGCCCCCGTCGTCACCGGTACGCTCCTTCGTGCCTGCCTGGTCATGACCCCCGCCTGCGTGCCGATGGCCGTATCCCTCCTGCTCGAACACGTTCACGGGATGCATGCCCGGCCGGTCGGGAGGCAGTCATCCGGGCTCGGCGACAACCGGATGTTCGGCCACCGCGCGGCCGGGCGGCGTACGCGCTCGCGAAGCCGCCGGGGCGGTCACGCCGTCCGCGCACACCCTCCGACCGCCCCCTGGGCGGCGCGCCCGCGGGAGGTGGGGCCACAGGGGACACACGGCACCCGGTTCCCGTCCCCGGAACTTGGCCGGATAGCGACGTTACGGAAGGCGCACAGAAGGCCTAGGGACGCGGCACGTTGCGCAGGTTGGAGCGGGCCATCTGGAGCATGCGGCCGACTCCGCCGTCCAGCACGATCTTCGAGGCGGACAGGGCGAAGCCGGTGACCATCTCGGCGCTGATCTTCGGCGGGATGGACAGCGCGTTGGGGTCGGTGACGATGTCGACGAGCGCCGGACCCTTGTGCCGGAAGGCGTCCTTGAGCGCACCGGCGAGTTGCCTGGGCTTCTCCACCCGGACCCCGTGGGCACCGCAGGCACGGGCGACCGCGGCGAAGTCGGGGTTCTTGTTGGCGGTGCCGTAGGAGGGCAGCCCGGCGACCAGCATCTCCAACTCCACCATGGACAAGGCGGAGTTGTTGAAGAGCACGACCTTCACCGGCAGGTCGTACTGGACCAGGGTGAGGAAGTCGCCCATCAGCATGGAGAACCCGCCGTCGCCCGACATGGACACCACCTGGCGGCCCCGGTCGGTGAACTGGGCGCCGATCGCCATCGGCAGCGCGTTGGCCATCGAGCCGTGCGAGAAGGAACCGATGATCCGGCGGCGGCCGTTGGGCGAGAGGTAGCGGGCGGCCCAGACGTTGCACATCCCGGTGTCGACGGTGAACACGGCGTCGTCGTCGGCGAGTTCGTCGAGGACGGCGGCGACGTACTCGGGGTGGAGGGGGACGTGTTTGTCGACCTTGCGCGTGTACGCCTTCACCACCCCCTCCAGGGCGTCGGCGTGCTTCTTGAGCATCTTGTCGAGGAAGCGCCGGTTGTCCTTGGTCCGCACACGCGGGATCAGGCAGCGCAGCGTCTCGCGAACGTCCCCCCACACGGCGAGGTCCAGCTTGGAACGCCGTCCGAGGTGTTCGGGCCGCACGTCGATCTGCGCGATCTTCACGTCGTCGGGCAGGAACGCGTTGTAGGGGAAGTCGGTGCCGAGCAGGATCAGCAGGTCGCACTCGTGGGTGGCCTCGTAGGCGGCGCCGTAGCCGAGCAGCCCGCTCATCCCGACATCGAAAGGATTGTCGTACTGGATGAACTCCTTGCCGCGCAGCGCGTGTCCCACCGGGGACTTGATCTTCTCTGCGAACTCCATGACCTCGGCGTGCGCCCCGGCGGTGCCGCTGCCGCAGAACAGCGTGACGCGTTCGGCCCCGTCGATCAGGTCGACGAGCCGGTCGATCTCGGCGTCGCCGGGGCGGACCGTGGGCCGGGCGGTGACCAGGGCGGACTCCGCGGCCCGCTCGGGCGCGGGCTCGGCGGCGATGTCACCGGGCAGGGTGACGACGCTGACGCCGCTGCGGCCGACGGCGTTCTGGATGGCGGTCTGCAGCAGCCGGGGCATCTGCTTCGGGTTGGAGATCAGCTCGCTGTAATGGCTGCACTCACGGAACAGCTGGTCGGGATGGGTCTCCTGGAAGTAGCCGAGGCCGATCTCGCTGGAGGGGATGTGGGAGGCGAGGGCCAGCACCGGCGCCATCGAGCGGTGGGCGTCGTAGAGACCGTTGATGAGGTGGAGGTTGCCGGGTCCGCAGGAGCCGGCGCAGGCGGCGAGCCGGCCGGTGATCTGCGCTTCCGCCCCCGCGGCGAAGGCGGCGGTCTCCTCGTGGCGGACGTGGATCCAGTCGATGGCGGCGTTGCGTCGGACGGCGTCCACGACCGGGTTGAGGCTGTCGCCGACGACGCCGTAGAGACGTTTGACGCCCGCGCGGACGAGGATGTCGACGAACTGTTCGGCGACGTTCTGCTTGGCCATGGCTGCTCGTCTGCCCCTTCGCTGTCCGGCGGATGCCCTCGGGTCCCGGGTCGCTGATGGCGTCCCGCCTTCCCATGGAGGCACAGCGGGCGCGGTTACGCCTCCCACACAGCGGCGGCCGTACGGTCGTCGGCGTACCCCTTGACCCTCACCTGGGCGTCGGCGAGGAAGGCGGCGAGGCCCGGCGGTTCGGGGGCGGACCACCGGCCGCCGAGGTGGGCGGCGAGTTCCGGCTCCCCGAGGAAGGGCTCGGCCAGGCCCGCGGTGCACATCAGCAGCACATCACCCGGTCGGGCGAGCGAGGCACGGAACCGGAAGGGCGCACGGGGCGGCTCCGGGGCCGGCTCGTACGGGCTGGGCGGTGTCGGGATGCCGAGGTCCATGGTGAGCCGGTCGCCCTGCGGCGTCTCGGCCGGCGGCGACCCGAACCCGACGACGGCCTCACCCGTCGGCACCTCGGTCACCCGCGGCTCCAGATCCTGCCATTCGCCGCCGCGCAGCCGGAACAGTCCGCCGTCGCCGACGCCGAAGAAGACGCGGGTACGGCAGGCCGGGTCGGCGGGCAGCAGCAGGCAGCGCAGCGTGGCGGAGTACTCCTCGGGCGCGAGGCCCTGTTCGGCGGCGGCGGCACGCAGCCTGCCGAGGCTGCGGTCGGTGAGCCGGTGCAGCCCCGACTTCAGGTCACCGCGCCGGGCGGCCCTCAGATCCTCGACGAGCCGGACATGACTGCGGCCCACGGCCCGGCCGATCCACCGGCACACGTCGGCCGCCGCCCGGTGCGTACCCGGCGTGGCACGGGCGCCGGACGCCATGGCCACCAGCAGCAGGGCGTGCTCCCCGTGGCCGAACCGGGCGGTGAGCAGCGCGTCCCGGCGCGGCTCCCCGCGAAAGCGCGCGGAGTCCCCGCGCACCGACACGGCCCGCACGGTGCACACCCCGTACCGCGCCCCGTCCAGCACGGTGTCCGGCACGAGATCGTCCAGGTCGTCGGGGTCGGCGGCGGGCAGAGCGGTGGGCTCGGCGTCGTAGGTGGGCGGGCCGGAGCCGACGTGCGGGCGTGACGCGGGAAGCGGGACGGGGTGGACGGAGGCGTCCTGCTCACCTGTGCCGGCCCCGCTGCCACCGCCCGCGGAAGCTTCCGTCCCGGAGCCCTCGGCCCTACGGCCGCTGCCGGCCCCGTACGCCCCGGGCCGCCCCGGCGATTGCGCCGCCCGCTCCTCGGGGCCGGGCGTGACCGGCCCCGGTGGGAAGGTCACGGGGCCGGGCGGTGTCGCGGGCGGTGGTTCCCAGGGGGCTCGCGGCCGGCCGCTGGACGGGGCCGGGGGCCGGTCCCGCTGCGGTGGTACCGCGGGCGCCGGTGGCCCGCAGGTGTCCGGAGGCTTCGCGTCGTCAGGTGCCCCCTCACTTCGACGGCCGAGCGTGCCCGCCGCCGAGGCGAAGCGGTCGTCCAGTGAATCGGGCACCGCCGTGGGGCCCGTGTCCGTCGTGGCGTCGTCGTACAGCTGCCCCCACCAGTCGTCCTCCCGGCCGGTGGGCCTTCCCCCCTGCTGGCTCATGCCCCCAATTGTCCACCGTACGGCCCGGATGAAAACGGGGCATCCGGAAAATCCGGCCCCGGGGGGCGCGTTGGACGGCGTGTCGGGCGACCCGTCGAACAAGGAGACGAACTCCCGGCCCGCGCCGGGGACTTGACGGCCGCCGGGCGGCCCCACCCCCCACGGGAGGACCGCCCGGCGACGACAGGGTGACCGGGCCCCGGATCCCCTTCGCGCGGATACGCGTCCCGGGCCCCGGTCACGTCGGAGGACGGCCCGCGGCGGATCGCCGGATGATCACAGGAAGCGGCCGTGGCCACACCTTGGCAGAGGGAGCGGTCGTGCGGCGATGATGTCGGGCGGCGGGTTTGCGCCGTGGCTGTTTTCCGCCACGGCGGGCACGCCACGGCTGGTGGAATCCGACGGGAGGGCGCGCGCTGATGCTGGCGGCGATCGGGCTGGACGAGACGGACGAGTCGGCGTACCGCGCCCTGGTGTCGCTGGGCGCGGCCGACGTACCTGACCTGTCCCGCCGGCTGTCGCGGACCGAACCCGACACCGAGCGTGCCCTGCGCCGCCTGGAACGCCAAGGTCTGGCCGCACAGTCGTCCGGCCGGCCCGGCCGCTGGGTGGCCGCCCCGCCCGGCGTGGCGCTCGGCGCGCTGCTCACCCAGCGGCGGCACGAGCTGGAGACGGCCGAGCTGACGGCGGCCCTGCTGGCCGAGGAGTACCGGGCGAGCGCCGCCGAACCCGCCGTGCACGACCTGGTCGAAGTGGTCACCGGCGCGGCCGCCGTCGCCCAGCGTTTCCTGCAACTCCAGCTCGGCGCGACCGAGGAGGTGTGCGCGCTGGTCACCGGCAACCCGATGGTCGTCTCCGGCACGGACAACGACGCCGAGGAGCAGGCGGCCGGCCGGGGCGTGCGCTACCGGGTGGTCGTGGAGCGCTCCGTGCTGGACCTGCCGCACGGCTTCACGGAGCTGACCGCGGCACTCTCCCGCGACGAACAGGTCCGTGTGGTGGACGAGGTCCCGACGAAGCTGGTGGTCGCCGACCGCGCCCTCGCCCTGGTGCCGCTCACCACCCGCCGTGCGGAGCCCGCCGCGCTGGTGGTGCACGCGAGCGGGCTGCTGGAACTCCTGGCCGGCCTGTTCGAGTCGGTGTGGCGGAACGCGCTGCCGCTCCGGCTCGGTCCGGACGGAGTGACCGAAGAAGGCCCGGACGGTCCCGACACCACCGACCTGGAGATCCTCTCCCTGCTGCTC
The DNA here is from genome assembly GCF_055609245.1 of Streptomyces sp. NPDC036813. Classification (NCBI taxonomy): domain Bacteria; kingdom Bacillati; phylum Actinomycetota; class Actinomycetes; order Kitasatosporales; family Streptomycetaceae; genus Streptomyces; species Streptomyces sp. NPDC036813. The sequence continues at coordinate 235,548 of NZ_JBVJPV010000001.1, read as the reverse complement.
GCCGGCCTCACCGACGCGAGCGTCGCCAAACAGCTCGACCTGGGCCTGCGGACGGTCCAGCGCCGCGTGAAACGCCTGATGGAACTCTCCGGCGTGACCACCCGCCTCCAGCTGGGCTGGCACGCGTACGAGCGGGGCTGGGTGACCCGGGACGCCTAGACGGGCCCCGCGCGGTCCTCCCCACCTGCGCCTTCCCGCTCGCTCCGGCACCCTGGGCAGATGGGAGTGTGGGAACTCCTCCTGGTCGGGGTGGTCCTGCTGCTCGGCCTGTGCGGAGTGCTGGTGCCCGGCGTGCCCGGCTCATGGCTGGTCTGGGCCGCCGTGCTGTGGTGGGCGCTCAAGGACCCCCAGCCGGTCGCCTGGGGCCTCCTGGTCGGCGCCACCGCCCTCCTGCTGCTGTCCCAGGCGATACGCGGGCTGCTGCCCCCGCGCCGCTTGCGCGACGCGGGCGCCACCCCCCGCATGGCCGTCTACGCCGGCCTCGGCACGCTGACCGGATTCGTACTGCTCCCCGTACTGGGCGCGATCCCCGGCTTCCTGGGCGGCATCTACCTCTCCGAACGCCTCCGCCTCGGCCGCCACGGCGAGGCCCGCGCGGCCCTGCGCACGGCAATGCGCTCCGGCGGCTGGAGCGTGCTGGCGGAACTGTTCACCTGCCTCCTGATCACGGCAGCCTGGCTGGGCGCAATCCTCTGGGCCTGACCCCCAAGCGACCCGCACCGCGCACGCCACGACGCTCCCGCACCCCCCACCCCGGCCCCGACCCACCCACCGGCCGCAGGCGACGCACGCCACAACGCGACCGCAACGGGCCGCCGCCGGCACGAAAGGGGCGCGGGGAACGGCGCGACCAGCCCCCACCGGCCCGCAGCCGAAGAACAACCAGGCGCCGCAGGCGAACCGCCCGGCCGCCGGCAGGCACCCGCCCCCTACAGCACCCCCTCCAAAGCCAGCAGCCGCGTCTTCCGCTCGAGCCCACCCGCATACCCGGTAAGCGATCCGTTCGCCCCGATCACCCGATGGCAGGGCCGCAGCACCAGCAGCGGATTGGCCCCGATGGCGCCGCCGACGGCCCGCACGGCGGCCCGCGGCGCACCGATCCGCGCGGCGATCTCGCCGTACGTGGTGGTCGCCCCGTACGGCAGGGAGTCCAGGGCGTCCCACACCCGCTCCCGGAACGCGGTGCCGTGCGCCCGCAGCGGCAGGTCGAACTCCTTCAGGTCGCCGGCGAAGTACGCGGCGAGCTGCTCGGCCGCCGCGCGGAAGGGCCCCTCGTCGTGCCGCCAGCCGTCCTGGACGGTCCGGCCGCCCTTCTGCTCCGGCACGGACAGCGAGGTCAGCGCGCCGTCCGGGTCGGCGGTGAGCAGCAACGGCCCGATCACGCTGTCGAGACGGGTGAAATAGGTCTGGGTGGTCATCGGTTCTCCAACTCCCCTGCGACCAGCAGGTGCTGTACGGCGTAGGTGCGCCAGGGGCGCCAGGTGTCGGGCAGGGCCCGGCCGGGCGGGGCGACGTCCGGGTCGCCGAGCGCGCGGGCGCGGATCACGGCGACGGTGACGGCGTCGATGCCGGGCAGTGCGCGCAGGGCCTGCTCGGCGTCGTCCCGGTCGGCGCCGGGATCGAGCCGCAGACGGCCGTCGGCCAGGGCGGCGGCCAGTGCCCCGAGGGGCGCGCCGGGCTCGGCCTGCGCGAGGACGGCCGGCTCGGGGAAAAGGCGGGTGAGGCTGCCGCAGGGAGCGTCGAGACGTTTGCCGTACGCGAGGACGAGCCGCTGGGTCTCGGCCGGTCCGGCCAGGGCGCGCAGCGCCACCTCCTCCGGGTCGGCGGCGCCCGGTGAGCGCAGCCCGGGGCGGGCGGCGACCAGCGGGGCGAGCCGCGGGTCGCCGCCGAGCCGCTCGTCGACGGCGTACGGGTCGGCGTCCAGGTCGAACAGGCGGCGCAGCCGCTGGACGGCCGTGGTGAGGTCGCGCGGGTCGGTGAGGTGGAGCCGGGCGTCGAGCCAGCCGCCGGGGTGGGCGGCCGAGGCCCTGGTCTCGGTGCCGGTGCGCTCCGCGACGGCGGCGATCCCGGTGCCGTACGGCAGCCGCAGCGTGCGCCGGTAGGTGCGGGCGCCGGGCGGTCCGCTGACCTCTTCGACGCCGGGCACGGCCTCACGGGCCAGCAGGTCGAACACGGGGCCCGCCTGGTACGGCCCCCGGTGGGCGAGCCGCAGCGGGATACCGGCGCCGGGCATGTCGTCCCGCCGGGCGCCGGGTGCGGCGGCCCGCAGTTCGCTCGGGGTGGAGGCGTAGATGGCCTTGATCGTGTCGTTGAACTGCCGGACGCTGGCGAACCCGGACGCGAACGCGATCTCGGTGATCGGCAGCTCGGTGGTCTGCAGCAGCACGCGCGCGGTGTGCGCCCGCTGCGCCCGGGCCAGTGCGACCGGCCCGGCACCGAGTTCGGCGGTGAGCTGCCGCTGCACCTGCCGGGCGCTGTAGCCGAGGCGTACCGCGAGCCCGGCGACGCCTTCGCGGTCGACCACGCCGTCGCCGATCAGCCGCATGGCACGGCCGACGACGTCGGCGCGGACGTCGTGGTCGGCCGAGCCGGGCACGGCGTCCGGACGGCACCGCCGGCAGGCCCGGAACCCGGAGCCCTGCGCGGCGGCGGCCGTCGCGAAGAACCGCACGTTGCGACGCTTGGGTGTCACGGCCGGGCAGCTGGGACGGCAGTAGATCCCGGTGGTCTCGACGGCGAAGAAGAACTCGCCGTCGAACCGGGCGTCCCTGCTGCGCACGGCCTCGTACCTGCTGTCCTCGTCCATCACGAGACCCAGTCTCCGGCATCCGACGAGCCCCGACTGGCGGAAATCGGACGTGAAGGTGATCCAGCTGCCTGGACCCCACAGGCGCCTCTAGCTGTAGCGCCCCCGCTTGGCCTCCATCGCCGCCTTCCCCGCCGCCCCCCGCCGCTTCCACTCCTTGCGGATCTCCGCGCGCAGCCGGGCGTCGGTCTTGGCGACGATGTACTGGTTCTCACGCTGGAGCTTGCGGTAGCTCTCCAGCCGCCGCTCCGGCAGCTCGCCCGCCTCGAGGGCGGCCCGTACCGCGCAGCCCGGCTCGGTCTCGTGGCCGCAGTCGTGGAACCGGCACTCCTCGGCCAGCTCCTCGATCTCGGCGAAGACCTGGCCGACTCCGGTCCCGGCGTCCCAGAGGCCGACGCCCCGCAGGCCGGGGGTGTCGATGAGGACCCCGCCCCCGGGCAGGGCGAGCAGATTGCGTGTGGTGGTGGTGTGCCGGCCCTTGCCGTCGATGTCACGGATGGCCTGGACCTCCATGACGTCCGCGCCGAGCAGCGCGTTGGCGAGGGTGGACTTGCCGGCGCCGGACTGCCCGAGCAGGACGGAGGTCCCGGCGCCCAGGACTGCGGCGAGCACGTCCAGCCCGTCGCCCCGCTCGGCGCTGACGGTCAGCACGGGTACGCCGGGCGCCGCGGTCTCGACGTCCTGGGCGAGGTGTCCGAGCGTCACGGGGTCGGGCACGAGGTCGGCCTTGGTGAGCACGACCACGGGCTGGGCACCGGACTCCCAGGCGAGGGCGAGGAAGCGTTCGATGCGGCCGAGGTCGAGTTCCACGCCGGCGGAGACGGCGACGACGGCGTGGTCGACGTTGGCGGCGAGGATCTGCCCCTCGGACCGCTTGGAGGAGGTGGACCGCACGAAGGCGGTGCGGCGCGGCAGATACGCGCGCACGTAACGGGGGGTGCCGCCGGGTTCGACGACGGCCCAGTCGCCGGTGCACAGGACCCGCAGCGGGTCGTGCGGGGTGACGAAGGCGGTGTCGGCGCGGATCGTGCCGTCGGCGGTGACGACGTCGCACTGACCGCGGTCGACGCGGACGACACGGCCGGGCAGCAGCCCTTCGGCGGCGTACGGCGTGAACGCGTCGGCCCAGTCCTCGTCCCAGCCGTAGGGAACGAGGGCGGAGAAGGCGGAGAAGCTGGAGAAGGAAGCAGAGCTGGCGCTCAAGGGGTGACCCTTCGCAAGGGGCGGCCCCGGCAGTCGCGCGCGTGAATCGGCGCGGCGGGTTCGGTCAGCCGGTGGCCACGGAGGTGGACGTGATGGGTTCCTGGATGCGGGCAGCGCCCGTCGCAACGACAGCCATCGGTCGACACCTCCTCGTCCTCACACCTGCGGTGGCGGTGACCGGGAAGGCCACCGCTCGGATCGCTCTCACCCTAGGGAAGGCGGGTGACGGGGCGCCACTGTTTTTTCTCCGGTTGCGCGCGGCTCCTCGCCGCCGGTTGCGCGGGCACTTCTCCGGTTGCGCGCGACGCCGTGCGTGGTGACGCTGAGCCGGGCGCACTTGCGGGAGGTGACGTGACCGTGGCAGAGGGAACGGGCGGGCCGGGTCGCCGCCGCTTCCTGGTTCTGTGCGCCGGTGCGGGCCTCGGTGCCGCCGCCTGCACGGGCGCGCCGGACGGGCCCCACTCCGCCGACCCGCACACCGGTCGGCACCGGCCCGAGGCGGAGCAGGACGCTCCGGGCACCGCCGACTGGCGGCTGGGCGCGACGGGACCGCAGGACGCCGTGTCCGGCTACACCGACCGGGTGAGCGTGACGCCCGGCGAGGAGTTCGCGCTGCACGTGTCGACGACCGCCCCGTCGTTCAGGGTCGCCGCTTTCCGGGTCGGCTGGTACGGCGGAGCGCAGGCCCGGCTGATCTGGGCGTCTGGCCGCATACCCGGTCGTGCCCGGCCCGCGCCGCGGCTGCTGCCGAAGACCCGTACCGTGCACGCCGACTGGCCGGCCACCCTCACCGTGCACACCGCGGGCTGGCCGGAGGGGGCGTATCTGCTGCGGCTGGAGTCGGAGAGCGGATACCGGCGTTACGTCCCGCTGGTCGTCCGCTCGGCCGGGGGCGCGGGCCGCACGGTCCTGCTGCACGCCCCGGCCACCTGGCAGGCGTACAACCGCTGGGGCGGCAGCAGCCTGTACGCCGGGCCGCTCGGGGACTACGCCTCCCGCTCTCTCGCGGTGACCTTCGACCGCCCTTACGACGGCAGCGGCGCCGAGAAGTTCCTGGTCTACGAGCGGGCGCTGGTGGTGCTGGCCGAGCGGCTCGGCATCCCGCTTGCGTACACCACCGGCGTGGACGTGCACCGGGACCCCTCGGTGCTGCGCGGTGCGCACGCCGTGGTGTGCCTGGGGCACGACGAGTACTGGACGCCCGAGCAGCGCGCCCATGTCACCGCCGCCCGGGACGCGGGCACGAACGTCGCGTTCCTCGGCGCCAACACGTGCTTCCGCCGGGTCCGGCTGGAGCCCGGCGCGGCGGGGGACGCGCGCACGGTGGTCTGCTACAAGAGCGCCTTCCGTGCCGACCCCTGCTACGGCTCCCGTCCCGCCCAGGTCACCACCGACTTCCGGCTGCCGCCCGCGGCCGACCCCGAGTCGTCGCTGACCGGGGTGCTCTACGAGGGCTTCCCGGTCGACGCGCCCTACGTCGTCCACGCGGCCGACCACTGGCTGTACGAGGGCACGGGGGTGCGCCCCGGGGAGGGTTTCCCGCATCTCGTCGGCGTGGAGTACGACCGGGTGCCCGAGGGCTCCCCGGCTCCGGGCCCGCTGGAGATCACCGCGCACTCGCCGCTGCTGTGCCACGGCCGGGCGAGTCACAGCGACTCGGCGTACTACACGGCGGCCAGCGGGGCGGGGGTGTTCGCGACCGGCACGATGCGCTGGGTGGAGGGTCTGGTGGCGGGCACCGGCGAACTCGGGCACGACCACGGCATGGACGCCCGTACCCGCGCCTTCGTCACGCGCACCACCGAGAACCTGCTGCGCGTCTTCGCAACGGGCCCGGCGGCCCGCCACGCGCCGCCGCCGCGCCCCAACACGGCCACGGTGTACGGCGCCTGAGGACAGGCGCCGTGTCCGCCGGCCGGGCCGTCAGCTCACCGGGGCCGCGTCCTGTGCCGGGAGGCTGTCCATGAAGGAGGAGACGGAGAAGACGGCGCGGCCGGGGCCGGGCGGGCCGTAGCCGGGGGGCGAGGAGAGGCCGAAGTCCTCCATGGTCTGCCGGTAGGCCTGGAGCAGCCGGATGTGATACTCCAGCGGCGCGCCCTGCGGGTTGGCCTTGCCGAGCGGTGTGGTGGGCTCGGGGCACCAGGTGGTGAAGCGGGGCGTGATGCCGTGCGACATGAAGAAGCGCAGGCCCTCGGTGGTGGAGGCGATGGCCTCGTCGACGGTCTTGAAGCCGAAGGGCTCGGCCATCTCCACGCCCGCCACGAAGTTCGGGATGACGTTGCGCGCGCCGAACACGTCGGCGGAGTCGAGGATCCGCTTGTGCCACTCGTCACGGCCGACGTACCGCTCCTTGCCGGGGCAGTACATCTTGAACAGGTACTCGTCCCACACCTCGTAGTTGGGGTGGTAGATCTGCACGCCGTAGTCCTTGAACCGCTGCACGTCCGCCTTGGGCAGTGCCTGGGCGACGACCTTGCCGATCCAGCGGCCGGGGAAGCGCTCCTCGATGGCCTTGGCGTAGTGGCCGTAGAAGTCGGCCTCGTCGCGTCCCGAGACCGTCTTGGTGATCGCGCCGCCGGTCAGCGTGTAGGCGGTGGACGCCTTCTGCGTGTCGTAGCGGTCGATGATCTCCAGGGCCTCGAGGACCTCCTCGACGTCCTTCACCCCGGTGTAGGGGCGGCCGGCGGCCTTGTGCTGGCGCCAGTTGTGGTTGATGTCGCAGTACTGGCACTCCTCCTTGGCGCCGAAGTACTGGCAGACCCGGAAGACGGTGAGGTAGATCAGGTAGCCCCACTGGATGGTGGGGGCCACCTCCATGACCGACTTTCCGTTGGACAGCTTGTGCCGGTAGTACTCCGGCATCGGCGGCACGCCGACGTCGGCGATGCGCTTGCCGTCGAGGTAGAGGCCGAGCATGCCGTCCTCGTCGGCGGCGACCCGGTACGGCGAGGCGGGGTTCACCCGGACGGAGACGACCGTGCGGCGCAGGTCGTAGGGGCCGCCGGTGAGGATGATCTCCTCCGGCGGCCGGCGCAGCGCGGCCTCGCCCAGCTCCGGCAGGGTGCCGTGGTCGAAGGAGAAGATGAAGTACGACTTCGGCTTCACCTCACCGCTCTCGTTGTCGCTCAGCGCCGACGGGTCGAAGGCGACACCGCCGCGCAGCAGGTCCTCCTTGAAGACGGCTTCCCGCGGCACCTGCGGAAACCGCTCCATCAGATCCTCGACCAGCGCGGTACGGCTGCCCATGCGACTCTCCTCCCGGTTCAGGCGTACGACTCCTCACGGTATGCCCTGCCTCTGACGTCAGCCGTGCCGGGTCCCCTCGCGCCGCGCGATGTGTCCCGGCACGGGGGTGTCCGGGGGCAGCAGCGGGTCGGGGACGGGGGTGCCCCAGACCTGGGTGAGGGGCAGGGTTCCGGCCCACAGGCCCAGTTCGGCGTCGGGGCCGTCGCCGTCGTCGGGCGCGCCGGTGCGGATCTTGACGGAGGCCTCCTCCAGGGAGACGGCGAGCAGGGTGGTGGCGGCCAGCTCCTTGCGGCTGGGGCGGCGCGCGTACGACCACTGGCCCGGCGTCGCGTGCTCGGTGAGCCGGCGCAGCCCCTCCAGCTTCTCCGCGGGGTCGGTGACGGTGCGGGCCTCGCCGTGGATCACGGCGCTGCGGTAGTTGACGCCGTGCTCGAAGACGGACCGGGCGAGGACCAGGCCGTCCACGTGGGTCACGGTGACGCACACGGGCGCGGAGCCGGCGAGGCTGCGGCTGGCGACGGAGCCGTGGACGTACAGCCACCGCTCGTCGCGGCCGTAGACGGTCGGCACGACGAGGGGCCGTCCGTCGATCACCACGCCCAGATGGCAGACGAACCCGGCGTCTAGGATCGCGTCGAGATCCGCCCTGGCCAGGCTGCCCTGCTCCCGCAGGCGGCGGTGCCGGGTGCGATCGGTGAGCGGGAGGGCGGCGGGAAGCGGCTGTTGCGTCATACGAGAAAACTACCGAATACGCACTCTCAAAGCGACGTACTCGATGAAAACAGCAGTACGGCCGCCGATGGACAACGAAATCAGTAGATGGGGAGGGACGTCTCAATGGCCGAGAGCGTGACGAACTGGGCGGGCAACATCACGTACACCGCCAAGGAGCTGCACCGGCCTCGCTCGCTCGACGCGCTGCGCGCGGTCGTGGCGGGCGGCGACCGGGTGCGGGTGCTGGGCAGCGGGCACTCCTTCAACGCCCTCGCCGACCCGGGCGCCGATGGCGTCCTGCTCGCGCTCGACGCGCTGCCGGCCGGGGTCGACGTCGACACGGCGGCGCGCACCGTGCGGGTGGGCGGCGGCGTGCGCTACGCCGAACTGGCCCGCCGGGTGCACGCCCACGGGCTGGCCCTGGCGAACATGGCCTCCCTGCCGCACATCTCGGTGGCCGGCTCGGTGGCGACCGGCACCCACGGTTCCGGCGTCGGCAACGGGCCGCTCGCCGACGCCGTACGGGAGGTGGAGATCGTCACGGCGGACGGCTCCACCGTCGTCATCGCCCGGGGCGACGAGCGTTTCGGCGGCGCGGTCACCTCGCTCGGCGCGCTCGGCGTCGTCACCGCGCTCACCCTCGACCTGGAGCCCGCGTTCGAGGTCGAGCAGCACCTGTACACCGAACTGCCTCTGGAGGGGCTGGACTTCGAGACGGTGGCGGCCTCGGCGTACAGCGTCAGCCTGTTCACCGACTGGCGGGCGCCGGGCTTCACCCAGGTCTGGCGCAAGCGGCGCACCGACGAGCCGCTGCCGGACTTCCCGTGGGCCGTGCCGGCCAAGGTGGCGCTGCACCCGGTACCGGGAATGCCGGCGGAGAACTGCACCGAACAGCACGGCGTGCCCGGGCCCTGGCACGAGCGACTGCCGCACTTCCGGGCGGAGTTCACCCCGAGCAGCGGGGCGGAACTGCAGAGCGAGTACCTGCTGCCGCGCGAGCACGCCCTCGGCGTACTGCACGCGATCGACGGCATCCGGGACACGGTCGCGGCCGTCCTGCAGATCTGCGAGGTGCGCACGGTCGCGGCGGACGCGCAGTGGCTCAGCCCGTCCAGCGGGCGGGACAGTGTCGCGGTGCACTTCACCTGGGTGGCGGACACGCCGGCCGTCCTTCCGGTGGTCGGCCGGCTGGAGGAGGTCCTGGAGCCCTTCGCACCCCGGCCGCACTGGGGGAAGGTGTTCACCACCCCGGCCCCGGCGCTGCGCGAGGGCTACCCCCGGCTCGCCGACTTCCGTGCGCTCGCGGGGGAGCTGGACCCGGCGGGGAAGTTCACCAACGCGTTCGTGAGGGAGTTCCTCGCGGAGTGAGCGTGGGGCCCGGGCGCTTCCCGCGCCCTCCGGGCGGGACTTTCCGCAACCCCTTTCGTAACCCCTTGTAGAAAGCCCGGCCGCCCGCCTAGCCTCGGCAGCGAAAGGAGGCGATCCGGTGAGGCGCACGTCCCGTGACATCCGCACCGCGAACCGGTACGAGGTGCTGCGCCGGCTCATCGCCTCCTCGCCCGCATCCCGGCAGGAGCTGGCGGCGGCCACCGGTCTGTCGCCGGCGACGATCGCCACCCTCGTCGGCGAGCTGACCGGTCTGCGGCTCATCACCGAGGTGGGCTTCGCGGAGTCCGCCGGCGGCCGCCCCCGGCAGCTGGTGGCCGTCGACACCACCGGCGGGTTCCTGGTCGGCGTCGACATCGCCGAGACGTACGTCCGTGCCGAGCTGTTCGACCTCGCGCTGACCGTCCTGGCCCGCGCCGCCGAGGAGGTGCGCCCCGGCGAGCGTCGGCCCGGGCAGGTGGTGGCCCGCGTCGCCGCCGCCGTCGGCTCGGTGATCGCGCGGGCCGGCGTGGACGAGGACCGGGTGCTCGGCGTGGGGGTGAGCGTGCCGGGGCAGGTGGACCGGGAGCGGGGAGTCGCCGAGTACGCGCCCAACTGGGACTGGCACGACGTGCCGCTGCGCGACCTGCTCGGCGAGCACCTCGCCCACCCGCTCCATCTGGACAACCCGCTGCGCGCCTGCGCCGTGGCCGAGTTGTGGTGCGGCGCCGCGCGAGGCCGCGACGACGCGGTGGTGGTCAACCTGGGCACCGGGGTGGGCGCCGGTCTGGTGCTGGGCGGCGCGGTGCACCGCGGGGTCAGCAACAGCGCCGGCGAATGGGGGCACACCACTCTCGTGCTGGACGGACGGCCCTGCCACTGCGGCAACCGGGGCTGTGTGGAGACCTACGTCGGCGCCCCGGGCATCATGCGCCGGCTGCACGAACTGTCCCCGCACAGCCCGCTGTTGCATCCCGGAGACCAGACCGCGACCATCGCCGCGCTGGCCGGGGCGGTCGCCGAGGGCGACCCGGTCGCCACGCAGGTCCTCCGCGACACCGCCCGCCACTTGGGCGCCGCCGTCGCGAGCCTGGTGAACGTCCTCAACCCGGAGGTGGTCGTCCTCAGCAGCTGGGTCGCCGCCCGGCTGGGCGAGCCGCTGCTGGACGCCGTACGCGAGGCCGTCGCCCTGCACGCGCTCGGACGGCCGCTGGCGGCCACCGAGATCGTCCTCTCCCCCCTCCCCACCGACCCGGTGTGCCTGGGTGCGGCCACGTTCGCGCTGGAAGGAGCGTTGGAGGCGGCCGGGGGAAGCAGCGCCCGGCGCCCCGCCCCCGCGAGAACCCGCACCGGCCCCCCGTCCTGACGGCGCCGGAGCCGCGCGCCGCCGCTCACCGCCCGGAGACCGAGACCTCCCCCGTCTGGAGACCGATCACCTTGCGCACGACCACCGTCGATTACCTCGAGAACGTCTCCCCCGGCGACGGCTCCCTGCCGCCGCGTGCCTGGTACGCCACCTCGGACGCGGCGCGGCTGTCGCTGAACGGCAGGTGGCGGTTCCGCCTGTCGGAAACGGCCGACGCCGAGGACGACGCGTTCGCCGAGCCCGGCTACGACGCCGGTGACTGGGCGGACGTCACCGTTCCCGGGCACTGGGTCCTCCAGGGCCACGGCGCGCCCGCCTACACCAACCATCTCTACCCGTTCCCGGTCGACCCGCCCCGCGTTCCCACCGAGAACCCGACCGGCGACCATCTGCGCGTCTTCGACCTGCCCGATGACTGGCCGGCCGGCGGCGGCGCCGTGCTGCGCTTCGACGGGGTGGAGTCCTGCGCCCGGGTGTGGCTCAACGGCACGGACCTCGGTACGTTCCAGGGCTCACGGCTGCCGCACGAGTTCGCGGTCGGGCATCTGCTGCGGCCGAGCGGCAACGTGCTCGCCGTCCGCGTGCACCAGTGGTCGGCGGGCTCCTACCTGGAGGACCAGGACCAGTGGTGGCTGCCGGGCATCTTCCGGGACGTGACCCTGCTGCGCCGCCCGCCCGCCTGCGTCGCGGACTTCTTCGTCCACGCCTCCTACGACCATGCCGGCGGCCAGGGCACGCTGTGCGTCGACTCCGACACCGCCGGCCGGGTCACAGTGCCGGAACTGGGCATCGACATCGCGACCGGCGAGTCGGTGACCGTCCCGGTGGAGCCGTGGTCGGCGGAGACGCCGCGGCTCTACGACGGGGTGCTGGCGACTCGGGGCGAGCGGGTCGCGCTGCGCATCGGTTTCCGCACGGTGGAGCTGCGCGACGGTCTGATCCGGGTCAACGGCGAACCGGTCCTCTTCAAGGGCGTCAACCGGCACGAGTGGCACCCGGACGACGGCCGCGCGCTGGACATGGCCACCATGCGGGAGGACGTGCTGCTGATGAAGCGGCACAACATCAACGCGGTGCGCACCTCCCACTATCCGCCCCACCCGGCCTTCCTGGACCTGTGCGACGAGCTGGGCCTGTGGGTGATCGACGAGTGCGACCTGGAGACCCACGGCTTCACCGAGCAGGAGTGGCGGGGCAACCCCGTCGACGACGACCGCTGGACGCCGGCCCTGCTGGACCGCGCCGCCCGCATGGTCGAACGGGACAAGAACCATCCGTCCGTCGTGCTGTGGTCGCTGGGCAACGAGGCCGGCACCGGACGCGGCCTGACCGCGATGGCCGAGTGGATCCGCGGCCGTGACGGCTCCCGTCTGCTGCACTACGAGGGCGACCGCAGCTGCCGTGACACGGACGTCTACTCGCGGATGTACGCCTCCCACGACGAGGTCGAGCGGATCGGCCGCGGCCTGGACGACGGCCCTCAGAAGCGGCGCACGCTGCCCTTCGTCCAGTGCGAGTACGCCCACGCGATGGGCAACGGTCCGGGCGGACTGGCCGACTACCAGCGGCTGTTCGAGCGGTACGAGCGGCTGCAGGGCGGTTTCGTCTGGGAGTGGATCGACCACGGCATCGCCCGTCCCGGGCTGGGGTACGCCTACGGCGGTGACTTCGGCGAGGAGCTGCACGACGGCAACTTCGTCTGCGACGGGCTGCTGTTCCCCGACCGCAGGCCCTCGCCGGGCCTGGCGGAGTTCAAGAAGGTGATCGAGCCGGTCGCCATCGAGGGCTGCCAGGACGGTACCGGTGTGCGGGTGACGAACAAGCAGGACTTCGCCGACCTGTCCGCGCTGGCCTTCACCTGGTCGTACGAGGTGGACGGGGAGAGCGTCGCGCAGGGCCCGCTCGCCGTCCCGGCCCTGGCGCCCGGCGAGTCCGCCGACGTGAAGCTGCCCGAACCACCCGGGACGCCGCGCCCCGGCGCCGAGACGCAGTGGACGGTGCGCGCGCGGCTGGCGGCGGACACGGCGTGGGCGCCGCGGGGTCACGAGGTGGCCTGGGGGCAGTGGACGGTGTCACGGCGCCCGGTGCCGTACGTCGCCGCGTCCGCCCGCCCCGTGTCCGGTGACGGCCGGATCACGCTCGGCCCCGGTGTCTTCGACGCCCGCACGGGTGCGCTGCTCGCGGTCGGCGAGGTGGCCGTGGAGGGGCTGCGGCTGGACGTGTGGCGGGCGCCGACCGACAACGACAACGGCGCCTCCTGGCAGGATCACGTCCGCCACGGCCCGCTCTGGCGCAGGCTCGGCCTGCACCGCATGCGGCACCGCCTCGACGCGGTGGAGGCGGCCGACGACGCGCTGACCGTGCGCACCCGGGTGGCGCCGGCCGGGCGGGACCTGGGACTGCGCACGGTGTACCGGTGGACGTCGGACGGGGACCGGCTGAAGCTGACGGTGTCCGTGGGCCCGGAGGGCGACTGGACGGTGCCGCTGCCCCGCCTCGGGATCCGCTTCGCTCTGGCGGCGGCCGACGAGGTGCGCTGGTTCGGCGGCGGCCCTGGTGAGGCGTACCCGGACACCCGGGAGGCGTCCGCGATCGGGCGGTGGCGCTCGACGGTGGACGCGCTGCAGACGCCGTACGTGCGCCCGCAGGAGAACGGCGCCCGCGCCGACGTGCGGTGGGCGGAGCTGGGCGGGCTGCGCATCGAGGGCGACCCGGAGTTCTGGCTGACCGCGCGGCGCTGGACGACGGAGCAGCTGGACGCGGCCACCCACCGCACCGGCCTCACGCCGGGTGACACGGTGTGGGTGAACCTCGACCACGGCCAGCACGGCATCGGCTCCCAGTCCTGCGGCCCGGGCCCGCTCCCGCAGTACGTCCTGCACGCCGGGCCCGCGGAGTTCGCGTTCGTCTTCTCCGCGAGCGCCTGACGCGACCGCACGGGAGGGCTCCCGTGGTCCCGGGTCATGCCCCGTACCTGCCCCGGGGGCCCTCACCAACTGTGCTTCACTCGGTGACCTTCTTGAACTAGGCTTTTACCTAGAGCCCCTAGGAAACGGAAGGTGCACCATGGTGCGTGCCGGTCTCACCGCCGACCGTCTCGTCACGGCGGCGGCGGAACTCGCCGACGAGGCCGGGTTCGAGAACGTCACGCTGTCCGCACTGGCGCGGCGCTTCGGGGTGAAGGACGCGAGTCTGTACTCGCACATCCGCAACCTGCAGGACCTGCGCACCCGCCTCGCCCTGCTGGCCGGCGGCGAGATGATCGACGAGATCGCCGCCGCGGTGGCGGGCCGCGCCGGCAAGGACGCGCTGGCCGCCTTCGCCGGCGCCTACCGCGCGTACGCCCTGGCCCACCCGGGACGCTACGCCGCCACCCAGATCCGCCTCGACCAGGCCCTGGTCACCGACTCCCCCGCCCTGCGCCGCACCGCGGAGATCACCTACGGCATGCTGCGCGCCTACGGCCTCAAGGAGCCCGACCTCACGGACGCCGTGCGCCTGCTGCGCAGCACCTTCCACGGTTACTGCGCTCTGGAGGCCGGCGGCGGCTTCGGCGCCCCCCGGGACGTACAGCGGTCCTGGGAGCGGGCGATCGAGGCGCTGCACGTGGCCCTGGAGAACTGGCCCCGCGAGGAGGGCACGCATGACTGAGCCGTTCCACGACGTCCACGGCAGCGGGCCGGTGCTGCTGGTCATGCCGGGCGGCGCCGGGCATCCCATGGGGCTGGACGCGCTGATCGGGCGGCTGGCCGAGCGCTTCACCGTCGTCGTCCTCGACCCGCTGGGCCTCGCCCATGGCCGCCTCGGGCACCCCGTCGCCGAGCAGCGGGTGGCGGACTGGAGCGAGGCGGCGTACCGCGTCCTCGACTCCGTGCTGCCGGCGGACGGGTCGGCGTCCGTGCTGGGGTTCAGCTCCGGCGCCGTCGCCGCCCTCGACCTGCTCGCCCGGCATCCGCGGCGGCTCCGGCACGTCGTCGCCCACGAGCCGCCGTGCGTGGCCGCGCTGCCCGACGGACGCCTGCGGCACGAAGGCTTCCGGGCGGTGTACGACACCTACCGCCACGCGGGGCTCACCGCCGCCGGCGCCCGGCTGGCCGCGGAGCTGGACGGACGCCCGGCGCCGGAGCGGGCACCGGGCCGGCCGCCCGCTCCGGGCGCGGAGTGGGAGAGTCCGATGGGTGTCTTCCTCACCCGCGTCCTCGTCCCCTTCTCCGGGTACGTGCCTGCGGCGCACCTCGCCGCGGGGCGCCTCACCCTCGCGGCCGGCACCGCGTCCGTAGGGCAACTGCCGCACCGGACAGCCGCCTTCCTCGCTGAGCGCCACGGCATCCGCCTCCTGGAACTGCCGGGCGGCCACCTGGGGGCGGCCGAGTACCCGGAGGCGTTCGCGGACGGCGTCGTGGAAGCACTCGGCACCGCTCACTGAGGCGTCGCCAGGGCGCGGACGGTGTCGTACGACGGCGCCGTGCCCTCGGGCGGCCGCCCGGACCGTACCCGGAGCGCCGCCTGCACGGCCGCGCCCAGCGCCTGCCGGTACAGCAGCGAGCCGAGGCTGATGCGGCGTACGCCCAGGTCGGCCAGGTGGGCGACGCCGGGGCCGCCCGGCGTGTACAAGATGTTCAGCGGCACCGGCAGCTGCCGTACCAGGGCGGAGATCGCCCGGGGTTCGCTCAGCCCGGGCACGAAGACCCCGTCGGCGCCCGCCTGCCGGTAGAGATCGAGGCGGCGCCGGGTCTCGGTGAGGTCGCCGTCGCCGAGCCAGTACGTGTCGGTGCGGGCGTTGACGAAGAGGCCGGGCGCCGCGGCCTTGACCGCGGCGATCTTCTCGGCGTGCAGGGCGGCGGGCCCCTGCCCGTCCTCCAGATTGATGCCGACGGCTCCCACCGCCCGCAACCGGCGGGCCAGTTCGGCGACTTCACCGGGGTCGTCGCTGAAACCTCCCTCGGCGTCCACGGTCAGCAGGAAGGGGCCCGAGCCGAGGACGAGCGCCAGTCGCAGGGTCTCCTCGCGGGTCGCGGCCGCCGCGTCGGGCCTGCCCGCGGCCGCGGCGACACCCAGACTGGTCGTGCCGATCGCCCCGAACCCCTCTCCGGCGAGGGCGTGGGCACTGGCGTGGTCCCAGGCGCAGGGCAGCAGCAACGGCTCGCCCGTGCGGTGCAGCGCGGCGAACGCGGTCACGTCAGATCACCCACCGCGTCCGCGTAGTACGCCGACTCGGCCACGTGCAGGGCGAGTTCGCGGAAGCTCCAGCCGTCGCCGGGCGAGTGGTCGAGCCGGTCGCCGGTGAGCGCGTCCAGCCGCACGGCCCAGACGCGGGCGAGCCGGGTGAGCCGGCTGCGGGCCTCGTCCAGGTCCTCGTGGGTGAAGGGGGCGAGGTCGGCCGGTGTGGTGACGGCGGAGGCGTGCCAGTGGTCGGGCAGCGGCCGCTCACCGGCCGATCTGGCCTCCAACTCGGCGAGGTGGTCGATGAGATGGTCGGCGACCCGGCGGATCGCCTTGTGCGGGGTGTACACCCGGCCGTCGGCATGCGCGGGCGTACCGTCCCAGGCGGTCCAGCCGGCGGCGAGAGCGAGCACGTGGTCGACCATGCCGGTGACGGCCTGGGCGGGGGTGCGGTCGGTGCGGTCGGTGCGTCGGTTCATACCGGCACGCTAGGCGCGGGACGCTTCGGCGCCGGCCGAAGTGTCCCGGGCTTCCACGCGAGCCGGCCGCTCAGCCGCTCGCGGCGCGCTCCGCGGCACTGCGCTCCACGCAGAATTCGTTGCCCTCGAGGTCGGCGAGGACGGCCCACCCGGTGCCGTCCGGGTTGCGGCGGTCGGCGACGAGGGTGGCGCCGAGGGCGAGCAGCCGCTCGACCTCCTCCTCGCGGGTGCGGTCCTGCGGCTGGAGGTCGAAGTGCAGCCGGTTCTTGAGCGTCTTCGCTTCCGGCACGGTGACGAACAGCAGGCCGGCGCCCTCGATGAGCACCTCGGGGTCCCCCGGCTTGTCGTCCTCGTGCACGGGCAGACCCAGCACCTCGGACCAGAAGAGGGCGAGCCGGTAGGCGTCGGTGGAGTCGATCGTGGTGTGGTGGATGGCGGAGGTCACAGCGCGATTGTCGGGGAGGGCGAGCGCACGGACAACGCGATAACCCCTGCCCCGGGTGCGCAGGACGCGGCCGCGGGGCGGGAGAGGGTCATGCCCCTGAGCCGCTCGCGCCCTCCGGGTCCGTCCGCACCAGCCCCGCCGGGATCAGGTGCCGGGCGACCAGCTCGTCCCTGACCAGACCCGCGTACACGGTGGCGCCGTGCACGGAGGTATGAGTGTTGTCCCGCTTCTCGTTGTACAGGTACAGCTCCTTGGAGCCCTCCACGCCCAGCGACTCCACCAGCGCCTTGGTCCTGGCGGTGAGGTCGACGAGCGGCACGCCTTGCGCGGCGGCGACGGAGTGGACGACCGCCGGGTGGTCGACGCCGAGGCCGTTGACGAGCAGCGCGGTGTTGTTGTCCAAAGTGCCGTCGGGGTTGAACCAGCGGCGCACGATCGGGGTCACGAGCACCGGCTCGCCGCCCTGCTCGCGCACGCCCGCCACCAGCGTCTCGAGGTTGGCGCGGTAGGTGCCCTCGTCGGTCGTCTTGTCGTTGTGGGCGAGCTGGATCAGGACCAGGTCGCCGGGGCGGATCAACGGGCGGACGGTGGCCCACAACCGCGGGTTCTGCAGATACGTCACCGTGCTTTCGCCGGAGTCGGCATGGTTGGCGACCGACAGTCCCCTGCGCAGGTACTGCGGCAGTTGCTGGCCCCAGCCGGAGTAGGGAGCGCCGGGCTGGTCGCAGACCGTCGAGTCGCCGATGAGGAGGAGCTGTCGGGTGTGCCGGGCCGGGGTGACCCGGACGCCGGCGAGGGCGGGGGCGGCGCCGCCGACGGCCAGGTCCAGGCCGGGGCTGCCGTCGGGCCCGGTGGGCTCGCCCTCCGGGGTGCGCACGTTCACCGTGAAGCTGCGGGCGACGCGCTCACCGGCCGGGACGGCGGTCTCCGGGAGCAGGGCGCGGCGTGTCTCGCCGGTCAGGGCGGTGCGGGAGGCGGTGTCCCCGCCGAGGAGCACCTGGACGTCGTAGGTGCCGGGCGGGACGTCGAAGTGGCAGGCGGTGGCCGTGCAGTGTGCCTCTCGCGGCGTCTCGTGGGCGGGAGCGGGCGTCCGGTCCGGCGCCGCGTGGGCGGGGGTCCCGGTCAGCGCGGCCCCCAGGGCGGCCGCCACCAGCGCGGCGGCGTTGAAACGTCTCATGCGCGACTCCGTTCATCGGTTCGGCCTCGACCGACCGCAGAACGTACCGCTTCGAACAAGCGCTTTCTAGCCCTGCCACCGCAGTTTTCGACTTTCTCGACTCCATACGAACACAAGCCCTTTCGTGAAATCGATTCAACTGTCACGCTGCCTCTCGCCCGCGTCCCACCCCCCATGCCAAGGAGGCATCCCCATGCCCGGATCCGGGAACAGAGCGGTCGGACGCCGTGCCCTCGTCCTCGGCTCGGCGGCCGCCGCCGGCGCGGCCGCGCTCACCGGCCCGCTGGCCGGCTCCGCGTCGGCCGCCGGTTTCGGCTGGAGCGACGACGGCACGCACTACGTGGTCGACACCGGCGCGCAGCTCGTCTTCAAGGTCGGCAAGACCAACGGCGATCTCACCTCGCTGGTCCACCGGGGCATCGAGTACCAGGGCTACGGCGGCAAGAACTCCCATGTGGAGTCCGGCCTCGGCAGCTCGACGGTGACCGTCCGGCAGTCCGGCGCGACGATCCTGATCTGCGTCGCGTACGGCACGCTCAGGCACTACTACGCGGCGCGCAGCGGCGAGAACACCGTGTACCTGTGGACGAACAAGGCCGACGACTCGGTCACCGCGACCCGGTACATCCTGCGCGTCAAGGCGGGGCTGTTCCTCAACGACGAGCCCGACTCCTACACGTACGCGCCGGCCACCGCCGAGGCCCAGGACGTGTTCCGCAAGGCCGACGGCCAGACCCGCTCCAAGCACTACTCCGGGCTGCGCGTCATGGACTACGCCTGCGTCGGCTGGACGAGCGGGAACGTCGGCCTGTGGATCGTGCGCAGCAACCACGAGAAGGCGTCCGGCGGCCCCTTCTACCGCTCGTTGCTGCGCCACCAGAGCGCGGACGGCGGCGGCCTGTACGAGATCCTGTACTACGGCGAGAACCAGACGGAGGCCCAGCGCTTCGGCCTGCAAGGGCCCTACCTCATCACCTTCACCGACGGCGGCACTCCCTCCCCGTCCCTCTTCCCGGGCACGCTCACCACCCCCTGGGCCGACGCGCTCGGCATCGCCGGACACGTCCCGGCGAGCGGCCGGGGCCGGGTGGCGGGCGTGGGCATCGCCGGCCGGGACCCGGCGTACCCGTACACGGTGGGGCTGGCCAACGCCGAGGCGCAGTACTGGGGTCCGGCGCGCGCCTCGGACGGCTGGTTCTCCCTCGGCGGGGTGCTGCCGGGGACGTACACGCTGACCGTGTACAAGAGCGAACTGGCCGTGCTCAGTACGCGGGTGACGGTGAGCGCCGGGGCCACGACCACGCTGAACACGCTCACGATCCCGGCCGGCAACGACCCGGCCGCCGCGAGCGCGATCTGGCGGATCGGCGAGTGGACCGGCACGCCGAGCGGTTTCAAGAACGCCGACCTGATGACGTACACGCATCCGTCGGACGTGCGGGCCGCTCCCTGGACCGGCAACGTGGTGGTCGGCGGCGGCGGGGAGGCCGCGGCCTTCCCCTGCTACCTGTGGAAGGACGTCAACAGCGGTCTGCTGGTGTACTTCAGGCTGACCGCCGCACAGGCCGCCTCCGCGCACACCCTGCGCATCGGCGTGACGACGGCCTACGCGGGCGGCCGCCCCCAGGTCACGGTCAACGACCTGTGGACCTCGGCCGTCCCCTCGCCGCCCGCCCAGCCGGGCACCCGGTCGCTGACCGTGGGTTCCTACCGGGGCAACAACCACACCTTCGCCTACAGCGTCCCGGCGAGCGCCTGGCGCACGGACCCCGCCCAGTACAACGTGCTGCGGATCGACGTCGTCAGCGGCTCGGGGACGACGGGTTTCCTCAGCGCGGGCACGGCGGTCGACGCGATCGACCTGCTGGCCTGAGGGCCGCGCGGTGTCCCGCGAGGAGGCCGGCGGGTTAGCGTCGGGTCATGACGAGCGACACCCCTCCCCCTCTCGCCGACGCCCTCGCCACCGGGACGGTCGTCCTCGACGGCGGGATGTCCAACCAGCTGGAGGCAGCCGGGCACGACCTGAGCGACGAGCTGTGGTCGGCGCGGCTGCTCGCCGAGCTGCCGGAGGCGATCACCGAGGCGCACCTCGCCTACTTCGAGGCGGGTGCCGACGTGTCGATCACCGCGAGCTACCAGGCCACGTTCGAGGGCTTCGCGGGGCGCGGGATCGGCCGGGCGGAGGCCGCCCGACTGATCGGACTGAGCGTGGAACTGGCCCGCCGGGCGCGGGCGCGGGCCCGCGGCAAGGGGGTGACCCGGCCGCTGTGGGTGGCCGCGTCCGTCGGCCCGTACGGGGCGATGCTCGCCGACGGTTCCGAGTACCGGGGGCGCTACGGGCTCACGGTGGCGGAGCTGGAGCGGTTCCACCGGCCCCGGCTGGAGGCGTTGGCGGCGGCCGGGCCGGACGTGTTCGCGCTGGAGACGGTCCCCGACACCGACGAGGCCGCGGCGCTGCTGCGGGCGGTGCGGGGACTCGGGGTGCCGGCCTGGCTGTCGTACACGGTCGACGGGGACCGCACCCGGGCCGGGCAACCGCTCGAGGACGCCTTCGCGCTCGCCGCCGGTGTGGAGGAGGTGATCGCGGTCGGCGTCAACTGCTGCGCCCCGCAGGACGTGGCCGCCGCCGTCGCCACCGCGGCGCGGGTCACCGGCAAGCCGGTCGTGGTCTACCCCAACAGTGGGGAGCGGTGGGACGCCGAGGCGCGCGCCTGGGACGGCCGCTCCACCTTCGCGCCCGAACTGGTGCGAGGCTGGCGGGAGTCGGGCGCCCGCCTGATCGGCGGCTGCTGCCGGGTCGGTCCGGAGGCGATCGGGGCGATCGCCCGCACGCTCGCGCGGTGACGGGCCCCGGTCCGGAGCGTCGCCCGCCCGGGCCGGGGCTGCTTCAGCGGCGCCGCAGGGCCGACGAGCGGCGCAGACGGCGGACGGCGGAGCGCAGTTCCACGGTCCGGGTGGCCGGGCCGGCCGGCGGGGGTGTCCCGGCGACGGCCGCGGCCGCCTGGGCGGCGGCGTCCAGGCGCCACAGGGCGAGTTCCCGGTCGCGCGGACCGTGGGCGGTGTACGGGTCGCGCAGGGCGTCCGGGCGGCCCTCCTCGCGCGCTTGCGCCAGGTCGCCGAAGATCCGCACCGGATGCGAGAGGTCCCACGGCTCCCAGCCGGGGTCGCCGTCGGTGACGAAGCGCACCCAGGCGCGGTGCATCTGGTCGGCCAGCTCCTGCGGCCCGCCCTCACCGGCCAGTTTCGCCGACTCGGGGACGTCGCCGGTGTCGAAGACGAAGCCCAGTTCCAGGGCGTGGCAGGCACCGAGGCCGGGCAGCAGCGACGGCCAGGCGAACTCGTAGACGTACGACGAGCCGGGGCGGGCGTCGGCCAGGCGGTGCAGCGGGATGCGCAGCAGGTGGTCGGTGACGAGCTGGCCGACGATCTCCGCGGGACCGGCCTCGGGGTGCAGGGCACGGTAGCCGCGGACGACCTCGTGACCGCAGTCACAGCGGGCCATGGCCCCGGCGAGGGCGACCGGGCCGAGCCGGTCGACGCGTTCGACGAGACCGCCGGGGACCAGCCACAGCCGGTACTCGTCACGGGTCCAGCCCATGAGCAGCTCGGCGCCGGAGGCGGCGTCACCGTCGATCAGGGCCTGCAGCGGGTCGCGGGGCACCAGCTCACCGTCGACGACTATCCCGAACGACGGGCCGCCCAGCACCGGGCTGCTCAGCCGCCCGACCTCGGCCTGTGTGCGCAGCAGCAGTTCGGGATCGACTGCGGCGAACGCCTCGGCGGTGGCGGGCACCTTCAGCCGGGCCGCCATCCGGCGCACCATGCGCCGCACCTTGTCCCGGTCGGCGGACTCGGGTGGTCCGCTCTGCAGCACCGCCCGCCGGAACAGGCCCTGGGCCTGCGGGGCGGCGATCAGCGCGCCCATGCTGATGGCCCCGGCGGACTGGCCGGCCAGGGTGACGTGTGCGGGGTCGCCGCCGAACGCCGCGATCGCCTCGTGCACCCAGTTCAGGGCGGCGAGCTGGTCGCGCAGGCCCGGGTTGGCGGGGGTGTCCGGGAACAGGCCGTAGCCCTCCACACCCAGCCGGTAGTTCACCGACACGAGCACCACGCCGTCGCGGGCGAAGGGGCGTCCGTCGTAGACGGGCACGCCCGAGGAGCCGCGGGTCAGGGCGCCGCCGTGGAACCACACGAGCACCGGCAGCCGGGCCGCGGGGTCCGGGTCGGGGGTCCAGACGTTGAGGTTGAGGCAGTCCTCACCCGGCACGACGGGGTCGGACAGGTACTTTTCGAAGGCCTCCGAGTACGGCGGTTTAGGAGGGGTCGGCCCGAAGGCGCCTGCGTCCCGCACGCCGTCCCACCGCTCGGGCGGCGCGGGCGGCCGGAAGCGGCGGGGCCCGAACGGGGGCGCCGCGTACGGGATGCCGCGGAAGACGGCGATGCCGTGCTCGTACCGGCCGCGTATCCGCCCGTGGGGGGTCGCGACCACCGGGTCCGTCCGGTCCGCCGTCATACGCCCACCAGCCCTTCGCCGCGTTCGTGCTCCGGTCTCACCAGAGCACCACAGCCGCGCCCGGTATTCCGGTGCTGGAGGGCGGCATTGGGCTGTTCGGCGTACGCGGCCTTTCGAAAGAGGCGGCCCGCGCGGGTCGGCGGCTCACGGCATCTTCACGTCGCGCGGCCGCCACCCTAGGATAGCAAGCGCTTTCTGCGGGTCGGTGCCGTGTCGAAGGTTTTCGGTACGGCACCGGGACAGGCAGGCCGGACTTCCATGGCCCTCGGGCGGGCCGGAGAGGTGGTTCCCGATGGTCCGTACGGGGAGTACGAGCGTGGCGGCCGGGCCGACCCTGGCCGTCGTCGCCCGGGAGGCCGGCGTGTCGGTGCCGACGGTGTCCAAGGTGGTCAACGGCCGGCAGGACGTGGCACCGGAGACCCGGCGCCGGGTCACCGAGGCGCTGGACCGGCTCGGCTACGTCCGCAGACCCCGGTTCGACGCCGTACGGCCGCCGCGGCTGGTCGATCTGGTGGTGCACTCGCTGGACGCATCCGGGTCCGGTGCCGTCCTGCACGGCGTGGAGCGCGCGGCCCACGGCGCCGGCCTGGACGTCGTCGTCTCCGCTGAACCGGCCGGCGCGGACGGCGGCCGGCCGCGGCGCGGCTGGCTCGACAGGCTCGGTGCGCGCGGTACGGCCGGAGTGCTGTTCCACCTGGCGGAGCTGACGGAACCGCAGCAGGCGTGGCTGGAGCGGCGCCGTGTCCCGTTCGTGATGATCGACCCGGCGATGGAGCCACGGCCGGGCGTGGTGTCGGTGGGCGCGGCCAACTGGCAGGGCGGCGTGACGGCGACCGAGCATCTGCTGGGGCTCGGCCATGAGCGGATCGCCGTGATCGCCGGGCAGCGGCAGACGACGGCGAGCGGCGCGCGGGTGGCCGGTTACCGCTCGGCGCTGTCGGCGGCGGGGGTGCGGCACCGCCCCGAGTACGTGCGCCACGCCGGTGCCGACGGGGCGGCGGCTCGGCGCCGGGTGCGGGAACTGCTGGCGTTGCCCGAGCCGCCCACGGCCGTCTTCGTGTGCTCCGACCGGATGGCGCTCGGAGTCTGCGAGGCCCTCGCCGAGCGGGGGTTGAGCGTGCCGGACGACGTCAGCGTCATCGGCTTCGACGACGCCCCCGAGGCCCGCTGGAGCGCTCCGGCACTGACGACGGTGCGGCAGCCGCTGGCGGAGATGGCGGCGACGGCGCTCGGACTGCTGGTACGGATGATGGACGGCGACCACCCGGACAGCACCCGCACGGAACTGTCGACGCGGCTCATACGGCGCGCGAGCACGGCGCCCCCGAAGGACATGTGAACGGCCCGGCGCCGGTGCCGGGGGCAGCGGACGTGACGGGAGCGCGGGTCACTGATGCGCGGGTGGGGTGCGGGTCGTGGGTCCGTGGCCGGGGCACGGCTCAACGTCGCGTGAGCGTCGGCAGACCGCGGAACGCGCGGCGTTGCGTGTGTGACCGCCGACGGGCCGCGTAGCACGCGGCGTTGCGCGGCACGCCGGGTGTTCCGTGCGTGCGGCCGGATCGCGGGCGGGCCGGCGCCGGTGGGTTCCGGCGCCGGCCCGTGTTCCCGGATTTCAGTGCCTGCCGGTCGCGGCGACGAGGGCCTGCATCAGATCCACGGCGCTGCCGTCGTGATCGCTGCCCGCGGTGCCGCTGCCGGTCTGGAGGTTCGCGGTGCGGTCCACTTCCAGGACGGAGTCCGCCTGGGAGTTGTCGATCACGGTGATCAGGCTGCCGTGCGCCGCTGCGGGGACCGCCGAGGCGCCGAGCAGCGCCGCCGCGACGGCCGCGGCCGTACGCAGCCGCCCGGCGGCCGGGCGGGCGCCGGTCACGCCGGGACGCCCTCGGCCTCGGCCTGCGCGACCGCGGCCTCCGCCTCGGCGACGGCCTCCTGCTCGGCCGTGGATGCCGTACGCAGTCGGGCGATGTTGCGTTCCAGCAGCCGGGTGGCGGCTTTGACGCCGACACCGCTCGCGGCGTCGACCTCGGGCAGCCGGCCGTCGGCCTCCCTGAGCCCGGCGAGCGCGGAGTCGATCGCCTCGTGCGCGGCGAACAGACACGGCGTGCTGTAGATGGCGACGTCGACGCCCAGGCCGGACAGCTCGCTCAGGGACAGCCGGGGCGACTTGCCGCCGGCGATCTGGTTGAACAGCAGCGGCTTGCCGCCGACCACCTCGCGGATGCGGCGGATCCACTCCACGCTGCGCACCCCGTCGACGAGGACCACGTCGGCGTCGGTGGCGGCGAGCCGCTCGGCGCGGTGCAGGATGTCGTCCTCGTCGGTGGCGTCGGTGCGGGCCACCACGACCAGGTCGCGGCGCGTCTTGAGCACCTGTTCCAGCTTGTCGAGGTACTCGTCCAGCGGCAGCACCTGCTTGCCGTCGGCGTGACCGCAGCGGCGGGGCCGCTTCTGGTCCTCCAGGATGACCCCGGAGGCACCGATGCGCTCGAGACCCTCGACGACGTGGCAGGCGACCTCGGGGTCGACGTAGCCGTCGTCGATGTCGACGAGCAGGTGATGGTGCGGGAAGGCGCCCCGCAGCCGCTGCACGAACGCCACCATGTCGGGCCACGCGATGAAGCCGATGTCGGGCAGGCCGTAGTAGGACGCGGCGAAGCCGAACCCGGAGACGAACATCCCGTCGTAGTGCCGGGCGGCGATCGAGGCGGAGTACATGTCGTACACGCCGATCAGCGGGGTCGTCCCGGGTGCGGCGATCTGCTCGCGCAGCTTGTTCCCGTAAGTCAACGTTCAGCTCCTTGGATGGGGTTGAACACATTGCGCCCGAAGGGCGGCCGCGGGGGACCACGGACGCCCTTTACCAAGACAAAAGGATCTCTATACCGAGTGACGACCGCCTTGTTGGAAGCGCTTTACTCACCCCAATGGCGGAACCGGTTCACCGGAGAAACGTCACTGAAGGGCCGGGTGCACCGCCGATGTGACGTGCTCTAAGGTTCACCGCCTTGACCTGTACCTTTCAGAAGGAGACACATGTACCGCACCGCCGACTGGAGCCGCCGCTCCGTACTGCGCGCAGGTTCCGGCCTTGGCCTTGCCGTTCTCGGCATCGGCGCGGCCGCCGCCCCCGCGTCCGCGGCCGTGCCCGCCTCGCAGCGGTTCGACCTGACCCAGGCGTCCTACGACCTGTACCGCGGCAAGGCGCTGCACGACGCGACGGTCCAGCAGGGCTTCGCGTTCGACAACGTCAACCGGCGCCTGTTCGTGGCCCAGCGGCTCGACGGATCGGCGGACACGGCCGGCGACCTGTGCGTCACGCAGCTCGACTTCACGGGCGCCTACGTCGGTCACATGCACCTGACCGGGTTCGGGCACGGTGTCGCCTTCGGCGCGCAAGGCGTGGGCAGCTCCACCTACCTGTGGACGGAGGTGGACGCCTCGGGCGGCTACGGACAGCGGCTCGCCCGTTTCAAGTTCACCAGCGGCACGACGCTGTCCCACACGTCGTCCGCGATCACCAAGTACACCCCGGTCGCGGCGGCCACCCAGCACACCTGCTCCATCGACCCGGTGAACAACCGCCTGATCGTCCGTTACCAGCTCAGCGACGGCAAGCACATAGCCGCCTACGACCTCGACGCCGCCACGAACGGCGACTTCGGCAGCCCGCTCGCCGACTTCAAGCAGCCCTCGCTGCCCACGTTGTCGCCCACGTTCCAGGGCTACACGGCGTACGGCCAGTACCTGTACGTGCTGACCGGCGACAGCTACGACGTCACCGGCAAGGACGCCGCCGGCGACTGGATCGTCAACTCCGAGGTCACCGCCATCGACATGAACACCGGCGCCATCGCACAGGGCCCGGTGCTGACGAAGGCCGGCTCCACCCTGGACTTCCGCGAACCGGAGGGCCTGGCGATCTACCGGACGGCCGCAGGCGAGGTCCGTCTCTTCCTCGGCTTCGCCTCGGGCGTCGCGGGAGACCGCCGCTCCAACCTCTTCTACAAGAACGTCCTGGTCTGAGAGCACCGGCACCGGCGGTGGCCGGCCCTCAAGGGGCGGCCACCGCGGCGCCCCCGCCCCCCGGCGCCGCCTGCGCGGGACGCTCGACCCGGCACACCAGGGCGTCGTTCACGACGTCGGCGACGATTCTGTCTCCGGGGTCGGCCTCGTCGGCCAGCAGCAGCGAGGCGATGCGGTTGTCGAGTTCGGCCTGGATGGTGCGGCGCAGCGGGCGGGCGCCGAACTCCGGCTGGTGGCCGTGCGCGACGAGCAGCTTCTTCGCCGCCTCGGTGACCTCCAGGTCCAGGCCCTGGGCGCGCACCCGGCGCCGGCTGGCGTCCAGCAGCAGTTCCACGATCCGGTCCAGGTCGGCCTCGGTGAGGGCGTGGAAGACGACGATGTCGTCGATGCGGTTGAGGAACTCCGGCAGGAACCGGCCGCGCAGGTCCTGCATCAGCTCGTCCTTGATGGCGCCGACGTCGCCGTGATGGGCGAGGATGCGCTGGGCGCCGATGTTGGACGTCATCACGACGACGGTGTTGCGGAAGTCGACCGTGCGGCCCTGGGCGTCGGTGAGCCGCCCGTCGTCGAGGACCTGCAGCAGCGTGTTGAACACGTCCGGGTGGGCCTTCTCCACCTCGTCGAACAGCAGCACGCTGTACGGCTGGCGGCGCACCTTCTCGGTGAGCTGGCCGGCCTCCTCGTGGCCGACGTATCCGGGCGGGGCGCCCACCAGCCGGGAGACGGTGTGCTTCTCCTGGAACTCGCTCATGTCGAACCGCACCAGCCGGTTCTCGTCGCCGAAGAGCAACTCGGCGAGCGCCTTGGCCAGTTCGGTCTTGCCCACGCCGGTCGGGCCGAGGAAGAGGAAGGAGCCGACGGGCCGGTTCGGGTCGCCCATGCCGGCCCGGTTGCGGCGTACCGCCTGGGCGATCGCGGTGACCGCCTCGTCCTGGCCGACGACCCGGGAGTGCAGGGCGTCCTCCAGTTTCAGCAGGCGCTCCTTCTCCGTCTCCGTCAGCTGGGCCACCGGGATGCCGGTGCGCCGGGAGAGGACCTCGGCGATGTCGGCGGCGGTGACCTCCATGACGCCCTCGCGGCGTTCCACCACGCCGGCGATCTCGGCCTCCACCTCGGCGATGGCGTCCTTGAGTTCGGCGGCCTTCTCGAAGTCCTCGGCGGCGACGGCCTGGTCCTTCTCCCGGTTCAGCTTGGCCAGCCGGTCCTCGCGCTCGACGACCTCGGTGGACTTGCCCAGCGAGCGCAGCCGCACCCGCGCACCGGCCTGGTCGAGCAGGTCGATCGCCTTGTCGGGCAGGAAGCGGTCGCTGACGTACCGGTCGGACAGCGCGGCCGCGGCGGCGAGCGCGTCGTCGGTGTAGCGGACCTGGTGGTGGGCCTCGTAGGAGTCGCGCAGACCCTCCAGGATCTGCACGGTCTCCTCGACGCTCGGCTCGGGCACCATCACCGGCTGGAAGCGGCGCTCCAGCGCGGCGTCCTTCTCCACGTAGCGCCGGTACTCGTCCAGCGTGGTCGCGCCCACCACGTGCAGCTCACCGCGGGCGAGGGCGGGCTTGAGGATGTTCCCGGCGTCCATCGAGCCCTCGCCGGTGGCGCCGGCGCCGACGACGGTGTGCAGCTCGTCGACGAACAGGATCGTCGACTCGGCGGCGCCCTTGACCTCGTCGATGACGTTCTTCAGCCGCTCCTCGAACTGCCCCCGGTACTGGGCGCCCGCGATCAGCCCGGTCAGGTCGAGTCCGACGACCCGCTTGTCCTTGAGCGTCTGCGGCACGTCCCCGGCGACGATGCGCTGCGCGAGGCCCTCCACGATCGCGGTCTTGCCGACGCCGGGCTCGCCGATGAGAACCGGGTTGTTCTTCGAGCGGCGGGAGAGGATCTCCACGGTCTGCTCGATCTCCTCGGCGCGGCCCACCACCGGGTCGAGCCTGCCCGCCTTGGCCTCCTCGGTGAGGTCCCGGCCGTACTCGTCGAGGGTGGGGGTCGTGCTCGCCGGGCGGGCTTCGGCCCGCTCCGGGCGTGCGGCGCTCTCGGCGGCCCGGCGCAGCCCGTCGAGTTCCATGCCGGAGCCGGTGAGCAGCTTGGCCGCCGCCGAGTCCGGCGAGTCCAGCAGCGCGCCGAGGATGTGCTCCGGACCGATGTACGACACGCCGGTCGCCTGGGAGCGGGCGTGGGCGCGCAGCAGCACCCGTTTGGCGGCCGGGGTGAGGCCGGGCTGCGCCGAGGGGGTGCCGCTCTCGCCGGGCAGCACGGCGGCGATCTTCTCGGCCAGGCCGTCCGGGTCGAGGCCGGCCTGGGTGAGCAGGCCGCGGGCCGGTTCGACCTGGGTGCAGGCCCACAACAGGTGCTCGGTGTCCAGGTCGGCGCTGCCGTCCTCGGCGGC
Source organism: Streptomyces sp. NPDC036813 (assembly GCF_055609245.1). Lineage (NCBI taxonomy): Bacteria > Bacillati > Actinomycetota > Actinomycetes > Kitasatosporales > Streptomycetaceae > Streptomyces > Streptomyces sp. NPDC036813. Next base: position 206,665 of record NZ_JBVJPV010000001.1, on the reverse strand, counting down.
CTTGCGGGTCGCGCGGTGGATCAGGTCCTGCGCGGAATCGGTCAGCAGCCGCCCGATCGGCACCCGCTGCACCTGCGGCGGGGAGGCACCCGGGGACATCCCGAAGAACCGGTTGAGGATCTCCGAGAAGGGGTCCTGGCCGCCGAAGGAGGCACCGAAGGGGGACATCGTCATGATCGCCGTCCGGAACGTGGAGGGGGCAGGGAAAAGGGCGGGCAGGAGCCACGGCGGGGCGAGGTCCGTCGGCGCACGCGCACACGGGCCGGGGCCGGCCGCTCTCCAGTGGAACAACAGCGCGGCGACCCCGCAACGCGAGGACCGACGGCGTCAGGGCTCGCCCCGCGCACCGCACGGGCCGACGGGTGTCAGCGCTCGCCCCGCGCGCCGCACGGGCCGACGGGTGTCAGGCTCCCCCCGTGCAACCCCGCGACGGGAGGACCGACGGGTGCCAGGCGCTCGCGGCGCGTCACCACTCGGGCGGTGGCCGGCTGCGAGGCGGCGGAACAGCGCAACCGCCCCGGCCCGGGGTGGTCTCGCGTACGCTCGGGCGCGATGACCGCGATTCCCGCCTTCCTGGACCACCTCGTCCTCGCGACGCCCGAACTGGACGCCACGGTGGCCGAGTTCACCCGGCGTACCGGTGTCGCGCCCGCGCCGGGCGGGGCGCACGTGGGGCTCGGCACACGGAACTGCCTGGTGGGGCTGGGCGGCCGCGGTTACCTCGAGATCATCGGGCCGGACCCGGAGCAGGCCGGGTACACCGGGCCGCGTCCCTTCGGCGTCGACCGGCTCGCCGCACCGCGGACGGTCACCTGGGCGATCGCGCCGCCGGACCTGGACGCTGCGGTGGCGAACGCGCGGGCCCGCGGCTACGACCCCGGGCCGCCGCAGCCGATGAGCCGGCGCCGGCCGGACGGCACGGTGCTGAGCTGGCGGCTGACCGACGGCCCCGACACGCATGCCTCCGGGCTGGTGCCGTTCCTCATCGACTGGGGCACGGCCGCCCACCCGAGTGACTCGGGGCTGCCCGTCACCCCGCTGCTGCGTCTGTCGGCGACGGCGCCCGCCCCGGAGCGCCTGCGGCCCCTGCTGGCCGCGCTGGACACCGACCTCGATCTCACCGGGGGCCCACTGGGAATGTCGTTCACGGTGGCGACCCCGAACGGCCCGGTGACCTTCGGCTGAGACGCGTCCGATTCCTTCAAGACCGGCGACCGCCCCCGTCCCTACGGTGGCCGTATGACTCCACGATTCGATGCCATCGGCCTGGTGGTCTCCGACATGGCCGCCTCCGTCACCTTCTACCGGCGGCTCGGGTTCGCGTTCCCCGAGGGGGCCGAGCGCGAGCCGCACACCGAGGCCGAGTTGCCCGGCGGGCTGCGGCTGCTGCTGGACACCGAGGACACCGTGCGCTCCTTCCACCCCGGGTGGCGACCGCCGGCGGGCGGCTACCGAGCGGGTCTCGCACTGCGCTGCGCGGGCCCGGAGGAGGTCGACACGGTGTACGAGGAGATGGTGGGCGCCGGGTACCACGGCGAGCTGAAACCGTGGGACGCGTTCTGGGGGCAGCGGTACGCCGTGCTGCACGATCCGGACGGCACCGGCGTCGACCTGTTCGCACCGCTAGCCCAGGGCTGAGCCGCGCAGCAGCGCACCGAGCGGCATACCGGCCAGCTCCCGTACGTCACGGGCGAGGTGGGCCTGGTCGGCGTATCCGGCGCGGGTCGCGGTCTCGGCGTAGGGGACGCCGGAGCGGGCCAGGGCGAGGGCGCGCTGGAGGCGCAGGACGCGGGCGAGGGTCTTCGGGCCGTAGCCGAACGCGGTCAGTGAGCGGCGGTGCAACTGGCGGGCACTCAGGCCGAGTTCGTCGGCCGTGGCGCCGACGGGGCGGCCCGCGCCCAGCGCGTCGACCAGGTGCCGCAGCAGCGGGTCGGGGGGCACGCTGTCGGCCGCGCGCCGCAGCGCGGTCTCCTCCAGGGCCCGCGTGGGGTCGGCCGCGGCGGCGACGCGGGCGGCCAGCCGCCGTACCGTGGCGGCGGGCCACAGGTCGGCCAGGTCCACGCGCCGGTCGCGCAGTGCGTGCGCGGGGACGCCGAGCAGGGCCGGGGCGGTGCCGGGGAAGAAGCGCACGCCGACGTACGGGGCGGGCGGCCCCGCCGGGACGTACGCGCGGGTGTCGGGCCCGGCGACGATCAGCCGCCCTTCGCTCCACATCAGGTCCATGCACCCGTCGGGCAGCACGGGCAGCACCCCGCCATCCGGCGCCGACGGACGGTTCGTCCACGCGACGGCCCCGGGCACCAGCGACACCCGCTCCGCGTACACACCGCCAGGCTACGCGCGCCCCGGGCCCGGGCGGTGCCGGTCGGCGCCTGGGCCGCCGACCCCGCAGGGGCGCCGAGACGGTAAGGACGGCCCCCGGCCCGATCGTCACCGCCGGGCGGGCGGCCTGGGAGTGGCACCGGCGCCTCCTGCACGGACGCAGCGCGCGGACGCGCGGCCCCGCCGTCGGTGCCGTTGCGCCGCGGGTCGGCCGGGGGGGGGGCGACACGGCCGGCCGGGGCTGCGGGTGCCGTTCCGCCGCGGGGCCGACGACACGGCCGCGGGCGGAGGCGGTGGCGTACGCCTTCGGTGGGCGGCGGGTGGCGCGGCCTCGCTACGGCTCTCCCGTGCGGTACTGCTGTGGGCTCATGCCGTACCCGCGTTTGAAGGCCGTGGAGAGGGCGAAGGCGCTGCCGTAGCCGACGTGATGGGCGATCGCGGCGAGGGTGTCGTCCGTGTCGCGGAGGCGGTCGGCGGCGAGGGCCAGGCGCCAGGCCGTGAGGTGGGCCATCGGGGACTCGCCGACGAGTGCGGTGAAGCGGCGGGCCAGGGCCGCACGGGAGACGCCGGTCTTGGCGGCGAGCGCGGCCACCGTCCAGGGGTGCGCCGGGTCGTCCTGGAGAAACCGCAGCGCGCGGCCGACGACGGGGTCGGCGAGTGCCCGGTACCAGGCGGGGGCCTCGGCCGCCGGGCGGGCGAACCACGCCCGCAGCGCGGCGATGACCAGCAGGTCCAGGAGGCGGTCGAGGACGACCTCCTGGCCGGGTTCGTCGCGCACGATCTCGTCCGTCAGGATCGGCGTGAGCGGGCACGGCCACTCGTCGACGGTCAGCGTCAGCAGCGGCGGCAGGGCGTCCAGCAGACGGCCGGAGACCTCGCCCTGCAGCGGATACGTGCCGATGAGCAGCACCGTCGCGCCGTCGAGCCGGGTGCCCCAGCTGCGTACGCCGAGGTCCATGGAGCCGTTCAGGGCGCGGCCGTCGGGATAGGTGCAGTGGCCGCCGGGCAGGATGACGGCCTGTGGTTCGGTCGCCGGGTCGTCGGCGCAGACGTAGGCGTCGGGGCCGCGTGCGATGGCGAGGTCACCGGCCCGCAGCCGGACCCGCTCCCCCGTGTCCGGCACGATCCAGGTATCGCCGTGCACCGCCAGCATCACCGTCAGCGGTGCGCGGTCCTCGACCCGCACGCTCCAGGGCGGGTCGAAACACGCGCGGATCATGAACGCGCCACGGGCGCGGGGCCCCTCCAGGAGGGATGCGAGGGCGTCCATGGAGGGCAGCGTAGACGGCCGTCCGCGGAATCGGCCCTTCAATTCACCCAGGGCACTCTCCGGCCCCCGCTCCGTCTCCCCTGCCGCTCACCGCGCCGAGGCCCACAGCGCGGTGGCGACCCCGCGGGGCGCGGCGCATCGCGCGACCGGCTCCCAAGCGCCCGCAGCCACACCGGCACCCGCACCGGCACCCGACCGGCCCTCGAGGGCCCGCGGCCGCCACCGGCACACGCCCCGGCACCCGACCGGCCAGGCCCGGCTCCCGGCGGTCTCACTTCTCCGCCGGGCCACCGTCCTCCCCGAGAGACCCGAGAGGCCCGTGCGGCCCGTGCGGCCCATGAGGCCCGTGCGGCTTGTGCGTGCTCTTCGCGTGGGTGCGCAGGCGGCCCGTCACGTCCTCCGGAGGAAGGAAGCGGGACCAGCGTTCGGGGAACTCCGACGGCATGTCGGGGTCGTCGGGGTCGAGCTCGCGGGTGGCCGTGGCCCGGGCGACGTAGTCGGCGACCTGGGCCTCGCGCGCCCGCTCCTGGGCGGCGCGCGCCGCGGCCGTGGCGGCGGCCGGCCACACCCGGTCGATCGCGGCGTTGACCGCGGCCCCGACGAGAACGGCGAACGCGGACACACCGATCCACAGCAGCACGGCGACCGCCGCCGCCAGCGAGCCGTAGATCGTCGCGCCCTCGATGGTGTGCTGGAGGTAGATCCGCAGCAGAAAGCTCCCGAGCACCCACATCCCCAGGGCGACGAGCGCGCCGGGCACGTCCTCGATCCACGGCGAGCGCACCGGCACGGACACGTGGTACAGCGTGGTCAGGAAGGCGATCGACAGCACGATCACCACCGGCCAGTACAGGACTTGGACCACCGTCGTCGACCACGGCAGGATCCCCACCACCGCGTCCGGGCCCGCGACCATCAGCGGCAGCGCGATCGATCCGATCAGCAGCGCCACGATGAACAGCAGGAACGCCATCAGCCGCGTCTTGACGATGCCGCGCACGCCGTCGAGGCCGTACATGACGGTGATGGTGTCGATGAAGACGTTCACCGCGCGCGAGCCCGACCACAGGGCGAACACGAAGCCGACGGAGATGACGTCGGGCCGGCCGCCCTTGAGCACGTCGTCGAGGATCGGCTGGGCGATCTCCCGCACGCCCCGGTCGGACAGGACGGTGCGCGAGGCCTCCAGCAGGTTGTTCCTGAGGCTGGTGATGGTGTCCGTGCCGGTCCAGGCGTCGACGTAGCCGAGCAGGCCGATGAGGCTCAGCAGCAGCGGCGGCACCGACAGCAGCGAGAAGAACGCCGCCTCGGCGGCCAGGCCCAGGATGCGGTACTCGATGCAGGAGTTGACGGTGTCCTTCAGCAGCAGCCAGGCCGTCCGGCGCTTGGAGACGTTCCGGTAAAGGGCACGCGCCCGGTGCAGACGACCGGAGGGGCTCGGCGGGGGCTCGGGTGACTGACTTGCTGGCTGCACGCCCTAAAGGTATCCGCCGCGGGAGGCTGCGCTCACATCGCAGGTCGCCCCGGCGCCGGACGGGCCGGGGCGAGGGGCTCACGGCCCCGTGTCGGGCGGGTCATGACCGTGCGACCGGCGGGTAGGTTGCCGTACATGGCAGGCAGCACGCACACCGTGACCAACCAGCCGGAGCCGCTGGCCGGGTACGACGTCTTCTCCGCCGACCGCGCGCTGGTGGCCGCGGTGCGGCGGCACCTGGATCCCGGCCTGCACGACGAGGCCCTGGGAGACCTGTCCGGGCTGGGCCGCTCGGCGGGGTCGGCGCAGGTGCAGGAGTGGGGCGCACAGGCCAACGACGACCCGCCCCGGCTGCGCACCCATGACCGCTACGGCAACCGGATCGACGAGGTCGACTTCCACCCGGCCTGGCACCGGCTGCTCGGCAAGGGCGTCGGGGCGGGCCTGACCTCGGCGTGGAACCGGCCGGGCGGGCACGTGCGGCGGGCGGCCGCGTTCGTCGTGTGGACGCAGGTCGAGGCGGGTAACACCTGCCCGCTGTCGATGACCCACGCGGCCGTGCCCGCGCTGCGCACCGACCCGGGGCTGGCCGCCGAGTGGGAGCCGCGGCTGACGTCCACCGTCTACGACCGGGGGCTCAAGCCGGTGGCGGACAAGGCGGGCGTGCTGTTCGGGATGGGCATGACCGAGAAGCAGGGCGGCAGCGACGTCCGGGCGAACACGACGGCCGCGCGGCCGCTCGCCGAGGACGGGACGTACGAGCTGACCGGGCACAAGTGGTTCTGCTCCGCGCCGATGTCGGACGCCTTCCTGGTGCTGGCGCAGGCGCCCGGGGGGCTGACCTGCTTCCTGGTGCCGCGGGTGCTGGCGGACGGCTCGCGCAACGTTTTCCTGATCCAGCGGCTGAAGGACAAGCTCGGCAACCGGTCCAACGCCTCCGCGGAGGTGGAGTTCGCCGGGACCTGGGCGCGCCGGGTCGGCGAGGAGGGGCGCGGGGTGCGGACCATCATCGGGATGGTCGCGGCGACCCGGCTGGACTGTGCGCTCGGTTCCGCGGGGCTGATGCGGCAGGCCGTCGCCCAGGCGGTCCACCACTGCGCCCAGCGGGAGGCGTTCGGTGGGAAGCTGATCGACAAGCCGCTGATGCGCAATGTTCTGGCCGATCTGGCGCTGGAGTCGGAGGCGGCGACGACCTTGGCGCTGCGGCTCGCCGCGGCCTGCGACGAGGACTCCGAGCAGGCGCGGGCGCTGCTGCGGATCGCGGTGCCGGCGGCGAAGTACTGGGTGACGAAGCGGTGTGCTCCGTTGGTCGTGGAGGCCGCCGAGTGCCTGGGCGGCAACGGCTACGTGGAGGAGTCGGGGCTGCCCCGGCTGGTGCGCGAGTCGCCGCTGAACTCGGTCTGGGAGGGCGCCGGCAATGTGCAGGCGCTGGACGTGCTGCGGGCGCTGCGACGCGAACCGGCCGCGCTGGACGCGTATCTGCGGGAGGTCGGGCAGGCGCGCGGCGCCGACCACCGGCTGGACGCGGCGATCAAGGACCTGCTGACGGAACTGGCCGACCTGGAGGGCGTCGAGGCACGGGCCCGGCGGGTCACGGAGCGGCTGGCGCTGGTTCTGCAAGGGTCGCTGCTGGTGCGGTTCGCGCCGCCGGAGGTGGCGGACGCGTTCTGCGCCGGGCGGCTGGGCCACGACGCCGGGGCGGCGTTCGGGACGCTGCCGCACACGCTGGACCTGGCCTCGGTCGTGGAGCGGGCCCGGCCCGTTTCCTGAGCGATCCGTACGGGGGTGGTGCTGCGCCGACACGGCACCACCCCCGCGCAATGGCCCACGCAAGGCCAGGTACGCCGCTCGGGGACGGCGTGGCTCAATATTCAACGAACCGGGTGACGGTCCACCAGGGTTGCAGGGGGTTGCAACTTGTCCGGACTGGGTCCCTCCGTCCGCAACGGTCGGCAGTATGAATCCGGCTCGGCACGACCAGCGGAACAGACCGGAAAGCGATCCCCGTTCGGGGTTGACATCCGGTGTGCACGACCCTTTTCCGGGAGGACCCAGTGGCGAACTCGCCGATCAACGTGACGCACCTCGCCGCCGTCGACGCGGCGCGCGCGGCGCGGGTGCTCAGCGAGGTGCGCGCGGCCGCGCTCGCGGGGCAGCGGACGCGGGTCGCGCCCCGTCCGGTGATCGAGGAGTCCTGGGGGCGCATGCTGCGCAGCGGGGTCGATCCGGAGCACGACTTCCGCTCCGATCTGCTGAGCGAGGAGGAGCTGCGCCGGCGCCGTGAGGCATCGCCGCTGAAGCAGGTGCTGCCGGTGCTGCGCCAGGGGCTGCTGTCGGTGGCGGACGTCGCCCGGCACATCATGGTGGTCGCCGACGCCGAGGGCCGGGTGCTGTGGCGGGAGGGCTGCGCGCCGGTGCTGCGCAAGGCCGACGGCCTCGGCTTCCAGCTCGGCGCGGACTGGCGCGAGGACGTCGTCGGCACCAACGGCGTGGGCACGCCGGCGGTGGTGCGGCGGCCGGTACAGGTCTTCGCCGGCGAGCACTTCGTGCGCAGCCAGACCTCCTGGACGTGTACGGGCGCGCCGATCACCGACCCCCGCGACGGGAAGCTGCTGGGCGTGGTCGACGTCAGCGGGCCGCTGGAGACGATGCATCCGGCCACGCTGGCCTGGGTGGACTCGGTGGCCAAGCTGGCCGAGGCGCGGCTGCGGGAGGTGCACCTGGACGCGCTGGAGCGGCTGCGGGCGGTGGCGGCGCCGGTGCTGGCGCGCGTGGGCGGCCGGGCACTGGTGGTGGACCGTGACGGCTGGACGGCCGCCGTGACGGGGATGCCGTACACCGGGCGGGTGGCCCTGCCTCGGGGGCTGCGGGCGGGGCGGCGGTGGCTGCCGGCGCTCGGTATGTGTTCGCTGGAGCCACTGGGGGGCGGCTGGTTGGTGCGGGCCGTCGACGAGCCGCTGCCGCCGGGCGCGACCCGGATCGTGCTGGACCTCGCGCAGCCGCGCCGCTGGTCGGTGACCGTGTCCTCGACCGCCGGCAGCTGGAGCCACGAACTGAGTCCCCGGCACGCGGAGTTGCTGTACCTGCTGGCGGTGCAGCGGACCGGGCGCAGTGCGGCGCAGCTGGCGCGGGACATGTTCGGCGACCCGGCGCGCACGGTGACGGTGCGGGCCGAGATGTCCCGGGTACGGCGGTATCTCGGGGGGTTCCTCGCCCACCGACCGTATCGTTTCAGCGAAGACGCCGAGGTCGACCTGCTGCTCCCCGACGACCCACGGGACCTGCTGCCCCACTCGACGGCGCCGGGCGTGGTGCGCGGACGCGGCACGTCCGCCGTGCCGTAGGGGGCTTTTCGGGCAACTGGGTGGTCTGCGCCCGGCGGCGGCCCCCGCTGCCGTAGCATCCCTACGGGTCACCCCATCTGCTCCTTGCCCAACGTGAGGATCACGCGGCGCAGTTGGCCCGCCTCGGGAGGACGGCATGAAGCATCGCGGACGGCACCGCCGGCGCAGGCGGGGTGCGGCACTGCGCGCGGTCCTGGCCGGGACCGCTCTCGCGCTGACCGCCGCGGCCACCATGATCAGCGCCTCGCAGGCCACCGTCGCCGACGACCCGGGCGCGCTGAAGCGGCTCGCCTCCCCGGCCGGTGCCGACGCGCCGGCGCTCACCGCCGAGCCGGTACCGCGGGGCACCCTGGACCGGCTCGCCACGGCCATGGGGCGACCGGTCGGTATCGACGCGGTACTGCGCGGCGCCGACCACACCCTGCGCTCCGCCGACGGCTGCTCGGCCGAGGAGAAGCGGGCGCTGCCGATCGCGCCCGCCGCCACACGCGCGTACTGCTTCCCCGGCGCCGACACCGCGACCTGGCACCCCGGCGCCGTCGCCGTGTCCGGGGACGGCACCGGCCGGGTCCTCGCCTCCGCCTGGTCGCGCGACGCGCTCGCCAAGGTGGCGTTCGTCGACGCGAGCGACCCGGGCCACCTCGCCTACAGCTGGGCCCTGCTCGCCCTGCCGGTGGACGGCGGCCGCGACTACCGCGCCCTGACCTCGGAGATCTCCGGCATGGTCTGGGACCACGACACGCTGCTGGTCACCGCCGGCCCGCGGGACCGCTCGGCGCTGTACGCCTTCGACGTGCGCCGCGCTCTGCGGGCGGACGTCGACAGCGCGGCCGTCGGCCGGCTGCCCGGCGGCTGGTCGGCGGCCGGTGCCCGGTTCGTGCTGCCGGCCGTCGCCTCGTATGTACCGGTGGGCGGCGCACCGCGGACGGCCGGGCTGGGCCTGGACCGCAGCGGGGCGCGGGCCGCGCTGGCCGTGTCCGAACGGGTGCCGGCCGGCGAGCACCGGCCGACCCGGCTGTGGCGCTACCGGCTCGGCGACGACGGGCTGCCGCTCACCGACGCGGCCGGCCGGGCCGTGCCGGACGCGGTGTACACGACGAAGGCGACCGAGGTGCGGGGCGTCCTGCCCTACGGCTCCCGCTGGTACGTGGCCCGCGCGGGCGACAGCGCGGACGACGGGCGGGGCATGCTGTGGCGCCAGGACGGGGACGGGGCCCGCACCACGGCCTGCGGCTCCGACGACACCCACCTGTGCTGGAGCGACCCGCCCCGGTCCCTGTCCTACGCCCCGGGCACCGGCGAGCTGTGGTCCCAGTCCGGCACCACGCTCTTCGCCGTCCGGCTGACCACACTCGACGCGACCCTGCACTGACATCCACGGCGCGCGCCCCCGACGTCCGTCCCTCCCCGCCCGCCCCGTTCGCCGTCGACACGGCGGCGGACGGGATGGTTCCCTGTCCACCATGGCCAACATCCCCGTGACCACCTGGTCCCTCGAGCAGACGTCCCCGTCCGATCTCCTGCCGGCCGACGCGCCGGATGGGGACGTGCGGATCGTGCGCGCCGAGGTGCCCTCACCCGAGTTCAGCCGTTTCCTGTACGCCTCGGTCGGTGGCGACATCCTCTGGACGGACCGGCTCGGCTGGAGCCACGCGCGGTGGCTGGAGCATCTGGACCGTCCCGGGGTCGAGACATGGGTGGCGTACGACCGGGGGACGCCCGCGGGATACGTGGAGCTGGAGGCGCAGGACGACGGCGTCGTGGAGATCGTCTACTTCGGTCTGATCCCCGCCTTCCGCGGGCGGCGCATCGGCGGTCATCTGCTGGCGTACGGCGCCGCGCGCGCCTGGGACCTGGCGGAGCGCTGGCCGGAGCTGGGGCCGACCAAGCGGGTGTGGCTGCACACGTGCAGCAAGGACGGCGAGTTCGCGATGGCCAACTACCAGCGCCGGGGCTTCACGCTGTTCGACACCAAGGTCGAGGAAGAACCGGACCTGCCCACTCCGGGGCCCTGGCCGGGCGCCTACCCTGCCTGACCTGCGCGGACAAGCCCCTTCACGCATCTTGTGACCGACGACACCCTTGTCTCACCCTACGGGACAAGGGTGTCCGCATGATGGACGAAGCTGGACTGTGTCCAGATCGCCGTGACACGCTTCCGTCATGTCCGGAACTGGAATCGCCTTGGTGAGTCGGCGGCACGTCGACCTCGGCCGCATGTCCAGCGCCATCTGTCCGATGCGCTGAGAGCACACAGCACCCCCGGTTCCCCGTCTTCCGTCGCCCCCTCGCGCAACGACGCGCCCGCATGCCCGCGTGCGCTCGGACGCGCAGGTCAGACCGCTTTCCGCCTGTCCCGAAGGACGTATCAACCATGGCCGCCACCCCGCAGAACCCTGCCGCCTCCGCGTCCCGTCGCAAGGTGAGCCGTCACCGCGGCGAGGGTCAGTGGGCCGCGGGTCACTTCACCCCGCTCAACGGCAACGAACAGGTCAAGAAGGACGACGACGGTCTCAATGTGCGGACACGCATTGAGACGATCTACTCCAAGGCGGGATTCGACTCGATCGACCCCAGTGACCTGCGCGGACGCATGCGCTGGTGGGGGCTCTACACCCAGCGCAAGCCCGGGATCGACGGCGGCAAGACCGCGATCCTGGAGCCGGAGGAGCTGGACGACCGCTACTTCATGCTGCGCGTGCGCATCGACGGCGGCGCCCTGACCACGCAGCAGCTGCGGGTGATCGGCGAGCTGTCGCAGGAGTTCGCGCGCGGCACGGCCGACATCACCGACCGGCAGAACGTGCAGTACCACTGGATCCGGATCGAGGACGTGCCCGAGATCTGGAACCGTCTCGAGGCCGTGGGCCTGTCCACGGTGACCGCCTGTGGTGACACCCCGCGCGTGATGATCGGCTCCCCCGTCGCGGGCATCGCCGAGGACGAGATCATCGACGGCACGCCGGCGCTGGAGGAGATGAAGCGCCGCGTACTGAACAACCCGGCGTACTCGAACCTGCCGCGCAAGTTCAAGACCGCGATCTCCGGCTCGCCGGTGCTGGACGTGGTGCACGAGATCAACGACATCGCGTTCGTCGGTGTCCGTCACCCCGAGCACGGCCCCGGCTTCGACGTGTGGGTCGGCGGCGGCCTGTCCACCAACCCCAAGCTGGGCGTGCGGCTCGGCGCCTGGGTGCCGCTCGACGAGGTGCCCGACGTCTACGAGGGCGTCGTGTCGATCTTCCGCGACTACGGTTACCGCCGCCTGCGCAACCGCGCCCGGCTGAAGTTCCTGGTCGCCGACTGGGGCCCGGAGAAGTTCCGGCAGGTGCTTGAGGACGAGTACCTGGGCGGCCGCAAGCTGATCGACGGGCCCGCCCCCGAGCAGCCGGTGCAGCAGTGGCGCGACCACATCGGCGTCCACCGCCAGAAGGACGGCCGCTTCTACGTCGGTTTCGCCCCGCGCGTCGGCCGCGTCGACGGCTCCACCCTGACGAAGATCGCCGACCTCGCCGAGGCGCACGGCTCGGGCCGGGTGCGTACCACCGTCGAGCAGAAGATGATCATCCTCGACGTCGAGCAGGACCAGGTGGACTCACTCGTGGACGAGCTGGAGGCGCTGGACCTCACGGCCCGCCCGTCCTCCTTCCGGCGCGGCACCATGGCCTGCACCGGCATCGAGTTCTGCAAGCTCGCCATCGTCGAGACCAAGCAGCGCGGCTCCACGCTGATCGACGAACTGGAGCGCCGACTGCCGGAGTTCGACGAGCCGCTCACGATCAACCTCAACGGCTGCCCGAACGCCTGCGCCCGTATCCAGGTCGCGGACATCGGTCTCAAGGGCCAGCTGGTCCTGAACGACGAGGGCGAGCAGGTCGAGGGCTACCAGGTGCACCTCGGCGGCGCGCTCGGTCTGGAGGCCGGCTTCGGCCGCAAGGTGCGCGGTCTGAAGGTGACGGCCGACGAACTGCCGGACTACATCGAGCGGGTGCTGAAGCGGTTCCAGGCCGAGCGCGAAGAGGGCGAGCGGTTCGCGACCTGGGCGGCCCGTGCCTCCGAGGAGGCCCTGTCGTGAGCGAGCGTGCGGCGCCCTTCTACTGCCCGTACTGCGGCGAGGAGGACCTGCGCCCCAGCGAGGAAGGTCACGGGGCCTGGGAATGCGCGGCCTGCAACCGCGCATTCCAGCTGAAGTTCCTCGGGCTGCTGGCCCGGGGGCTGAAGCAGGCCGACAACGGAGGGGACCCGATATGACGACGGCTCAGCAAGAGCGCACGGCCGACGAGTTGAAGGCGCTCGCCGAGCAGGCCGGCCGCGATCTGGAGGACGCCTCCGCGCTGGAGATCCTCCAGTGGGCGGTCGACACCTTCGGCAAGGGCTTCTGCGTGACCTCCTCCATGGAGGACGCGGTCGTCGCGCACCTCGCGTCCCGCGTGCTCAAGGGCGTGGACGTGGTGTTCCTGGACACCGGCTACCACTTCGAGGAGACCATCGGCACCCGTGACGCGGTGGAGGCCGTGATGGACGTCAACGTCATCACGCTCACCCCGCGCCAGACGGTCGCCGAGCAGGACGCCGAGTACGGTCCGAAGCTGCACGACCGCGACCCCGACCTGTGCTGCAAGCTGCGCAAGGTGCAGCCGCTGGAGGAGGGCCTGAAGGGTTATCAGGCGTGGGCGACCGGCCTGCGCCGCGACGAGTCCCCGACCCGGGCGAACACCCCCGTGGTCGGCTGGGACGAGAAGCGGCAGAAGGTCAAGATCTCCCCCATCGCGCGCTGGACCCAGGACGACGTGGACGCCTACGTCACCGAGCACGGCGTACTGACCAACCCGCTGCTGATGGACGGCTACGCCTCCGTCGGCTGCGCCCCCTGCACCCGGCGGGTGCTCGAGGGCGAGGACGCGCGCGCCGGCCGCTGGGCGGGCCGCGCCAAGACCGAGTGCGGGCTGCACGGATGACGACGAACCATCAGGAGACTGACGTGACGAGCGGAGCCACCGTCTGGCTCACGGGTCTGCCGAGCGCCGGCAAGACCACCATCGCGTACGAGCTGGCCGGCCGGCTGCGGGCCGAGGGCCACCGTGTGGAGGTGCTCGACGGCGACGAGATCCGCGAGTTCATCTCGGCGGGCCTCGGCTTCAGCCGCGAGGACCGGCACACCAACGTGCAGCGCATCGGCTTCGTCGCCGAACTGCTCGCCCGCAACGGCGTGAAGGTGCTCGTCCCGGTCATCGCGCCGTACGCGGACAGCCGGGACGCGGTGCGCAAGCGGCACGAGGCAGGCGGCACGACGTACCTGGAGATCCACGTGGCCACACCGGTCGAGGTGTGCTCCGTGCGGGACGTCAAGGGGCTGTACGCCAAGCAGGCCGCGGGCGAGCTGAGCGGCCTGACCGGGGTCGACGACCCGTACGAGGAGCCCGAGACGCCCGATCTGCGGATCGAGTCGCAGAACCAGACCGTGCAGGAGTCGGCAGCCGCCGTGCACGCCCTGCTGACCGAAAGGGGACTGGCGTGACGACCGTCGCCACCACCGCCCAGGAGGGTACGGAGACCCCGTACGCCCTCTCGCACCTGGACGCCCTCGAGTCCGAGGCAGTGCACATCTTCCGCGAGGTCGCGGGCGAGTTCGAGAACCCGGTGATCCTGTTCTCCGGCGGCAAGGACTCGATCGTCATGCTGCACCTGGCGCTGAAGGCGTTCACGCCGTCGCCGGTGCCGTTCGCGCTGCTGCACGTCGACACCGGGCACAACTTCCCCGAGGTCCTCGACTACCGCGACCGCACCGTGGCGAAGCACGGGCTGCGCCTGCACGTCGCCTCGGTGCAGGACTACATCGACCGCGGGGTGCTCAAGGAGCGCCCGGACGGCACCCGTAACCCGCTGCAGACGCTGCCGCTGACGGAGAAGATCCAGGCGGAGAAGTTCGACGCGGTCTTCGGCGGCGGCCGCCGCGACGAGGAGAAGGCCCGCGCCAAGGAGCGGGTGTTCTCGCTGCGCGACGAGTTCTCCCAGTGGGACCCGCGCCGCCAGCGCCCCGAGCTGTGGAACCTCTACAACGGCCGGCACGCGCCGGGCGAGCACGTCCGCGTGTTCCCGCTGTCCAACTGGACCGAGCTGGACGTGTGGCAGTACATCGCCCGCGAGGGCATCGAGCTGCCGCAGATCTACTACGCGCACGAGCGCGAGGTGTTCCAGCGCGCCGGCATGTGGCTGACCGCCGGCGAGTGGGGCGGCCCCAAGGACGGCGAGACCGTTCAGAAGCGCCTGGTGCGCTACCGCACGGTCGGCGACATGTCCTGCACGGGCGCCGTCGACTCCGACGCCGACACGATCGAGAAGGTGATCACGGAGATCGCCGCGTCCCGGCTCACCGAGCGGGGCGCCACCCGGGCCGACGACAAGATGTCCGAGGCGGCGATGGAAGACCGCAAGCGCGAGGGGTACTTCTAGAGATGAGCACGATCACCACCGAGGAACTCTCGGCCACCACCCTGCTGCGGTTCGCCACCGCCGGTTCCGTCGACGACGGCAAGTCCACGCTGGTGGGCCGGCTGCTGCACGACTCCAAGTCGGTCCTCACCGACCAGCTGGAGGCCGTGGAGCGCGCCTCCGCGAGCCGCGGCCAGGAGGGCCCGGACCTCGCGCTGCTCACCGACGGCCTGCGCGCCGAGCGTGAGCAGGGCATCACCATCGACGTCGCCTACCGCTACTTCGCCACGCCCCGGCGCCGGTTCATCCTGGCCGACACCCCGGGACACGTGCAGTACACGCGGAACATGGTCACCGGAGCCTCCACCGCCGAGCTGACGGTGATCCTCGTCGACGCGCGCAACGGCGTCGTCGAGCAGACCCGCCGGCACGCCGCGATCGCCGCGCTGCTGCGGGTGCCGCACGTGGTGCTCGCCGTGAACAAGATGGACCTCGTCGGGTACGCCGAGAACGTGTTCGCGGCGATCGCCGAGGAGTTCACCGCGTACGCCACCGAACTGGGTGTGCCCGAGGTGACCGCGATCCCCATCTCGGCGCTCGAGGGCGACAACGTCGTGGAGCCGTCCGCGAACATGGACTGGTACGGCGGCCCCACCGTGCTGGAGCACCTGGAGACCGTCCCGGTCGCCCACGACCTGACGCACTGCCACGCGCGGCTGCCCGTCCAGTACGTGATCCGGCCGCAGAGCGCCGAGCACCCCGACTACCGCGGCTACGCGGGCCAGATCGCCGCAGGCACCTTCCGGGTCGGCGAGTCCGTCACGGTGCTGCCGTCCGGGCGGGCCACGAAGATCGCCGGTATCGATCTGCTGGGCGAGTCCGTCGACGTGGCCTGGACGCCGCAGTCGGTGACCCTCCTCCTCGCGGACGACATCGACATCTCCCGCGGCGACCTGATCGTGCCCAGCAAGGACGCGCCGCCGACCACGCAGGACATCGAGGCGACCGTCTGCCACGTCGCCGACGCCCCGCTCACCGTCGGCCACCGGGTCCTGCTCAAGCACGGCACCCGCACGGTCAAGGCGATCGTGAAGGACATCCCGTCCCGGCTGACGCTGGACGACCTGTCCCTGCACCCGCACCCGGGACAGCTCGTCGCCAACGACATCGGCCGCGTGAAGATCCGCACCGCCGAGCCGCTGCCGGTCGACTCCTACGCCGACTCGCGCCGCACCGGCTCGTTCATCCTGATCGACCCCAGCGACGGCACCACGCTGACCGCGGGCATGGTCGGCGAGTCGTTCGCCGCGCCCGAGCCGGTCAAGGACCAGGCCGACGACGACGGTTGGGACTTCTGAGACATGAACTCATACGACTACTACGGGACGTTCGCGAAGGAGGGCGGCCGCGTCGGCAGCGGCGCCCTCGGCAGCGGACAGGGCGGAGTCGCGCGATGTGCGTGCTGACCGCTCCGTCCCCCCACCCTGGGGGTCCCCCCCGCTCGAAGAGCTTGGGGGAGTCCCGGAAGAGACGAAAACCCTTTGCCGACTTCCCGGCCACGACCTGAGAAACCGTGACCGCCGGGCCTCCGAGAGGACACCCTCCCGTGCCTGCCATCCGCTCCACCCTCGTTCGCCGCGGCATGGCCGCCGTGGCCGCTCTTCCCCTCCTCGCCCTCGCCGCCTGCGGTTACGGGTCCGAGGCCAAGGACGACTCCGCCGCCCAGAAGGTCGCCGCGGGCGCCCAGAAGATCGACGGTCTGGACTCCGTCAAGATCGGTTACTTCGGCAACCTGACGCACGCGACCGCGCTGGTCGCCCGTCAGCAGGGCCTCTTCCAGAAGTCACTGGGCGCCACCAAGGCGGACTACCAGACCTTCAACGCCGGCCCGTCCGAGATCGAGGCGCTGAACTCGGGCTCCATCGACATCGGCTGGATCGGCCCGTCCCCGGCGATCAACGGCTACACCAAGTCCAAGGGCAAGAACCTGCGTATCATCGCCGGTTCGGCCTCCGGCGGTGTGAAGCTCGTCGTCAACCCGAAGAAGATCACGTCCGTCAAGGACGTCAAGGGCAAGAAGATCGCCACCCCGCAGCTCGGCAACACCCAGGACGTCGCGTTCCTGAACTGGATCGCCGAGCAGGGCTGGAAGGTCGACGCGCAGAGCGGCAAGGGCGACGTCTCCGTGGTCCGCACCGACAACAAGGTCACCCCGGACGCCTACAAGTCGGGCTCCATCGACGGCGCGTGGGTGCCGGAGCCGACCGCGTCCAAGCTGGTCGCCGAGGGCGCCAAGGTGCTGCTGGACGAGTCCGACCTGTGGCCGGACAAGAAGTTCGTGATCACGAACGTCATCGTGTCGCAGAAGTTCCTCACGGAGCACCCGAAGGCCGTCGAGGCGGTGCTGAAGGCCTCCATCGAGTCCAACAAGTGGATCAACGCCAACCCTGAGCAGGCGAAGGCCGCGGCCAACCAGCAGCTGGAGGCCGACTCGGGCAAGGCGCTGCCGGCCAAGGTCCTCGACCCGGCGTGGAAGTCGATCCAGTTCATCGACGACCCGCTGGCCGCGACCCTCAGCACCGAGGCGGACCACGCGGTCAAGGCCGGTCTGCTCAAGCAGCCGAAGCTGGACGGCATCTACGACCTCACCCTCCTGAACAAGGTGCTGAAGGCCGAGGGCAAGCCCGTAGTCGCCGACGCCGGACTCGGCGTCAAGTAAGCCCGACCACCCGTTCAGTCCCCAGGAGGTGACGACCATGGCCACCGCGATCATGAAGGCCGAAGGCGTCCAGGCAGTCGAGTACGCCGCGCGTATCGAGCACGTGTCGAAGTCCTTCGCCGGGCCCGGCGGTCAGCAGCTCGTGCTGGACGACATCAGCCTCGATGTCGCTCCGGGCGAGTTCGTCACCCTCCTGGGGGCCTCGGGCTGCGGCAAGTCGACGCTGCTGAACCTGGTGGCGGGCCTGGAGCGGCCCACCGCCGGCAGCATCGACACCGACGGCCGTCCGGCTCTGATGTTCCAGGAGCACGCCCTGTTCCCGTGGCTGACCGCGGGCAAGAACATCGAACTCGCCCTGAAGCTGCGGGGCGTACCCAAGAGCGAGCGGCGCGACCGCGCCGAGGAACTGCTCGAACTGGTCCGGCTCAAGGGCTCGTACGGCAAGCGGGTGCACGAGCTGTCCGGCGGTATGCGGCAGCGCGTGGCGATGGCCCGCGCGCTCGCGCAGGACAGCCGGCTGCTGCTGATGGACGAGCCGTTCGCGGCACTCGACGCCATCACCCGTGACGTGCTGCACGACGAGCTGACCCGGATCTGGCAGGAGACGGGGGTGTCGGTGCTGTTCGTCACGCACAACGTGCGTGAGGCGGTCCGGCTCGCCGAGCGCGTGGTGCTGCTGTCCTCCCGGCCCGGCCGGGTGGCGCGCGAGTGGCGGGTGGGCATCCCGCAGCCGCGGCGCATCGAGGACGCGCCCGTGGCCGAACTGTCCCTGGAGATCACCGAAGTACTGCGTGGGGAGATCCGCCGTCATGGCCAGCACTGACACGACCGACACGACGGCGGACAGCCCCGTCCGGGCCACCGCGGACTCCGCCGAACGGGCCGGTGGTCTCGGCGGCCTGGAGGCGGGCCTGGACGCCCTGGAGTCCTCGGCGACCGGCCGTCCGCCGTTCCGTGAGACCTTCGTCAAGAAGATCCTGCCGCCGATCGTCGCGGTCGCGGTGGTCCTGGTGGTCTGGCAGGCCCTGGTCTCCCTGAAGATCGTGGACGACCCGACGAAGCTGCCCACGCCCGCCGACGTGGGCGCGGAGTTCAAGGACGCCTGGCTCAAGGGCGAGCTGCTCGGCTACATCTGGACGTCGATCTCGCGCGGTCTGCTCGGCTTCCTCTTCGCCCTCGCGATCGGCACCCCGCTGGGGCTGATCGTGGCGCGGGTGAAGTTCGTGCGGGCGGCGATCGGCCCGATCCTTTCCGGCCTGCAGTCCCTGCCGAGCGTGGCGTGGGTGCCGCCGGCGGTGATCTGGCTGGGCCTGAACAACTCGATGATGTACGCGGTGATCCTGCTCGGCGCGGTCCCGTCCATCGCCAACGGCCTGGTGTCCGGTATCGACCAGGTGCCGCCGCTGTTCCTGCGGGCGGGCCGCACCATGGGCGCGACCGGTCTGAGGGGCGCCTGGCACATCGTGATGCCGGCCGCGCTGCCGGGCTATCTCGCCGGTCTGAAGCAGGGCTGGGCCTTCTCCTGGCGGTCGCTGATGGCCGCGGAGATCATCGCCTCCTCCCCCGACCTCGGCATCGGCCTGGGCGCGCTGCTGGAGAACGGCCGCAACGCCAGCTCCATGTCCATGGTGTTCGAGTCCATCATCCTGATCCTGTTCGTCGGCATCGCGATCGACCTGCTGATCTTCAGTCCGCTGGAGCGGTGGGTGCTGCGCAGCCGCGGCCTGCTGGTGAAGAGCTGAGTCCCATGTCCCACTCCCCGGTCCTCCTCGTCATCGCCCACGGCAGCCGCGATCCGCGGCACGCGGCGACCGTGCACGCCCTCGTGGAGCGCGTACGGTCGCTGCGGCCGGGCCTGCGCGTGGAGACCGGGTTCCTGGACTTCAACATCCCCTCGGTGCAGGGGGTGCTGGAGTCCCTGGCGGCGGAGGGGGTGCGGGACGTCGTCGCCCTGCCGCTGCTGCTGACGCGGGCCTTCCACGCCAAGGCGGACATCCCGGCGGTGCTGGGGGACGCCCCGCGCGGCCTCCGGATCCGGCAGGCGGACGTCCTCGGTCCGTCGCCGCTGCTGCTGTCGGCGCTGGAACGGCGGCTGTACCAGGCGGGGCTGACCCCCGCCGACAAGTCCTCGACCGGGGTCGTGCTGGCCTCGGCGGGGTCCACCGACCCGGAGGCGATCGCAGTGATCGCAGCAATCGCGCGGGAGTGGCGGCACACCGGTTGGTGCGCCGTGCGGCCTGCGTTCGCCTCCGGCGGTTCCACGGGGTTCCCCCGGACCGAGGACGTGGTGCGCTCGCTGCGGGCCTCGGGGTGCGAGAGGGTGGCCGTCGCGCCGTACGTTCTGGCTCCCGGCTTCCTGCCGGACCGGATCGCGCGGGGCGCTCAGGCCGCGGGCGCGGATGTCCTCGCGGACGTGCTGGGTCCCGCGCCGGAGGTGGCCCGGGTCCTGGTGGAGCGCTATGAGGGGGCTCTCGTGCCGGTGCCTGCGGCGCTCGGGGCGTGAGCGCTCCGCTGCGTCTGCCGGGTTCCGTCGTTGTTCGGCTACCCCGCCGTCGTGGCTGGTCGCGCCGTTCTCCGCGCCCCCTTCGGGCCACCTTTCAGTGGGCCTGCACTGTTATGTGACGGTCTGCGCCCGGGTTCTCCAGTTCGTCGAGTATCGCTACGGCCAGGTCCTCCACGCTGATCCCTGAGCTGCCGTCGGGCGCGGTGAGGAGGGTGTCGGTGCCTCGGCGGTATCGACCGGTGCGGGGGCCGGGTGCCAGCTCCGCCGGAGGGCTCAGGTAGACCCAGTCGGCACGCCCGTGCTCCCGGCAGGTGTGCAGTTGGGCGATGCCGGCGGCCGCCACGGCCCGGTACTCGGCGGGGACGTACGCGGGGTTGTCGGCGAGGAGCAGGTCCTGGTCGCCGGGGCTGCGCAGCGCTCCCGCGCCGCCGACGACCAGGACGCGTGTCCCGCGCTCCGCGGCGGCGTCCAGCACCGTGCGGGTCGCTTCGGTGAGGAACCCGGCGTCGGCCGGGAAGGTCCGTACGGCCAGGACGACGGCGTCGGAGCCGGCCAGCGCCTCGCGCAGCGCGGACGGGTCGCTCGCGTCGACCGGGACCGGTGTGACGCCGGGGTCGTCGCTCATGGGCTTGCGGGACAGGGCGCGCACCCGGTGTCCGCGGGAGCGGGCCTCCTCGATCACCCGGCTGCCGACCATCCCGGTGGCGCCGACCACGGCGATCGTCATGTGGGTCTTCATCGGAACTCTTCTCCTGACGTCGAGTTGGGCCGCGAGCATGGCGGCCAGGGCGAGGACGAATCCGGCGGACTGAGCCCAGGTCAGCGACTCGCCGAGCGCGATGCCGACGACGGTCGCGACCAGGGGCGACAGCAGCACCAGCGGGGCGGACGCGCCGACCGGAAGCCGGCCGATCCCGCGGAACCAGAGCGTGTAGGCGATGAGTCCGCCCATGCTGCCCAGCCACAGATAGCCGCCGGCCGCACCGGCGTCGATCCGCTCCGGCACCCCCTCGACGGCGAAGGCGATCGGGAGCAGCAGCAGACCGCCGGCCGTGAGCTGCCAGCCTGCGAGGGTGAGCGGGCCGACTCCGGCGGGGCGGCCCCAGCGCTTGGTGAGGACGACACCGCCGGCCATCCCGGCCGTACCGCCGAGGCCGGCCAGCACCCCGACGGCGTCCAGCCGGGCCTGCGGGCCGAGGACGACGAGGGCGACGCCGAGCACACCGAGGGCGCCCCACGTCCAGCGCCAGGCTGTCGGCCTGTCGTGCAGCACGGCGATGGCGAGCCCGGCGACCAGGAGCGGCTGGGCGGCGCCGAGGGTGGCGGCGACACCGCCGGGCAGCCGCTCCGCCGCCACGAACAGCAGCGGGAACAGCGCGCCGATGTTGAGCACGCCGAGGACGGCGGCCTTCCACCACCACTGGCCGCGAGGCAGCGTCCGGGTGAGCGCCAGCCCGACCAGCCCGGCGGGCAGGGCGCGCATCAGCCCGGCGAAGAGGGGGTGCCCGGGCGGCAGCAGCTGTGTGGTGACCGCGTAGGTCGTGCCCCAGGACGCGGGGGCGAGCGCGGTCAGGGCGACGGTCGCCGCCCGCCGTGTGGACGAGGAATGCATGTCTGGAAGTCTGGTGAGCCACCCATCATGCGTCCAACACATGGTTGTCATGACAGCCATGCACCAGGACCATGGATCGGTGGATCTCCAGCAGATGCGTTACGTCGTCGCCGTCGCCGACACCCGTAACTTCACCCGGGCCGCCGAGCGCTGCTTCGTGGTGCAGTCCTCGCTCAGTCACCGCGTGGCGGCCCTCGAACGGGAGTTGGGCGTGAAACTCTTCGCCCGTTCCAGCCGTCGTGTCGAACTCACCGACGCCGGCGCCGCGTTCGTCGCGGCCGCGCGTGAGTGCCTGGCCGCGGCGGACCGCGCGGTCGCCGACGCCTGCGCCGCGACCGGGGTGGTACGGGGCCGGCTCGCCGTGGGCGTGATCGTCACCACTGCGGCCGTCGACGTACCCGAGCTGCTCCAGCGCTACCGGGCCCTGCACCCGGACGTCCGGGTCGGCCTGCGCTCCGGCCGCAGCGACGAACTGGCCGCGGCGATCCGTGACGGTGACCTGGACATCGCCTTCCTCGGCATGCCGGAGGACGAGCGGCCCACCGGGGTGGAGACGGTCGTCCTCGACCGGGACGAGCATGTGCTGGTGGTGCCGGCCGGCCACCGGCTCGCGGGCGCCGAGCGGGTCACCCTCGCGGAGATCGCCGAGGAGACGTTCGTGGACTTCATCGAAGGTACGCCCGCCCGGGCGCAGTCGGACCGGGCGTTCGCCGCCGCCGGGCTGGTCCGTGACGTGGCGTACGAGGCCGGCGTGGTGGAGATGATCACCGGGCTCATCGCGCGCGGCCTGGGTCTGGCGCTGCTGCCGTCGGCGTACATCGGGCCGCTGGCCGCGGGCGATCCCGCGCTGGTGCTGGTGCCCGTGGTGGACGGGCCGCGCCGGGTGGAGTATCTGGCGTGGAGCCGCTTCAACCCCAGCCCGGCGACCCGGGCGATGCTCGACGTGCTCGGGGTCAGGTGAAGGACAGTCCGCCCGTGCGGGTCCGCTTGAGTTCGAAGAGGTCGGGGTCGCCGGCCAGGACCCGGAAGCTGTCGAAGAGTTCGGCCGCGCGCTGCCCGCGCGGGATCGCCCGCAGTACGGGGCCGAACCACACCGTGCCGTCGACGTGGATCGTCGGCGTGCCCACGTAGGCCCCCGACTCGGGTTCTGCGCCGGCATCGTGGCTGCGGCGCACCGCGTCGTCCCAGGACGCCTCGTGCGCGGCGGCGGCGAGATCGGCGGGCAGGCCGAGTTCGGCGAGGGACTCGGCGATCACCGCGTCGAAGTCCTCCTGTCCCTGCTCGTGGATACGGGTGCCGAAGGCGGTGTACAGGTCGCGCAGGACCTTCTCGCCGTACTGCTCGGCGGCGGCCACCGCCACCCGGACCGGGCGGATCGACTTGTCGACCAACGTGCGGTACCAGTCGGGCAGTTCGTTGCCGGTGTTGTGCAGGTACAGGCTCATCACGTGGAAGCGGAGGTCGAGCGGGCGCTGCCGTTCGACCTCCAGCAGCCAGCGGGAGGTGATCCAGGCGAAGGGGCAGGCGGGGTCGAAGTAGCAGTCGACGCGGGTGGGGGAGGTACCGGTGGGCGAGGTGCTCGTCATGTCGGCGACGCTACCGGCCGGGCGGCCCGGGGGAACGGGCCATTTCGGGGCTGATTCCATGGGCCACCTGGCACGCAACGCGCCGCGCCGCCTTCTCGGACGAACGCCACACCTCCGGAGCGACGCCGGAGTACGCTGCACGGATGATCGATCATATATTCGCTCTCGGAGGTGATCTGCCGGTCCGGCGTCTGGGCTACGGCACCGCCCAGCTCACCGGCCCCGGCTACTGGGGACCCCGCGGCGATCGCGCGGACGCGGTGGCGGTGCTGCGCCGGGCGGTGGAACGCGGCGTGACGCTGATCGACACCGCCGACAACTACGGCCCGTACCTGGCCGAGGAGCTTGTCGCCGAGGCGCTGCGCCCCTACCCGGAGCACCTGGTGATCGCCACCAAGGGCGGCGTCGTGCGCACCGGTGACAGCGCCTGGCACATCGACGGCCGTCCGGAGCATCTGCGCGCGGCCTGCGAGGCGAGCCTGAAGCGGCTGCGCCGGGACACCATCGACCTGTACCAGCTGCACCGCCTGGATCCCGAGGTGCCGGTGGCCGAACAGCTGGGAACGCTCGGCGAGTTGCGGGCCGAGGGCAAGATCCGGCACATCGGCCTGGACACCGTCACCGCCGACCGGCTCGCCGAGGCCCTCACCTCGACGCCGGTCGCGTCCGTACAGAACCGCTACAACCTCTCCGACCGCGCCTCGGAGCCGGTGCTGGCGCTGTGCGAGGCGCACGGCATCGCGTTCCTGCCCTGGTTCCCGCTCGGCAACGGCACGCTCACCCGGGACCCGGTGTGCGCCTCGGTGGCGGCGGCGCACGGCGTCACCCCGGGCCAGGTCGCGCTGGCCTGGCTGCTGCACCGCTCCCCCGTGCTGTGCCCGACGCCCGGCACGGGCAGCCCGGCGCACCTGGAGGAGAACCTGGCCGCCGCGGCCGTACGGCTGACGGACGCGGACATGGCCCGGCTGGACGCGCTCAGCCCGCCGTCATCTCCACGAGCTTGACGACGGTGTTCCAGTTGCGGGACGTGGCGATCAGGCCCTTGTTGACGCGCGGCCGGGACAGGGCTTCGGCGAGCTTGGAACGGCCGAGGCCGTCCGGGGCGTACAGATACAGGGCACGGTCGCCGAGGCGGAACTCCTCCGGGGCGTAGGCGGCCGGGTCGATCTCCGCGAACCGTCCGGGGCCGACCTCCTCGGAGAAGTACGTGACGTGCAGCTGCTTGGCCTCCAGCCGGGCCGCCGGGAACGGGCAGGCGTCGGCGACCGTGCTCAGATAGGCGTGGTCGCGCACGATCACGTCGACGCGGAAGCCGAACTGCCGCTCGATCGCGGCGGTGAGGTCGGCGGCAAGGGAGTCCTCGTCGCCGTGCGCCGAGGAGAACACGGCCTGCCCGCTCTGCAGATAGGTGCGTACGTCGTCCAGGCCGAGGCCGGTCATCAGGGTGCGCAGGTCGGCCATCGGCAGCTTCCTGCTGCCGCCCACGTTGATCCCGCGCAGCAGCGCCGCATACGTCGTCATCCGCCCACCTTAGAGCGGCCGTCGTGCCCCGTGGGGGCGGGCACGACGGCCGCGGTCCCCGGAGGGATTGCGCGAAACTCTGGCCGATGAGGCGGGTGCAGATCAACATCTCCACGCAGCTGTGACTTGTTCAACAACCTTTTGTAATCACAAAGCGGGGTCCTGTCGGCGGATCGGACACGTCCGTGTCCGGGCCCGTCCGCGCCCTCTCCCGCTGCCACCCTGATCCACGGCCCCCAGCCGGGGCGACGCGTGTAGGGGGCACCCTCCGCCTCTGTGGGGAGGCCGCGGTGTCCGAAGGGAGGAGCGGGGGGCGGACGCGGCTCACCGGGCAGCACGACGAGATGGCCTTGTCCGGCCCCTACCGTCTCAGTGAAAGGTGGCGGCAGGGGGCCGCCACCGTGCACAAGGGGGCAGGCCCGTCATGGACAGAGGAGAATCGCGGGTGCGGGGGCTCGCCGCCCGGGCGGGCGGCTGGAGCGCCCGGCACCGGTGGGCGGCGGTCGGCATCTGGGTGCTGTTCGTCGTCCTGGCGATGGGGGTGGGGTCCGCGGCGGGCCGGGTCGACGTCGACGACAGCGACCAGCTGAAGGGTGAGACGCACACCGCGGCGCAGATCATCAAGGACGCGGGCATCAAGGAGCCGGCGAGCGAGACCGTCCTCGTCCAGGCGAAGGACGGGCGGCTGCAGGCGACCGACGCGGAGTTCAGGTCCGCCGTCGACGCCGTCGTCAAGGCCGTCGACGGCACCGGCCAGGTCACGGACGTGACGTCGCCGTACACGACGCACACGATCTCCAAGGACCGGCACAGCGCGCTGGTGCAGTTCGACATGCGCGGGGACGCGGAGACCGCGGGCGACCGGGTGGAGCCGGTGCTGAAGGCGGTCGAGGGGGTGCAGAAGGAGCACGCCGGGACGCTGCGGATCGAGGAGATCGGCGGCGCGAGCATGAGGAAGACGTTCAGCGACGCGTTCGGGGACGACTTCAAGAAGGCCGAGTACTCGGCGGTGCCGGTCGCGCTCGGCATCCTGCTCATCGCCTTCGGCGCGCTGGTGGCGGCGCTGCTGCCGGTGGCGCTGGCGATCACCGCGATCATGGCGACGATGGGCCTGATGGGCATCGTCAGCCATGTGCAGCCGATGAGCGACACCGCCAACTCCGTGATGCTGCTGGTCGGTATGGCGGTCGGCGTGGACTACTGCCTGTTCTATCTGCGCCGGGAGCGTGAGGAGCGGGCGGCCGGACGGGACCCGCGCACGGCCCTCAGGATCGCCGCCGCGACCAGTGGCCGGGCGATCGTGGTCTCCGGCGTGACGGTGTGCGTGGCGATGGCGGGCATGCTGTTCACCGGGCTCGCCACCTTCGAGGGGATGGGCCTGGCCTCGCTGATGGTGGTGGCCGTCGCCATGGTCGGCTCGGTGACCGTGCTGCCGGCGCTGCTGTCGCTGCTGGGCGAGCGGGTCGACAAGGGCCGGCTGCCGTTCCTGGGCCGTCGTCGGCGCAAGGGCAACGGGGAGAGCCGGTTCTGGTCGGCCGTCCTCAAGGGCGTCCTGGCCCGGCCCGCGGTGTCCGTGGTGGTCGCGCTCGGCGCGCTGCTCGCGGTGGCGGCGCCCGCGCTCGGCATGAAGACGCAACAGCTGACCCTGGACCAGGAGTTCGGCGACTCGCTGCCCATCGTGCAGACCTACAACCGGGTCAACGACGCCTTCCCGGGCGGCTCGGAGCCGGCCCAGGTGGTCGTGAAGGCCAAGGACATCGACGCCCCCGAGGTGAAGGCGGCACTGGCCGACTTCCGTGACCGGGCGATCTCCTCGGGCGCCTCGCGCGGCCCGGTCGACATCAGGGTCCACGAGAAGCAGAACGTCGCCTTCGTCTTCGTCCCGCTGGTGGGCGGCTCCGACCAGGACAAGGCGGGGGCCAGTCTGGAGAAGCTGCGCGACGACGTGCGGCCGGCGACGCTGGGCAAGGTGGCGGGCGTCGAGGCGCCGATCACCGGTCAGGTCGCGGGCTCGCACGACTTCAACGACCAGCTCGTCGGCTCGGTCGTCCCGGTCTTCGCCTTCGTGGTGGTGTTCGCCTTCGCGCTGATGCTGCTGTCGTTCCGCTCGCTGACCATCGCCATCACGTCGATCCTGCTGAACCTGCTGTCGGTGGGCGCCGCGTACGGCATCCTCGTCGCGGTCTTCCAGCACGGCTGGGGTGCGTCCCTGGTCGGCGCGGAGGGCGTCGGCGCGATCGTCACCTGGCTGCCGCTGTTCCTGTTCGTGATCCTCTTCGGGCTGTCGATGGACTACCACGTCTTCGTCGTCTCCCGGATCCGCGAGGCGCGGCTGCGCGGCCGGTCGACGAAGGACGCCATCACCCACGGCGTGGTCACCACGGCGGGCGTGGTCACCAGCGCCGCGGTCATCATGGTCGCCGTCTTCGCGATCTTCGGCACACTGTCGATGCAGTCGATGAAGCAGATGGGTGTGGGCCTGGCGGCCGCCGTCCTCATCGACGCGACCGTCATCCGGGGCGTGCTGCTGCCGGCGGTGATGGCGCTGCTGGGCGAGCGCAACTGGTACCTGCCGAAGTGGCTGCACCGGCTGCCGGACCTGACCCACGACGAGGCGCCGGAGGCCATCGCGGCCGAGCCGGCGCGGGGTGAGGGCGAGCCGCTGCGGGTGTGACACCCCCGCGGCAGCACGAGGGCCCGCCGGTCATCACCTGGTGACCGGCGGGCCCTCGCACGCGTACCGCGTGACCGATGGGCCCTCGCACCTGTACGACCGACCGGCGGCCCTCGCACGCGTACGGCGTGACCGGCGGGCCCTTCTCCGTCGTCCTCAGTGGCAGCGCGCGGAAAGCTCGGCCTCGATCAGGTCGGCCGCCCGCCGGGTGCCGCCCTCCTGGGCCATGCCGGCCCGGATCTCCTTCAGCCGCCGGGCCACCTCCGCGTCGCCGACCAGCGCGAGCGCGGCCTCGCGCAGCGCCTCGGCGGTCGCCTCCTCGGTCGCCAACCGCCGTGCCACACCGAGCTGCTGGAGCATCTCGGCGTTGCCGAACTGATCCGCCGCCTGGGGTACGGCGATCATCGGCGTACCGGTGGCCAGCCCCTCCTGGCTGCCGCCCGCCCCGGCGTGGGTGACGAACAGGTCGGCCTCCTTCAGGATCGCCAACTGTGGCACCCAGTCCCGGACTTCCACGCTCGGCGGTACGTCGCCCAGCTCGGCGGGGTCGACGTGCTTGCCGATCTGCAGCACCGTGTGCCAGCCGGGCAGGTCACCGAAGGCGCGGACGCACTCCCGGTAGAACGCGGGCTGCCTGGTGAAGGCGGAACCCAGCGACACCAGCGCCACCTTCTCGGCGCCGGCGGGCCGCTGCCATGTGCCCTGTGCGGTGCGCTCGCCCTGGCACGCGCCGACGAAGGTGTACACGCGCTCGTCGACCCGGTCGGCGTGCGGCTGCAGCGCCTTCGGGATGAGCACCAGGGAGCGGGCGGGCCGCCCGGCGAAGTCGTCGGGGTGCTGCGTGATGCCGTTCTCCTCCAGCCAGGTGTGGAAGCGGGCGTAGTACGCCCGGCCGCGCGGCGTCTTCCTGGGCTCCGCCCACATCGGCTCGGCGACCTCCTGCTCGTAGCCCTCCCAGGCGACGAGGCTCGGCGACAGGGAGACAGCGGGGACGCCCCAGCGGTGGGCGAGGACGCGGGCCGGGTAGGAGGCGATGTCGTGCAGCACGAGGTCCGGTTCGTCGCCCCGGTAGGCCTCGATCAGCTGCGGCAGGGCCTGGATGGCGTCGTTCAGGAACGGTTCGACGTTGTCCAGCAGGGTGTCGCCCCACGCCGACGGGTCGTCGTCGGGCGAGGGCAGGGTGGAGTTCCAGAGTCTTGGTTCGGCGCCGGTCTCGGCGACCTTGTGCGCGAAGACCGGCGGGATGGCGTACGTGACCCGGTGCCCGCGTGCGACGAGCTCCCGGATCACCTCGAGGCTGGGGTTCACATGGCCGTGGGCGGCGATGGAGAACATGGCGATGTGGGCGCGACTGGTCATGCGCAGCACCCTAATACGAGACGAGACGTCTCGTCCAAGTCTTTTCGCGGGCGCGGTCCGGTCGACCGGAAAGGGGGACCGTCCGCCTCGGCGCAGCGGTCAGCGCTGGTAGCGGGCCAGGACCGGATCGCCGTCCGTGTTCCGGGCGGCGCCGCAGTGCGGAGACCTCCGGCATGGCCCACGGCACGATCGCCGGCGCCCGGGCGAGGTCGCGCAGCGCCAGGTCCTGGTTCAGCAGCAGGGCGAGGCCGCCGAGCGCGAGCAGGAACTGCTTGACAGTCACCCCGCGTCGCCGTCGAAGGCCGCACCCCGGGCCCGACCTGTGCGAATGCGAGACTGACGCACACACGGTTCGGGAACGGGACACGGAGGCGGACGATGGACGAGGCGCGGGCGCGGGAGGTACTGGCGGCGGCGAAGGTGCTGCCCCGGGCCGGTGACGCGCGGCTGCTCGCCCTGGGCGAGAACGCGGTGTTCGCCGCCGGTGACCTGGTCGTCAAGGTGGGCCGCGACGCCGAACTGCTGGACCGCGCGCGCCGCGAACTGGACATCGCGCTGTGGCTGGCGGACGCGGACGTCCCGGCCGTCCGCGCCGCCGAGCGGGAGCCGCTGCTGGCCGAGGGGCACCCGGTCACCGTGTGGCACCGGCTGCCGGACGCGGTACGGCCCGCCGAACCCGGTGACCTGGCCGCACTGCTGCGGATCGTGCACGCCCTGCCCGCGCCCTCCTTCGCGCTGCCGCGACGGGAGCTGCTGGGCGGGGTGGAGCGCTGGCTGCGGCTCGCGGGCGACGCCATCGACCCGGCCGACGCGGACTATCTGCGCGAGCGTCGTGACGGCTTCGCCGCGGCGGCGGCCGCGCTCACCCCGCACCTGCCGCCCGGTCCGATCCACGGCGACGCCCTGCCCCGCAACGTCCACATCGGCCCCGACGGCCCCGTCCTGGTCGACCTGGAGACCTTCTCCGCCGACCTGCGCGAGCACGACCTCGTGGTCATGTCCCTCTCCCGCGACCGCTACGGCCTGCCCGCCGACGCCTACGACGCCTTCACCGCCGCCTACGGCTGGGACGTACGGGAGTGGGAGGGCTGCGCGGTGCTGCGCGGCGCGCGGGAGACGGCCAGTTGCGCCTGGGTCGCCCAGCACACGCCGAGCAATCCCAAGGCCCTCGCCGAGTTCCGCCGCCGGGTGGCGTCACTGCGGGAGGGCGACGCGACGGTGCGGTGGTTCCCGTTCTGAGCGCTCGCGGCCGCGCGCGACGCTGACGGATCAGGTGCCGTAGAACACGAACGCGCCCCAGCCGGCCGCGTCGGCGAACACCGGAAAGCGGTAGCCGCCCCCGGCGGCGGCGAGGCGGCGGTGCCGGTCGGTGTCGAGGGGCGGCCCCCCGGCGCGGACGGCGGACACATCGACGGGCGGGACGTCCGCGTCGGTGGGCGGGACGTCCACGTCGGTGGGCGGGACGTCCACGTCGGTGGGCGGGACGTCCACGTCGGTGGGCGGGACGTCCACGTCGGTGGGCGGGACGTCCACGTCGGCCGTGCCCGCCAGCCGGTGGGCCAGCCGCAGCATCTCGCAGCTCAGATCGTCGGCCGCGGCGGGGCGCTGCGGCGTCTCCAGCCGGGAGCAGGCCCAGTCGACCAGGTCGGCCGCCGTCATGGCCGCCATACGCCGCTGGGCGCGGGCCAGCGCGTCCGCGACCACCCCGGCGTTCCAACCGGGCTCGGCGGCCAAGCCCTCGTAGAACAGGGACATCAGCACCGCCGTCTCGTGGTCGAGCACCGGCCACTGGCTGACGATCAGCCCGCGCGCACCGGCGGACAGCAGGGCGTGCCCGAGGCCGGTCAGCTCGTCACCGCGCCGCACCCGGTGACGGCCGCTGCCGCAGGCGCTGAGGGTGACGAGCGCGCCCGACCAGTCCAGAGCGGCGAGCTCGTCCACCGTCACCACCTCGCCGCCGGCGGAACCGGAGCCGCCGGCGAGCAGCAGGCCACTGCGCTCGGGGCGCCGCTCGTCGAACGTCGCGTGGCACGCCAGATGCACCAGGGACAGCCGCTCCGCGGCGGTGACGGTCTCCTGAAGCCACTCACCGGTGACTGCGTGGCCGACCCGCGCGGTGCCGCCCAGCCGGTGGGCGACCTCGGCGCACTCACTGCGGCAGAACACCAGCTCCGGGCTGCCGTCGGCGCGCCCCGCGCCGGGGAAGCCGCCCACCACGACCGTGCCGTCCCGGTGCCAGGCACCGCCGGACGAGCGCAGCAGCGACGCCGACGGCAGGTAACGCAACGGCGGGCGGCTGCGGGCGGCGACAGGATCGGGCGACAGGTGCATCGGTACACCGTGCAGCGGGCCATGGGGCACGACGAGGACCGAGCCCGCCGGGTCCTTTGGGTGTGCGGCGCCGTCGACGACCGAGCGGAGGGCCGCGTGCAGGGGG
Source organism: Streptomyces sp. NPDC036813 (assembly GCF_055609245.1). Lineage (NCBI taxonomy): Bacteria > Bacillati > Actinomycetota > Actinomycetes > Kitasatosporales > Streptomycetaceae > Streptomyces > Streptomyces sp. NPDC036813. Next base: position 175,412 of record NZ_JBVJPV010000001.1, on the reverse strand, counting down.
CCCACCAGCAGGGAACCGAGGGCGCGTTGCCGGTCCCTGCGGTTGCGGGCGGTGCGCAGTGCCCGCATCCGGTCGGCTCCGTCCCGAAGTCCCAGGGCGTCGTGCCGGCCCACGGTCACCAGTGCCGGTTCGGTGCGGCCGGGCACGATCACGAACGCGTGGAGCACCTCATCCCCGCTCCACAGCTCCACCAGGGCCGTCGCCCCGGAGCTGGCGAGCAGACGCGCCGCCTCGCGTGCCGTGATGGGCTCGGCCATCCGGTGGCGGCGCACCTCGGGGCGCGTGTCCGCCAACCGGTCCCCCAGAGCGGCCAGTTCGGCGCGAACCGCGCCCAGCTCGTCCTCCACCGCGTACAGCCGGCGGATCCGCTCGTCCGGCCGCTCGCCCTGCTGCCACAGCGACAACTCCTCGCGCAGCCGGCGCTGGCGGCGCCACAGCTCCTGTTCGCGGACGAGCAGGTCGTCGGCGACAGAGCCGGCGGAGACCTGGTCCGTGGCGGCATGGCCGGCGGAGGCGGGGTCGGTGGAGGCGGGGTGGGCCGGGGCGTCCATGAGTCCATGCCGCACCGCGTCCAGCAGTGAACGACTCCGGTCCCGCTCCGCCAGGGCGAAGGCCTGCTCGACCTGGCCGATCGCCAGCGCGACCTCCACCGCTTCCGGATAGGGCGGGGTGGTGAGCGTGTGGAAGTCGGGCAGCGGTCCGAGGTCCAGGGCCCGCCGGCGCACCTCCTCGTGGGCGTCGCACGCCGCCGTCAGCCGGTCGAGCAGCTCCGGGCTGCGTTCGCCCCGGCGGAAGCGGTACGCGCCGACCGCCAGGGACGCCACCATGACCGTCTGGGGTGAGGGGTGGCGAGCGGCGAGCGTGGTGAGCCGTTCGACCGTCTCGGCGGCCTCCTCGTCCCGCCCGGTCATCTCGGCCAGGTACAGCCGTACGGTCAGCCGTGCCGCCAGCCGGTAGGCCGAGGGTCCGTCGTCGGACCCGGCGGCCGCGATGCTGAGTTCGCTGTAGGTACGGGCCAACTCATAGGCGCCGTAGCCCATGCAGATCTGCGCCAGCCGGCCGTCGTGCACCCCGAAGTCGTCTCCGGGCGCTTCCTCGGGCAGGGTGGAGGCGGCCGCGCCGAGACGCCTGCGCAGGGAGAAACGGCTGAGCGCTCGCGCCCGCAGCAGGAGCGCGAGCTCGTCCTCCTCACCGATGCCGAACCGGTGCACTGCGATGGCCAGATGGCGCAGCGCGATGCTCTCCCGGAACGCGTCGCCGAGGCCGTGCGTCACCTCCCGCGACCGCACGAGCACCTCGTGAGCGCGGTCGTGGGCGCCCGCGTACAACAGGATGATTCCGCGCAGATTCCACACCCGCGGCATGATGTGCAGTGCCTGAAGGTGGGCCCAGTGCGTCTCGGCGCGGTGCAGCAGCTCCTCCGCGCCCGCCAAGTCGCCTTCCTCGAAGCGCCGTTCGGCCTCGTCGGCGAGGTCCCTGCCCGCAGCCGCGTGCAGACCGATGTCCAGCGCGATCTCCGCCTCGCCCACACCGGGCTCGGCGGCGTACCGCTCGCGCAGCACCTGCGCCGTACGGGCCTCGATGGCCCGGACCCGCTCGTCGTACCCGGCACCGTAGTGTTCCTCGTCGATCCGGGCGTGCAGCCGTACGCCCAGGTCGTGGGCGCGGGTGAACGCGACGCCGGCGGCGGCCTCGTCACCGGCGGCACGGTGCAGGTCCGCCAGGTTCAGCCAGGCCCGGTACGCGCCGTGTTCGGCGCCCGCGGCGGCCAGCAGCCGCGCCGCCTCCTCGGTGTGCCGCGCGGCCTCGTCCCAGTGGCCCTGCCGGTCGAGCTCACGGGCGAGGTTGTCGGTGACGATGCCGCGCTGGGCGTCGGTGAGTTCCTCCACCTCCAGCGCCGCGCGCAGCAACTCCTCGGCACCGTCGCGAGAGTGCCGGATCAGGGCCGTGGCGTGGTTCTGCAGGACCATCGCGTAACCCATGGCATCGCCGGCGTTCCGGGCGGCCCGGGCCGCCTCCTCGAACCAGCCGACGGCCCGCCCCAAGTCCCCCGACGCCACCGCTGTGAGGGCGAGCCCCTCCAGGGCACCGCTGCGGGTCGCCTCCGTCGTGGCGGCCTGCCGGCACTTCTCGTAGTACGCGAGTGCCTCCGCCGGCCGCCCCTCGGTCCGCGCCACCTGGCCGAGCAACCGGTAGAGCAGGAACCGCGCGTCCGCGTCGGCCACCTGTTCCGAGACGGTCTCCAGGGTGAGCAGCAACCGCTTCGTCTCCGCCAGGCGCCCCTGGGCGAGTTGCCCGTGGGCGTACAGCAACGCCTCCTGGTACCGGGCGAGTCGGACGTCGTCGTCGGTCACACTGCCTCCGCTGGGTCTGCGCGATCCGGTGACGGTTTACCCATGGCGGCCCGCCGTTCAGACATACTCTGACGCATGAGCAATCCGGACGACGTCGATCCGCCCGCCCCGCAAGCGGGTGCCGTGCGGCTGTCGGAGGACGGTGAACTGCAGTACTGGGACGGCACCGAGTGGACGCCCTATCTCCGGCTGACCGAAGGCGAGACGTTCCACCACTCAGTGGTGTTCCGCGGTGACGACGCCGAGCAGGACGACCGGTGACCTCGCCGGTACCCGACCCGGTCGCCGCCGGGCCGGCCGCCGACCCCGCAGCCACGAATCCCGCGGATGCGGTGGCCGATCTGCGGGCCACGGCCCGCTGGACGATCGCGGCCACGGCGGCCGTCGGCGCGCTGCTGCTGGGCGGCGGCCCGCTGGTGGCCGTCGGCCGCATCCACGGCTGGGCGGACGCCGCCGCGGCGTTCGGCGGGCTCGCGCTGGCCGTGCTCGGCATCGGCTGGGCCATCTGGCAGACCGGCGAGGCGCTGACGCCGCGTCTGGCCACGCTCGCCGATCTCCGCACCCCCGGCATGGCCGGTCTGCGCGAGGCCGTCGCCCGCGATCCGTCCGCCTACTACGGCCCTTACGCCTCCCTGGACGAGCTGGCCGCCGGACGCCGGCTGCACGAGAAGATCGCCGCCGAGCTTGCGGTACGGCTGGCCCGTGAACGGGACGCGGACCGCACGCGGGTGCTCCAACAGGGCCTTGCCGACGCCCGCGCCAACGCGGAACAGGCCCGGGCGCTCCAGCAGCGGCTGCTCACGCTGATCCACGCCTGGGCGGTGCGCAACGCTGTGCGCCGGGCGCGGGTGCACACCCTGGCGGCCTTCGTGGTCGTGACGCTCGGCGCGGTGCTGTTCCTGACCGCGACCCACGAGGACCCACCCGCGCAGCCAGCCAGGTCCGCGCGGGCCTCCGTGCCACCCACCGGACTCCACCCCGCCGCCGTGCCGCGTTGAGCGGTGACTGTCGGGCGGCGGGCCCCAGGCCCGCTCGGCGTCCCGCTCGTGGACGTCACGTTCACCGGCGTTCCGCCTTGCCGGCGTCGCCTTCCCCGCCTCCGGCTATCCGGCGTCGCCTTCTCCCGCATCCCTCTTTCCGGCGCCGCGTCCTCCCGCGTCGCGCGCGTCAGCATCGCGTCCTCCCGCGTCGCGCGCGCCGGCGCCGCTTTCTCCCGCGTCGCGCGCGTCAGCGCCGCGTCCCTCCGCGTCGCGGGCGTGGGCGCCGCCTTCTCCCGCGTCGCGCTGTCTGATCGCGCGGGCGGCGCGGCGCAGTTCGGCCAGGACGGCGCGGACCGCCGCTCTCGCCGTGCGTTCCGGGCGGCACAGCACGTCGATGTGACGGCGGGCCTGCACCCCGCTGAGCGGCCGCAGGACCAGATCCGGGTGGGGCCGCATGGTCCAGCGCGGCATCAGCGCGATGCCGCCCCCGGCGGCGACGGCCTCGGCGACCACCGCGAACTCGTTGATGCGGTGCGCGAGACGCAGCCGGCGTCCGGCCGCCGCGGCGATCGCCTCGATCGTCGCCAGCACCGGAAAACCGTCGTGCACCGTGATCCACGGCTCGTCGGCCACGTCCCGCGGGCTCAGCCGCCGTTTGCCGGCGAGCGGGTGCCCGGCGGGCAGCGCCACGTCGAGCGGCTCGCGCAGCAGCGTCGTAGCGGCGACCGTGCCCGGCCAGGGCGGGGCGTGGTCCAGGCGGTGAGCGAGCACCAGGTCGTAGAGGCGGGTCAGCCGGGGGAAGTCCTCCTGCGGCACGTCCTCGTCGGAGAGTGCGAGCCTGGGGCCGCCGGGGGCGGCGAGGGCCCGCAGCAGCAGCGGGAAGAAGGCGGAGCCCGCGCTGTGGAACGCGGCCACCGACACCTCTCCGTCGGCCTGCCCCACGAAGTCCTCCACGGCGTGCCGGGCCCGCGCAAGCGCCGTCTCCACGTCGACGGCCGCGGCCGCCAGCGCCTGCCCCGCGTCGGTGAGCACGAGCCGACGGCCCTGCCGCTCGGTCAGCGGCACCGGCATCGTGCGCTGCAGCAGCCGGAGCTGCTGGGAGATCGCCGACGGAGTCACCAGCAGCGCCTCGGCCACCGCGCTGACGCTGCCCAGTTCCCCCAGCTCGCGCAGGATCCGCAGCTGCCGTTCGTCCATTCCCGCAGTGTAGGGGCCATTCTGTAGGGCTGCTAAAAGATCGTTGAAGGAACTGGTGCTGGGCTTCATGGTCGCCTCGGTGCACGGTGGGCGGGTGTCCGACGCCCGCCGTACCGATGCGGTACTCCTCCTGGTCGCACTCGTCTGGGGCTCCAGCTATCTCTCCGCCCAGACGGCCACGGCCGCGCTGCCCGTCCTGTCCGTCCTCTTCGCTCGCTACGCGCTCTCCTTCGTGGCGTGCCTGGCCTGCCTCGTCCTGATCGCCGGGCGCGGCGGGCCGCTGCGACCGCGCCGCGAGGAGTGGCGTGCCGGGCTGCCGCTCGGTGTCACCCAGGCCGCGGTGCTGGTGGTGGAGACCTACGGCGTCGCCCACACCACGGCCGCCAACGCGGGGCTGATCATCAGCCTCACCATCGTCCTCACCCCCCTTCTCGACCGCTCCGGCCACCCGGGCGGACTGCCCGGCTCCTTCTACGCCGCCGCCGGTGTGTGCGTGCTCGCCGTCGGGCTGCTGATGGCCGGCAACGGCTTCCACGCGCCCCGCCTCGGTGACCTGCTGATGCTGGCCGCCGCCGGGGTGCGGGCGGTGCACGTGGCCCTCGTCGGCCGGCTCACCGCGCGCCGGGCCGTACGTCCGCTGCATCTGACGACGGTGCAGACGGCCGTCGGCACGGCGCTGTTCCTCCCCGTCACCGCCGCCGGGCTGCCGGACCTGGTCCGCGCCCCGGCCGCCCCCTGGACGCAGTTGGTCTACCTCGCCCTGTTCTGCAGCGTGTTCGCCTTCCTCGCGCAGACCTGGGCGGTGCAGCGCACCTCGGCCAGCCGGGCCAGCCTGCTGCTGGGCACGGAGCCCGTGTGGGCCGCGGTGGTCGGCGTCGCGCTCGGCGGCGAGCACCTCACGGCGCTCACGGGACTGGGCGCGGCGCTGATGGTCGCGGGGACGTACTGGGGGCAGGCGGTGGAGCGGGGCCACCGCACGGCCTCCGCCCGCGCCGGTGAGCGGGCGGACGAGACACTCCCGGCGGGCGCCGATGCCGCCGGGGAGCTGACGGCAGCCTCCCGGCGGGCACCGACGCCGACCGGCAGCTGACGCCGGCCTCCGACGCCGACCGGGACCTGACGGCAGCCTCCCGGCGGGCACCGACGCCGACCGGGACCTGACCGCGGCCTCCCGGCGGGCACCGACGCCGACCGGAAGCCGGCTCCGGGCTCCGACGCCGACCGGCAGCGGACGCGCCGCCCACGGGGCGAAGGTGACGTCCGATCAGCTCAGGGCCGAGGCGGTCCGGTTGCCCCCGCGGTGCGTCACACCCGCTCCCCCGCCACCTCCCGCACGGGCCATGTGCCGTCCACCACCGCGCCCGTCTCCCCCTTGCGGCGCAGGAAGGCCTGGAAGTCCGCCGCCCACTCCGCGTACCAGTCGACCTGGCGGTGGTGCAGTTCCGCCGGGCCCAGGGCCGCGATCTTGGGGTGGCGGTCGGCTATCGCACCGGCCAGGCGGGCCGCGGCGAGGGCGTCGGCGCAGGCGTCGTGCGCGGCGTCGAGCGGGACGCCGTACTCCGCGCAGACGGCTTCGAGGTTGCGCTTGCCGCGGCGGTAGCGATCGGCCCAGCGGTCGATGGTGTACGGGTCGACGACCGGCGCCGGGTCCTGTCCGCCGAGCCGGTCGCGCAGGGACGGCAGGCCGTGCCGCTGCAGTTCGGCGGAGAGCAGGGTGAGGTCGAAGGCGGCGTTGTAGGCGACGACCGGGACGCCCGTCTTCCAGTACCCGGCCAGGACGTCCGCGATCGCGTCGGCCACCTGGTCGGCCGGCCTGCCCTCGGCCGCCGCGCGCTCGTTGCTGATGCCGTGCACCGCCACCGCGTCCGCCGGGATCTCCACGCCGGGATCCGCGAGCCATTCCCGCTGCCCGAGCACCTGCCCCGCCCTGACCTCGATGACGGCGCCCGTGACGATGCGCGCCTCACACGGATCCGTGCCGGTGGTTTCCAGGTCGAAGCCGATGAGCAGCTCGCGGTGCCAGGCCATGGCGGCCCCCCTTCTCGGTGGTGCTGTCCCCCAGTGGACTCCACCATCGCACGGCCCACTGACAATCGACCGGCGGCCGCCTCACCCGGCCCCGACCGGGGGACACTTCAGGACACGGGGCGCGAATCCGCCCAAGCCATCTCGAACTCCTCGCGATAGGTGGAGAAGAGCCCGCCGTCCTCGACGCCCTCCGACTTCACCACCCGGTTGCCGCCGCGCAGCACCAGCACGGGCGCCTCCATGCCCCGCGCCCGGCGCAGATAGGACTGCACGACGGCGATGCCGTCCGCGCCGTCCCCGTCGACGAGGTAGGCGGTGAAGCGCGGGGTGTCGTCGTAGACCTGGATCTCGAAGGCGCCGGGGTCGCGCAGCCGGGCGCGGACCCGGCGCATGTGCAGGATGTTCATCTCGACCGCGCGGCTCAGCTCGCCCCGCTTCATGCCCAGTTCCCGCTCGCGCCGCTTCACGGCGCTGGAGGCCGGGTTCAGGAACAGCAGGCGGATCCGGGCGCCGGCCTCGGCGAGGCGCACCAGGCGGCGGCCGGAGAAGTTCTGCACGAGCAGGTTGAGGCCGATGCCGATGGCGTCGAGCCGTCGGGCATGGCCGAAGATGTCCTCGGCCGGGAACTGGCGCATGAGCCGCACCCGGTCGGGGTGCACGGCGACCACGTCCGCGTACCGGTCGCCGACGAGGTCCTCGACGGCGTCGACGGGCAGCCGGCGCGCGGAGGGCACGTCGCCGCCGGTCCCGAGCATCTCCAGCAGCCGCGCGGAGGCCCGCTCGGCCTGGCCGAGGACCGCCTCGGACAGGGCACGGTTGCGGGAGACGACGTTGCGGGTCACCTCCAGCTCGTCCAGGGCCAGCTCCACGTCACGGCGGTCGTCGAAGTACGGCTCGAAGCAGGGCCAGTGCTGCACCATCAGCTCACGCAGCTGCGGCAGCGTCAGGAAGCTGATGACGTTGTCGTCGGCCGGATCCAGCAGATAGCCCTTGCGGCGGCTGACCTCGCGGACGGCCGCCGCGCGCTGCACCCACTCCTGTCCGGCGGGCCCGGCGGCGGCGACCACCCAGTCGTCGCCGTGGACGGGCTCGTAGACGGGCCGCAGCACGGCGGCCACGACGGCGCGCAGCCGCTGTTCGACGAGGTTCAGCCAGATGTAGGCCCGGCCGGCCCGCTGGGCACGGGTGCGCACCTCGCGCCAGGCGTCGGCGTCCCAGTCCAGCTCGGGTCCGATGGCGCCCGTCTGCATGGGCCTGGCCAGCGACACCGCTCCGGGCGGGACCTCTGCGGAGTCCCCCTCACGACCCTCGTCACCAGGGGGTAGCTCCAGCTCTCCCGAGCCCACCCGCGCACCGCCTTCCGCTCCCCCGAGCACTCCCCGCTCCCAACGATCAAGGAAGGGTACTCCGCGAGCCCCCGGCGGTGCAGCCCGATGGGCAGGGTGGCTTCCCAACTGCGCCGATTCCCGGGGCCGTTCCGCCCCGGCGGGTGCACGGAGTGAGCGGATTCATAGCACGGAACGACACCCGGTCACCTTCGCACAGAGGTTCCCCAGTCACGCCGACCACACCGCCGCCCGGCCGCCCCACGCACCCCAGCACCCCCTCGTGCACCATTTGGCGCACAATCGACGTTTTGCCCCGATCATCCGGCAAAAAGGACGTACATCACAGGTGGTTCCCGCACTTTGCGGGAGACTCGCTGGCAAGGCGCTCCCTCAGGCGCCGTACACCTGAAAGAGTCGTATCCATGCAGGTCTGGCCTGGCGAGGCGTATCCACTCGGCGCCACCTATGACGGCGCCGGAACGAATTTCGCGGTCTTCTCGGAGGCCGCGGACCGAGTAGAGCTGTGTCTGCTGCACGACGACGGCTCAGAGACAGCGATCGAGCTGCGCGAGAGCGACGCGTTCGTCCGGCACGCGTACGTGCCGGGCGTGATGCCCGGACAGCGTTACGGCTACCGGGTGCACGGTCCGTACGCGCCCGAGCGCGGGCTGCGGTGCAACTCGGCGAAGCTGCTCCTCGACCCGTACGCACGTGCGATCAGCGGCTCGATCAACTGGGGCGAGGAGGTGTACGGCTACCATTTCGACGCCCCCGACAAGCGCAACGACCTGGACTCGGCGCCCCACACGATGACGTCGGTGGTGGTCAACCCGTACTTCGACTGGGGCGACGACCGCAGTCCGCACACCGAGTACCACCACACGGTGATCTACGAGGCCCACGTCAAGGGGCTGACCATGCGGCACCCCGGGCTGCCGGAGGAGCTGCGCGGCACCTACGCGGCGCTCGCCCACCCCGTGATCATCGATCACCTGGTGGAGCTGGGCGTGACCGCGCTGGAGCTGATGCCGGTGCACCAGTTCGTCAACGATCACCGGCTGGTCGACATGGGTCTGAACAACTACTGGGGCTACAACACGATCGGCTTCTTCGCCCCGCACAACGCCTACGCCTCCTGGGGCGACCGCGGGCAGCAGGTGCTGGAGTTCAAGTCGGCGGTGCGCGCGCTGCACGAGGCCGGGATCGAGGTGATCCTCGACGTCGTCTACAACCACACCGCCGAGGGCAACCACCTGGGGCCGACGCTGTCCTTCAAGGGCCTCGACAACCCGCAGTACTACCGGCTCGCGGACGATCCGCGCTACTACATGGACACCACCGGTACCGGGAACTCGTTGCTCATGCGGTCCCCGCACGTGCTGCAGCTGATCATGGACTCGCTGCGGTACTGGGTGACGGAGATGCACGTCGACGGGTTCCGCTTCGATCTCGCGGCGACCCTGGCCCGGCAGTTCCACGAGGTGGACCGGCTGTCGTCGTTCTTCGACCTGGTCCAGCAGGACCCGGTGGTCTCCCAGGTGAAGCTGATCGCCGAGCCGTGGGACGTGGGCGAGGGCGGCTACCAGGTGGGGAACTTCCCGCCGCTGTGGACCGAGTGGAACGGCAAGTACCGCGACACCGTCCGCGACCTGTGGCGGGGCGAGCCGCGCACCCTGGCGGAGTTCGCCTCCCGGCTGACCGGGTCCTCCGACCTCTACCAGGACGACGGGCGCCGGCCGCTGGCCTCGATCAACTTCGTGACCTGCCACGACGGCTTCACGCTGCACGACATGGTGTCGTACAACGACAAGCACAACCAGGCCAACGGCGAGGACAACCGCGACGGCGAGAGCCACAACCGGTCCTGGAACTGCGGGGTCGAGGGCGAGACCGACGACGCGGACGTGCTGCGGCTGCGCGCGCGGCAGATGCGCAACTTCATCGCCACGCTCATGCTGTCCCAGGGCGTGCCCATGATCAGCCACGGGGACGAGTTCGCGCGCACCCAGAAGGGCAACAACAACGCGTACTGCCAGGACAGCGACCTGGCGTGGGTGCACTGGCCCGAGGACGGCGGGCACCCGATGCTCGACTTCACCCGCGCGATGGTGTGGCTGCGCCGCGACCACCCGGTCCTCAGGCGGCGCCGCTTCTTCCACGGACGTCCCGTGGAGGGCACCCACGACGATCTCTCCGACATCGCCTGGTTCACCCCCGAGGGCCGGGAGATGACCCAGCGGGACTGGGAATCCTCGACGGCCTCGGCACTCGCGGTGTTCCTCAACGGCAACGCGATCTCGGAGCCGGGGCCGCGCGGCGAGCGCATCACGGACGACTCGTTCCTGCTGCTGTTCAACGCCTCTGCGAAGCCGCTGGACTTCGTGGTGCCGGTCGACCACGGCCGGCAGTGGCAGGTCGTCGTCGACACCGCCCTGCCGGAGGGCATCCCGCCGGACACCGGCCCGAAGGTGCAGGCGGGGGAGAAGCTGACTTTGATCGACCGCAGCATGACGGTCCTGAGGCGACCTGCCTGACGCTGCCGAGGCGTGGCGGGGTCAGTGAGGCACACGCGCCGGGAGGGGCGCCACGGCAGGCGGTGACGGCTGCCGCCGTGGTGCCCGGCCCGGCGGCCCCCATCCGGCCACGCGCGCGTGCAGGTGGATGAGCCGGTGACACGAAAGGCGGCGGGGCGGGTACGTACGTTTCCATGACACCCGAGCGAAACGCCCCTTCCGTGCCGACGGCCACCTACCGGCTGCAGCTGCAGCCCGCGTTCCCGTTCGCCGCCGCGGCGGCAGCCGTGCCGTACCTGGCCTCGCTCGGCGTCTCCCATCTGCATCTGTCACCCGTGCTGCAGGCGGTGCCCGGCTCCGCGCACGGCTACGACGTGGTGGACCACGCGCGCGTACGCGACGAGCTGGGCGGCGAGGAGGGGCTGCGCGCGCTCGCCCGCACCGCGCGGGAGCACGGCCTCGGACTGATCGCGGACATCGTGCCGAACCACATGGCCATGGCCCCGCGCCACAACCGTGCCCTGTGGGAGGTCCTGAGGGAGGGGCCGAAGTCGCCGTACGCGCGCTGGTTCGACATCGACTGGGAGGCTCAGGGCGGGCAGCTGCTGCTGCCCGTGCTGGGCGGCCCCCTGGGGGACGTGATCGCGGACCTGCGTGTCGACGGCGACCTGCTGCGCTACCACGACCACCTCTTCCCGCTCCGCGAGGGCACCGAGGACCTGCCGCTGCCGCAGCTGCTGGACGCCCAGTGGTACCGCCCGGTGTGGTGGCGGCTGGCCCGCACCGAGCTGAACTACCGGCGGTTCTTCAGCATCTCCGAGCTGATCGGGGTGCGCGTGGAGGACCCGGAGGTCTTCGACGCCACCCACGCCAAGATCCTCGAGCTGCTCGAGCAGGGCGTCCTCGACGGGCTGCGCGTCGACCACCCGGACGGGCTCGCCGATCCCGGCGCCTACCTGCGGCGGCTGCACGAGACGAGCGGGGGCCGCTGGACGGTCGTGGAGAAGATCCTCTCCGACGGCGAGCACCTGCCGGCGTCCTGGCCCGTCGCCGGCACCACCGGCTACGACGCCCTGCGCCACATCGACGGCCTGTTCGCTGACCCGGCGGGCGCCGCGGACCTCACCGCGGCCTACCGGCGGTTCGCGGCCCCGCAGACCGACCGGGGCGGTGACTGGGCTGCGACGGCCCGCCGGGCGGCCTACGGCGTCCTCACCCACGAGCTGGCCACCGAGGTCGACCGTCTCACCCGGGTCGCGCACCGCGTCTGCGCGGGCTCCGGCGACCCGGCGCTGCGCGACCGCGCCCCGTGGGCGCTGCGCACGGCGCTGCAGGAGCTGCTCGTGCGGCTGGAGGTGTACCGGCCGTACACCACGGACGACGCGGCGAAGGTGCTCACCGAGGGGGCGGCCGCGCAGGCCCGGCAGGCGTTCCTCGTGCCCGAGGAGGCCGGCGCGGTCGACGTCGTGCGCGACCTGCTGCTCGGACGGTACGGCGACGACCCCGACAAGGTCGAGCTGCGCACCCGGTTCGCGCAGACGGCGTCCGCGCTGCGCGCCAAGTCGGTGGAGGACACGGCGTTCTACCGGTACGTGCCGCTGCTGTCGGCGACCGAGGTGGGCGGCGAACCCGAGGCCCCGGCGGTGTCCCCGCGGGACTTCCACGGCTACTGCGCGCGCCTCCAGCGCGACTGGCCGGCCACCGGGACGGTGGTCTCCACGCACGACACCAAGCGCAGCGCCGACGTCCGCGCGGCCCTCGCGGTCCTCACCGAGTGCCCGGAGCGCTGGGTGGAACTGCTCGACGGCGTCACGCGCGTGGAGGAGGGCGTACCGGACGGGCAACTGGCGTGGGCGGCCTGGCAGACGGTGTTCGGGCTCGGCCCGGCCGACCCCGGGCGGGTGCGGGAGGCCCTGCTGAAGCACGTACGGGAGGCGGGCCTGTACACGAGCTGGACGGAGCAGGAGCCGCCGTACGAGGAGGCGGTGGCGGCGTTCGTGACGGAGGGCCCGTGCGGGGTGCCGGGTGAGCGGGTGGCCGCCCTCCGCGCGGAGCTGGAGCAGTACATCCGGGCGAACGTGCTGGGCACCGCGCTGGTCCAGCTGACCATGCCGGGCGTGCCGGACGTCTACCAGGGCACCGAGGCGGAGTACCGGGCGCTGGTCGATCCCGACAACCGGCGCCCGGCGGCCTTCCCGCCGGCGGACCCGGGCGTCAAGGCCGCGGTGACCGCGGCCGCGCTGCGGCTGCGCCGGCGGCGGCCGGAGGTCTTCGGCACGTCGGCGACGTACGAGGCGCTGCCGGCGGACGGGCCGGCGGCGGACCACTGTGTGGCGTTCGCCCGCTCGGGGCAGGTGATCACGGCCGTGACCCGGTTGTCGCTGCGGCTGGACCAGGCCTGCGGCTGGCGGGAGACGGTGCTGGCGCTGCCGCCCGGGCGGTGGGTGGACACGCTGGATCCGGAGCGGGAGTACGAGGGGCACGCGCGCGTGGCGGAGCTGTTCGGGCAGCTGCCGGTGGCGCTGCTGGAGCGGGTCCGGGAGTGAATCCGTGAGGCCGCCGTCACGGCCGTACTACGGCCGCTCCCGGCTCCTTGACAGGGGCACGCGTCCGTGGGGTACTGCCAGGGCGAGGCCGGGACGACGAGTCGGGGGTGAGTCTCCTGCCGGAGCTGCGCTACCCCAGCGTTCCCGAACTGGAGGCGTCCGCACGGGCGCTGGCCGCGGAGCGGCCCGGCCTGTGCGCGCTGCGCCAGGTGGGCGTCTCCCGGGCGGGCCGGCCGCTGCACCTGCTGTCCGTGGGCCACGCCCGGCGCGCCGTCCTCGTCGTCGCGGGCGCCCACGCGAACGAGCCGACCGGCGGCGCCACTCTGCGCTTCCTCTCCGAACGGGTGGCAGAGGACAGATCCCTGCGGGACGGTGTCTCCTGGCACTTCCTGCTGTGCGCGGACCCGGACGGGGCGAGCCTGCACGTCACCCCTGCGCCGCGCAGCCTGTTCGACTACCACCTCGGATTCTTCCGGCCCGCCGGGGACGAGCAGCCCGAGTGGTCCCCGTCCGTGCTGCCGCCGGACCGGCTGCCGCCGGAGACCCGCGCGCTGACCTCGGTGATCGACGAGGTGCGCCCCTACCTTCAGGTCACTCTGCACGGCACCGACCTGGGCGGCACCTGGGTGCAGCTGACGAAGGACATCCCCGGGCTCGCCGAGCCGTTCGCGAAGTCCGCGGCGGAACTGCACATACCGGTGGAGGCGGGCGCCTCGGACGCGGCGGGCTGGCCCGCCTCGGGGCCGGGCGTGCACGTGATGCCCGCGCCGGGGGCGGGCGCGGCGTACCCGAGCATGCCGGACGACGCCCGGCACAGCACCTGGTACCACGCCCACCGGTACGGCGGGCTGACCGCGATCGTCGAGGTGCCGATGTGGGCGAGCGACCTGGTCGGTGACCCGGCGCCGCACCCGGCGCCGGCCGCCGCGCTGAGCCGGCTCGCGCACCGGCTGCGCGGCGACGCGCTGCTCGTGGAGGAGGTGCTCGCAGAGGCGCAGTCGCGGCTCGCGGGTCAGGACGGTCCCCTGCTGCGGGCGGCCCGGTGGACGCTGGCCCTGGTGCCGGGGCTGGCCGAGGACTGGGTGCGCACCTCGCCGGCCGACACGACGATGGCGTACGTCGGCAGCGTCGACGCGTTCGCGCGACGGCTGCCCCTGCGGGCGGCGGCGATGCTGCTGCGGGTGCTGCGCGACGGCGACGACCTCGCGGCACCGCGCCTGGAGCGGCTCGTGGCGTACTGGAGCGAGAACTTCGCCCGCCGCTTCCACGCCCGCTGGGTCCCGCTGCGCGACCAGATGGAACACCAGTCCCGCACGGTCGTCACGGCGGCCCAGCAGGCCCGGGGACAGGCGGACTGAACCGGCGGGAAGGCACGCGCGTGGCGCCCGAAGGACACGCGCGTGCCCGCACACGGCGGTCACCCGCCGACCGCCGGCACCGCCCCGGTCACCTGTCGACCGGTGAACACCGCTCGGTCACCCGGCGAGCGGTGAACACCGCCCGGTCACCTGTCGAGCGCGAACACCGCCCCCGTCCGGGCCCGCATCTCGCAGCGGTTGGCGAAGGTCTGCCGGTAGGCGACCGGGCGACCGTGCCAGCGGCCGCGCGCCTCGGCGGTCACCGGGGCGTAGATCATGGTGCAGACGGCCCCTTTCGCCGCCGGGAAGGCGCCGATGTCGCCGTCCACGGCGGCCAGCTGCGCGCAGGCCTCCGCCGCGCGCGGGTGGCCCTGGGGCGGGTCGCAGCGCAGCAGGGCGCCCCGGGCGTCGCCGGCCCGGTCCTCGCCGCGGCTGACGGTGATCCGGAGCCAGTCGCCGTGCCGCGTGCGCAGGGCGTCGGCGGGGGTGGTCGCGGTCAGGACGGCGGCCGCCGTGAGGAGCCCGGCCACCACCGATCGTGTCAGGTGCGTCATTCCCGGTGCATCGGCACGGCGCGGCCGGAACACCAGCCCGGCTCACCCGAACGGGAGCGCGCGGACGCGTGTTCGGCGGCCAGCCCGAACGCGGCGAGCACCACACCGGCCTGGTACTCCGCCTGGCGGGCGACCGGGATCCAGCGCGCGCCGCACTCGTCGTGGTAGTCGGCGCAGCCGGCGTCGATGAAGCGGTCCAGTTCGGGCAGGGCGTCCGCCGGGTCGCGCCCGCTCTCGCGGACCAGCCGGTGCAGCAGCCCGGCGGTGCGCAGGACGAGCCGCCGCCCGGCGATGCTCAGGGCGGTCAGATGGGCGGTGCTCAGCGGCGGCAGGGGACGGTCGGGGACGGCCGAGTCGGGGTCCCAGGCGTCGGCCAGACCGGGGCAGACGAGTAAGTAGTCGTCCACCGGGGCGAGCAGCCGCGCCGCGTCGGCCGTGCCCGTCACGTGCGGCCGGATCCGGGCGAGGAGGCGCTCCAGGAGCCGCGTCTCGCGCCGCAGCGTGGCGCTGACCGCGCGCAGTGCCGCGTCGGCGTCGGCGGGCGGGGAGCCGTCCTCGACGGCGGGCACACCCCACATGGGCGCCTCGACGATCGCGGTGACGGTGCCGTACCGGTAGGGGTGGAACCAGGTGGACTGCACGGCCGCCTCCGTGATCGCGGCGGCCAGACCGCTCGGGCGGGGCGGCGGGATGCGGTAGACGGCCGGGCCGAGGCTCGGCCAGTACAGGGTGTCGTAGGGGCCGAGTTCGCGGGGCACGCCGAGGCGGGCGGCGGCGTGGGCGAGCCGCAGGTCGAGACCGGGCAGCTCGTGGGTCACCTCGACGAAGCCGCCGCCGACGTCGACGCCGTGCAGGGACGCCTGGAAGAAAGGTTTCAGCTCGTCCTGGAGACGGAGCAGCGCCCGCGTCTCCGGCAGCGCGGCGGCCTGCGCGCCGTCCGGCAGCCACTCGGGCTGCTCCAGGAAGCCCGGGCGGAAGAAGTGCCGGAAGTAGCGGCCGAGCGTGTACGGGCCGGACAGCCAGCCCTCGTTGCGGCTGAGCCCGTCGGGGTCGAGGCAGAGCAGCAGGTTCCAGGTGGCGTCCGCGCCTTCGGTGAGGCTCGGGTCGGTGAGCGCGCGTTCGGCGAGGCGCAGCGCGGTGGCGCCGCCGACGGGCTCGTTGGCGTGCGGTCCGGCGACCACGAGGGCCTGACGGCTGCCGTGGCCGACGGAGAGCAGCCACAGCGGCCGGCCCGCGCGGGAGGTGCCGGCCTGGCGCAGCCGGATGTCCCGGGGGCGGCGGGCGGCCAGCGCGACGGCGCGGGCGGCCAGCTCGTCCACGCCGGGGTAGCGGAGGAGCGGCGGCAGGACACACCTCCACGTGCGGTACCGACGGTTCACCTGGTGTCCATGGTGTACGCACAGTCAGTCACGGCTTCGCGGGTACGTCAACACCACGGCAGCTGGGCACATTTGCGGCGGGAGGCGAGCCCGCTGTCACTGCCCGGAGAGCCGGAACGCCATCTGCCCGAAGGCCTCCAGGTCGCCCTCGCGCACGACCGCGACGCCGACGACCCGGCGGCCGTTGACCGTGGTGCCGTTGGTCGAGCCGAGGTCGCGCAGCACCCACATCCCGCCCTGGCGCCGCAGCTCGGCGTGTACCCGGGAGACGGTCTCGTGGTTCAGCCGCAGACCGCTGGCGGGGTCGCGCCCGATGCGCAGCGGGTGGCCCGAGCCGGGGTGCGGCAGCAGCAGCTTGGGCAGCCGCTCGGCCTGCCAGGCCCTGCGTAGCCGTACGGTGAAGCCCGAGACGGCCTCGACGGCGCCGAACAGGGCACGGGAGAGACGGCTGTCCTGTGGCAGGTCGGCGGTGAGCGCGGCGAGCTCGTCGGCGTGGCGGGCGGCCAGCGCCAGTTCCATGCGCCGTACGAAGGTGTCCTGCGACAGCCGGCCCAGGGCGACGCCGTCGCGCAGCACCTTCAGCGCGTGGTCGCGCTCCGCGTCGGACAGCCGCGCGGGGTACGTGGGGAACTCGAAGGACGACGTCACGCATGTGATTGTCGGTCAGCGGACACGGGGTGTCCAGAAAACGGTAGATCGGCCGTCACGCGCGCGTGCCCCTCGGCTTCACCGCGCGGCGACACCCCGCAAAAGGGAGGATTCGAAAGCGGATTCACCGGGTGTGACGCACCATGGACGGGCTACATCACGGTGAACAGACGAAGGGGAACCGTCCGTGCAGTTCGAGGTGTGGGCACCACAGACCGATCGTGTGACGCTGATGTGCGACGGCGCCACGCGCGCGATGGAGCGTGATCCGGAACGCGCGGGGTGGTGGACCGGCGAGGCGGAGGCGCACGAAGGCTCGCGGTACGGCTTCGCACTGGGCGACGGACCGGTGCTGCCCGATCCGCGCTCGCGGCGGCAGCCGGACGGACCGGACGGGCTGAGCGCGGTCGTCGACCAGGCGCGGTACGCCTGGCGCACCCCGTGGGCCGGCCGGCCGCTGCCGGGCGCCGTCCTGTACGAGCTGCACGTGGGCACGTACACGTCCGAGGGCACGCTGGACGCGGCCGCCGAGCGGCTCGACCACCTCGCCGAACTGGGCGTCACCCATGTCGAGTTGATGCCGCTGTGCCCGTTCCCGGGGCGGCACGGCTGGGGGTACGAGGGTGTCTCCCTGTGGGCCGTGCACGAGCCGTACGGCGGCCCGGAGGCGCTGAAGCGGTTCGTCGACCGGGCACACGAGCTGGGCCTCGGGGTCGTGCTCGACGTGGTGCACAACCACTTCGGGCCGTCCGGCAACCATCTCCCGGCCTTCGGTCCCTACCTCACCGACACCCACCACACCCCTTGGGGCGCCGCGGTGAACCTGGACGCGCCCGGCTCGGACGAGGTGCGCGCCTATCTGGTGGGCAGCGCGCTGGCGTGGCTGCGGGACTTCCGCCTCGACGGGTTGCGGCTGGACGCGGTGCACGCCCTGATCGACACGCGCGCGTACCACTTCCTGGAAGAGCTGACGGCGGCCGTGGACGCGCTGGCGGAGGAGACCGGCCGGCCGCTGTTCCTGATCGCGGAGTCCGACCTGAACGACCCGCGGCTGATCACCCCGCGCGCGGAGCACGGCCTCGGGTTGCAGGCGCAGTGGAACGACGACTTCCACCACGCCCTGCACACCGCGCTGACCGGCGAGTCGCAGGGCTACTACGCCGACTTCGCGCGCGCCCCGTTCGCCGCCCTGGCCAAGACCCTGGGCGGTGGCTACTTCCACGACGGCACGTACTCCTCTTTCCGCGGCCGCTCCCACGGCCGCCCCCTGGACCGGTCACGGACGGCCGCGCACCGGCTGCTGGGCTACAGCCAGACCCACGACCAGGTGGGCAACCGCGCCCAGGGCGACCGGCTGTCGGCGGCCCTCTCCCCCGCCCTGCTGGCCTGCGCCGCCACCCTGGTGCTCACCGCACCGTTCACGCCGATGCTGTTCATGGGCGAGGAGTGGGGTGCGTCCACGCCCTGGCAGTTCTTCACCGACCACACCGATCCGGAACTCGCGGAGGCGGTACGGCGGGGCAGGCGGCGGGAGTTCGCGGCGCACGGCTGGGCCGAGGAGGACGTGCCCGACCCGCAGGACCCGGCGACACGCGACCGCTCCTGCCTGGACTGGGCCGAGCGGGAGCGCGAACCGCACGCGCGCGTGCTGGCCTGGTACCGGCAGCTGATCGCCCTGCGGCAGGCCCATCCGGATCTCACCGACCCGGACCTCGCCGACGCGAAGGTGGCCTACGCCGAGGACGCCCGCTGGCTCGCCTTCCGGCGCGGGGACGTCCGCGTCGCGGTGAACCTCGGCAAGGAACCGGCGGCGATCCCGCTGGGCACGCGCCCGGCGCGGGTCCTCGCCGCGTGGGAGCCGGTTCAGGGGCCGGACGACCGGGGGGTGCTGCACCTGCCCGGGGAGTCGAGCGTGGTGCTGGAGCAGGCGTAGTCGGGCGTGGTGCCGGGACGGGCTTGGTCGAGCGTGGTGGCGGGGCCTCCGGTCAGGCGGGCGGCGGGCGGGGCAGGCGTGCACGCTTGCGCACGCGTGTACGCGAACTCTCGGGCGGCCGCCGTGCCGAGGCGCGGCCGCCGCCCCTTCCCTACTCCTCCCGCAGCTCCGTCACCCGCTCCAGCAGGATCGCCTCCCACGCCCGTTGCAGCTGGGTCTGGAGGAGTTCCACGGGGCTGTGGTCGCGGCCTTCGAGTCGTTCGGCGAGGCGGATGACGGTGTCGCAGCGGGCCAGCCACAGCCCGCGCAGGCAGGGGCGGGCGCCGTACCCGGCGAGGGTGGCGGCGCGGACGGCGGCGCCGGAGCCGACGGCGAGCGCGAGGCCGGCGATGTCCTCGGCCGGGTCGCCGAGGACGGCGCCGGTCCAGTCCAGGACGCCGCGCACCCGGCCGTCGGCGCTGACCACGAGATGCTCGCCCCTGAGGTTGTGGTGGACGAGGACGGCGGTGCCCGGCTGGGTGGCGAGCTGGGCCGCGCCGGGCGGGGTGAGCTGCGCCAGGCGCGCGGGATCGAACTCCTCGGCGGTGGCCAGGGTCCGGGCGGCGGGTACCGCCATCCGGCGCAGCGCCTCCAGGGAGCGCGGGGCGGCACGCGGCACGCCGAGCGTCTCGGCCTGCCGGGCGGGCACCGCGCGCATCCCGGTGAGGAACCCGGCGAGGTCGGCCTCGCCGATGGCGGACACGTCGTGCTCCTCGGCCGTACCGCCCGGCACCGCGGTGTCGAGGGTGTAGGTCAGGCCGGGGCTCCACTCGCCGTGGGACACGCTGGTGGGCACGGCGACGGGTACGTGCGGGCGGACCAGATCCCGCAGCCGCAGTTCACGGCGCTGCCGGAGGGCGGCGTCGCGGTCGGGGGCGAGGCGCAGCACATGGCGGGTGCCGACCCACCACGTGCAGCGCTCGCCGCCCTCGGCGACGGGCCGGACGTCGGGGCCGGCCGGGTCGCTCCCCGCTTCCTTCAGCAGGGGTCGGACCAGTGCGCGGACGGTGTCCGCGGTGGGTGTCGGTGCCTGGGTCATGGTCGCGCCGTCGTCACTCGTTCGATGGGTGATGGTGGTACCAGTGTCGCCTTCAGTCCACTATGACCATCTCGCGGGTGGTGTTGTTGAGCCGCCGGCCGGCGTCCTCGGTGACGGTGACGATGTCCTCGATGCGCACCCCGAACCGGCCGGGCAGGTAGATCCCGGGCTCCACGGAGAAGCACATGCCGGGCACGAGCGGCTGCTCCTCGCCCTCGATCATGTAGGGCGGTTCGTGCGTGGTGACGCCGATGCCGTGGCCGGTGCGGTGGATGAAGTACTTCCCGTACCCGGCGTCCTCGATGACCTTGCGGGCGGCGCGGTCGACCTCCTGGCAGGCGACGCCGGGGCGCACGGCGGCACATCCCGCCTCCTGCGCGGCGCGCACGATGTCGTGCACCCGGCGTTCCTCGTCGGTGGGTTCGCCGACGTGGACGGTGCGGGTGGTGTCGGAGCCGTAGCCGTCCTTGAGGCCGCCGAAGTCGAGGACGACCATGTCGCCCCGTTCGATGACGCGGTCGCCGACCTCGTGGTGCGGGTTGGCGCCGTTGGGTCCGGAGCCGACGATCGTGAAGTCGACCTGGGAGTGGCCGAACCGGCGCAGCAGGCCGGCGAGGTCGGCGCCGACCTCCCGTTCCCTGCGGCCGGCGAAGGCGACCTTGCGGATCTCCTCGAAGGCCGCGTCGGCGGCGGCGCCCGCGGCGGCCAGGAGCTCCAGTTCGGCGGCGTCCTTGACGGCGCGCAGCATAGGCAGGGCGTCGGTGAGCGCGGCGTAGGAGCTGCCGGGCAGGGCGCGTTGCAGGCCGAGCAGGTGCATCGCCCAGGTGTTGTCGCTGATGCTGAAACGGCCGCCGGAGCCCAGGAGGCCGGCGGTGGCGGCGTAGGGGTCGGTGCCGTCGGTCCAGTCGCGCAGGGTCAGGGCGGGGGCGCCGGCCGCGTGCGCGGCGTCCGGAGCCTCGAGGGTGGGGACGACGAGGACGGGATCGCGGCCCGGGGCGAGGACCAGCAGGGTGAGGCGTTCGGTGACGGCGGTGGGCGCGTAGCCGGTGAGCCACACCAGGTCGGGACCCGGCGCGACGAGGAGGCCGGCGAGGCCCGCGTCGGCGGCGGTGCGCGCGGCACGCTCCATCCGGGCCCGGTAGTCGTCGGCGCCGAACGGTGCGGGCGCGGTGCCGGTCATCGGCCTCTCCTGTCTGACGAAGGTCTGCCCGGACGTCCCGGACCGGGATCCCGGAAGGATCAGTCTCGCCTGCCAGCATCCTGCCCGCCCCGCGGTGGCCACGCGAGCCGGTTTCCCCACCCGTGACCAACGGTGACCTGTTGCCCCACCGTTGCCTCTAATGGTTCGATGCAGGAACACCATTAGATCTCATGGGGGAGGGCGTACGACCGTGCTCGTACTCGCACACATCAGCGATCTCCATCTCGACGGGACCGCCCGGGCCACGCGCCGCGCCGAGCAGGTCCGCGACCGGCTGTGGGAGCTGCCTGGCCGGGTGGACGCCGTGCTGGTCACCGGGGACATCGCGGACCACGGGGCCGAGACGGAGTACGAGGAGGCGGCCCGCATTCTCGGCCTGCACGACGGCTCGGCCCCCGTCCCGGTGCTCACCTGTCCCGGCAACCACGACCGCCGCGCCGCCTACCGCAAGGCGCTGCTGGGGCTGGAGGCGTCCGGCGAACCGGTCAACAGCGTGCGTGTCTTCGCCGGGGGCGCGGTTCTGATGTGCGACTCCAGCGTTCCGGGGCGGGACGAGGGGGCGCTGGAGCCGGCGACGTACGACTGGATCGAGGCGACGCTCGACGAGCTCGGCGGGCGCCTTCCGGTACTGCTCGCCTTCCACCACCCGCCCGTCGCGCTGCACCACCCGCTGCCCGACTCCTATCGGCTGGGGGCACCGGAGGCGCTGGCCGCCCTGCTGGCGCGGCGGCCCGAGATCGCCGGCCTCGTCACCGGGCACGCGCATTCGGCGGCCGCCACCACCTTCGCCGGGCGGCCGCTGGTCGTCGGGCCGGGCGTGACGTGGACCCTGCGGCTGCCCTGGGAGGGCGAGCAGGTGGCCGACCGGGACGCCCCGGTGGGCCTGGCCTTCCATGTGCTGGACGATGCCGGGCGGCTCACCAGCCACTTCCGCGTGGTCACGTGACGATGCCCGGCACGGCGGTCAACTGCTCGTATCCGCCGCTGCGGTGGCGGACCGTCAGCACGAGCGAGGTGCCCGGACGCGTTGCGACGACGAGCCGCCCCAGGTCGGCGGCGGAGTCGACGCGGCTCCGGCCCACGGCGAGGACGACGTCCCCGCGGACCAGGCCGGCCGCGTATCCGGGGCCCGGGACGTGTACGCCGACGACGAGGGCGCCCGCTTTCTCGCCGTCCATCACCTCCACGCCGAGTGACGCCCGTACGGGGCCGGGGGAACCGGCGGGCGTGGGGGTGCCCGCGGGTGTGGGAGCCGGGCTCGAGGCGCCGCGGGAGGGGGCTTTGCCGGAGGGGCGGGCAGGGCCGGGTGCGGCGGCGTGTCCTTGCAGGTCGGCGAGTTTGCCCAGGCCGATCACGGTGGCGCCGACGGTGCCGAGCCCGACGCCGGTCAGGAGCAGGACCGCCCCGACGAACAGGCTGAACAGCCAGGTGGTGAGCCGCCGGCCGCGGCGCCGCGCGGCGTGCGGACGCCGGGGCTGTCCCGCGGGGCGGGCACCGCCGGGGTCGCGGCCCGGCATCGGCTTGGGACGCAACGCGGTGTGTTCCATGGTTCGCCTCCGGCCGGTGATCTACCCGGCGCACCGGCGCGGAACGTGCCACGAAAGAGTGAGACTGACCCGGCGTCAACGGCGGGAAGGCAGGCCGCCCGGGCCGCGCTCGCGCCGGCTCACGGCCGTGTCCCGAGGGCGTCCGCCAGGGCCGCCGCCGCACCCCGCGGGCGCCCCGCGTACAGCAGTTCCGTCCGGTGCACGAGCCGGGGGCTGCCAACCGGCACGCCGACCGCCCCGGGCGCGGCCCCGGCCGCCGTACGGGGCAGCAGGGTCAGCCCGTGCCCGGCGGCGGCCAGCGCGGTCAGGGCGCGCACGTCGGTGCCCTCGTAGCGCAGGGAGGGGCGGAAGCCGTGGCCGCCGTGCGCGGCCCGCAGGTGGGCGAGCGGCAGGCCCGCGTCCGGCGCGTCCAGCCACCGCGCGTCGGCGAGGTCGTCCAGCCGCAGCTGCGGGCGGCGGGCCAGCGGGTGCGCCGCCGGCAGCAGCACACACACGGGCTCCTCCCCCACGCCGTACGCGGTCAGGGGCGCCACGTCGGGCAGCCGGAGCGGGTCGCTGGGCGCGGCGAGACCGTCGGCCAGGCCCAGGTCGGCCGCGCCGGTGGCGACCGCCGCGGGGACCGCGTCGCGGGGCAGCACCCGGACGGTGACGCCCGCGCTCGGCAGTGCCGCCACGACGGCCGGCCCGAGCGCGGTGGCAGTGGCCGCGAGGGTCAGCCCCTGGTCGGGGGCGGCCGCGATGCGCTGTACGTCGGCGCGGGCGGCGTCCAGGCGCAGCAGCAGGCCGCCCGCGTGCTCCAGCAGCCGCTCCCCGGCCGTGGTCGGGGCGACAGGGCGGCGGGTCAGCAGCGGAGCACCGAGGTCCTGCTCCAGCGCCGCGATGTGCTGGGAGACGGCCGACTGGGTGTAGCCCAGGTCGCGGGCCGCCTCCGAGAAGGAGGCGAGGCGGGCGACGGCGACGAAGGTGCGCAGCAGGTGCGGGTCCATGCCGCCCAGCATGGCATCAGCGTTCCTTATGGATGGTGAAGGGATCATCGTTGGACGTGAACCAGGGCGCGAACCGAGGATGAGGCCCATGACCGACACCATCAGCCCTGTCGCGAAGGTCGCCCTGGTCGGCGACCGGTCCCCCGACGTCGTCTCGCACACCCGCATCCCCGAGCTGCTGCACGCGCTCGCCGCACACGACCGGCTCGTCCTGGACGCCTACTGGATCCCGTCGCAGGACGCCGTGGCCGAGGGCGCCGTGCGCGGCTTCGACGCCGTATGGGTGGTGCCGGGCAGCCCGTACCGCAGCGAGGCGGGTGTCCTCGCCGCGATCCGCGCCGCGCGCACGGAGGGCATCCCGTTCCTCGGCACGTGCGGCGGCTTCCAGCACGCGCTGCTGGAGTTCGCCCGGGGCGTCTGCGGGCTGACCGGGGTCGCGCACGCGGAGAACGACCCCGACGCCGACGACTTCCTCATCGAGCCGCTGGCCTGCTCACTGGCCGGTCACGAGGACACCGTCGTCCTGGAGGCGGGGTCGCTCGCCCAGTCGGTGATCGGCGCGGAGCGGACGGTGGAGCGCTACAACTGCCACTACGGCCCCTCCCGTCACCTCGACACCCTGCGGCAGCACGGGCTGCGCTTCAGTGGTCACGA
Source organism: Streptomyces sp. NPDC036813 (assembly GCF_055609245.1). Lineage (NCBI taxonomy): Bacteria > Bacillati > Actinomycetota > Actinomycetes > Kitasatosporales > Streptomycetaceae > Streptomyces > Streptomyces sp. NPDC036813. The sequence goes on along the minus strand of NZ_JBVJPV010000001.1, from coordinate 151,128 downwards.
CACGCAGGGGCAGATCCGCATCGCCGAACTCCCGCACCACCCCTTCTTCCTGGCCTCCCTCTTCCAGCCGGAACTGTCCGGCGACGGCTCGCACGCGCACCCGATGATCCGGGCCCTGGCGCGAGCCGCGGTCGACCATGCGGCCCGCAGGACCCGTCAACCCGCGTGACGTGCGGTCCCGATGAGGGACACGCGCCTCAGCGGGGCGACGAGCGGCCGCGGGGCGGCACGGAGTCACGCCGAGCGGCGTTGTCAGTGGGTCCTGTTACGTTCTGTGACATGACCGATCACGCGCTGCGGAAGCTGCGGGACACCCCGCGACTGGCCGAACTGGCCGCCTTCCCCTTCGACTTCGACGTGGACCGCGCGGCTCACGGCCATGTGGAGCCGGTGCGGCTGGCCTCGGGCGGTCCCCTGACCGTGGTGGCCGGGGACGACACGGGCGGCACCTACTTCGTGTGCGGCGACGGCTGCGTGCTGCACGCCGACTCCGAGGGCGGGGCGTGTCTGATCGGCACGAGCGTCGACGAGGCACTCGAGGTGGTCGTCGGGCTCGCCGACTGGGGCGCGTTCGCGGATCTGACGCCCGAGGACGGCGAGGAGCGGATCCTCGCGCGCAAGGCGAAGGTCGAGGAGGAGATACGCGAGCACTACGGCATCGACGACGAGCGCGAGGAGCTGCTCGCCGGGCTCGGCCTGCCGCGGCGCTCCCCGATGGAGCTGGTGGCCGTGCTGCACCGGGCGCTGACGCGCACGGAACCCGACCATGTGCTGCTCAACGCCCATGAGCTGAACGCCTACCGCTTCCTCCACGACCACGACGGCCTTCCGCCGCTGTGGGAGTACCTGGGCGTCGGCACCCAGGGGTACGCGGACCCGGCCGCGCAGCCGACGGCGACCTGGACCCGTCCGGTCCTCGCCCGGGGCGGCACGGAGGAGGTGCGGGTCGCCCTGATCCGCCGCCTGGACGCCTTCGTCACGAACCAGAGCCTGCTGGGCGTACCGGGGGCGCCCGGGCGGCTGGACCCCTCACCGCTGCGGGAGCTCGCCGAGGAGTTCGAGCACCTCGGCGACCTCCCCCAGGCGCTTCGCGCACAGCGCCTGTACACCGCGCTGCAGGACACCCCGCAGGAGCTCGCGGCCGCCACCGCGATACGCGACCGCCTGGAGGAGCGGGTGCGCCGGGCGCCCCAGGTACCGGTCGTCGGCTGAGCGGCAGGGCACGCGCGTGCCGGTCGTCTGCTGAGCGGCAGGGTGGGCCCGGCGGCGGCGTCAGCCGAGCGCCGGCACGGCGGGCGGCCGGTCGGGCAGGAAGCCGTGGGCGCGGCGGGCCAGCCACTCGGCCTTGTAGCGGTCCACGCTGCGGTGCCAGTTGAGGATGCCGGCCATCCAGTTCTGCAGGTCCGTGACATAGCCGCGCATGGCCGCGCGGGTCTCGGCGGTCAGCGCCAGGTCGTCGTACAGCACGGGCAGTTCGTGCGCGGCCACATGCTCGAACTGCTCCATGCGCTGGGTCATCAGGTCGTGGACCACGCCGAGCGCCTGCGGATAGTCGCAGCCGAAGAAGTTCTGCACGACAAGGATCGCGTTGTGGATCTCCCCCTCGTACTCGATCTCCTTCTGGTAGGAGAAGACGTCGTTGAGCAGGCACGCGTAGTCGACCGCGGCGTTCTCCAGGGAGCGCACCGGTCCGGTGGCGTACACCTCGGGCGGCACGGCGGGGCCGTACCCCGTGCGGCACAGGCTGAGAGTGAGGTCGGCACCGAAGGTCCGGCGGCGCATCTCCAGGTAGTCGACCGGGTCGGGGACGCGGTTCTGCAGCTGGTTGGACAGCTCCCACACCCAGCTCTCGGTCATCACGTCGACGGACGCTTTCATCGTGCGCCGCTGCTCGGGCGTCATCCGGGCCGTGGTGCGCGCCCACAGGTCGACGAGGCCGCGCTCGAGGGCGTTGGCCGGGGCGAGCGGTTCCCCGCCGTCGACGGGCATGCACGCCGACAGCCGGGCGGTGGTCAGCCGGGCGCCGGCCAGGTCGCGGCGGTGGCCGTGGAAAAGCGGGTAGTAGTCGTCGCCGTAGGTGCCCCAGGCGAGCCACCGGGCGCTGAGGTCGAGGGCCTCGGGGGTGGCGTCGGGGTCCAGGCCGGCCGAGCACAGGGCGAGGTCGTAGGCGCGGAGCTTGTCCTCGTCCCAGACGCCCTCGCTCAGGATGCCCATCGCCCGGCACCAGTCGACCAAGCTCACACGCGTTCGGTCCAGATGCGGGCTGAGTGCGAGCGGGAAGGGCATGTACAGGTCGGGGATGCGGGACGGTCCGACCTTCTGGAAAGGCACGTTCCGGTAGGCGCGCAGCCGGTCCTGGGCGGCGGAGGCGAGCAGCGCGCCCACGTCGGCGGCGGAGGTGCCGCGCCCGGTCAGGGCCTGCCACGGCGGGTCGGTCCGGGCGCCCTTGTTCATGTAGCGGCTGGAGCGCATGTGCCACTCGTGGCCGCCGGACTGCCAGTCCTGCAGCCCCTTGGTGTAGGCGGCGACGGCGGCGACCTCGGCCGGGGTCAGCCCGTGTTCCAGGGCCAGCGGGGGCACCTCGGTGAGCGCCGTGTGCTCGAACTGGTGCAGCCGCGAGGTGAGGATGTCGTTGACGATGTCGGCGGCCTCCTGGGTCGTGCAGCCGAAGAAGGTCTCCAGCACGAGCACGCCGTTGCTGTTCTCGCCCTCGTCCTCCACCTCGCGCTGGTAGGAGAAGAGGTCGTTGCGCAGATGCACGGCGTCGGAGAACGTCTCCATCAGCACCCGCAGCGGCCGCGCGAGCGCCACCGACTCCGGGACCTCCGCCGCCGCGTACTCCACGAGCCCGGCCGACCAGGGCGCGCCGCCCACCTTGCGGCGCATCTCGATGTACTCGACCGGGTTGGCGATCCGGCCCTCGTTGATGTTGGACAGCTCCCACATCGACTCGTTGAGCAGATGCTCGGTGGCGACGGAGAAGCGGCGCCGCCAGTCGACGGACATGGACGGCACGGTGCGCTGCCACAGGTCCTTGAGCCCGGCCTCCACCGGGTTCTCCGGCGCCGGCACCTCCGCGGCGGTGTCCAGCGGCATGAACAGGGGCAGCCGGTCGAGGTGGGCCTTCCCGGCGGCGCGGTCCTGGGTGCGCTTGAACATGTCCAGGAAGTGGTCGTCGAAGAAGAACACCCACACGTACCAGTCGGTGATCAGCGACAGGGCGGGCCCGTCGCAGTCGGGGTGGGTGTAGGCGCAGAGCAGCCCGTAGTCGTGCGCTTCCAGGTCGGACTGCTCCCAGATCCCCGACCCCTCCAGCATGCCCATCTCGCGCGCCCACAGCGTGGAGTGCGCCCGGGCCTCCTCCAGGTGCGGGTTGAGCCGCGCGGGATACGGCATGTAGAAGTGCGGGAGTGCGAACGGCTGCGTCATGGCCGGGCCCTACCCAGGGCCCTCGGGAGGCATCCGGACGGGCGGACATGATCACACCATCGCGTGAACCAGAGCCCGAACAGGCCCGAACGAGCCATGGAGTTGCCCCCTCACGCCCCTGGACGCCGCGCGGCCTTGCGTCCACCGTGGTCGCATGACGACGTTCACGCTCCCGCACGAGCTGCTCGGCGACGGCGCCCACAAGGTGTTCGCCGTGCACGGCTGGTTCGCCGACCGCTCCGCCTTCGCACCCGTACGCGCCGACCTCGACAGCGCGTCCTTCACCTATGCCCTGGTCGATCTGCGCGGCTACGGCGGGGCGCGGGACGCCGACGGCCCGTTCACCACCGGGCAGGCCGCCCGGGACCTGGTGGCGCTGGCCGACCGGCTCGGCTGGGACCGGTTCTCGGTGGTGGGCCACTCGATGGGCGGCGCGGTCGGGCAGCGGCTGCTCCATGTCGCCCCGCACCGCCTGCGCCGGCTGGTCGGGGTGTCCCCCGTGCCCGCCTCGGGGCTCGCGCTGCCGCCGCAGCAGTGGGAGCTGTTCGCGGACGCCGCGCACCGGCCGGAGAACCGGCGCACCATCATCGACATCACCACCGGCGGACGCCGCCCGGCGGCCTGGCTGGAGCGGATGGTCGAACGCTCGCTGGAGCGCAGCGACGACAAGGCGTTCCGGGCCTGGCTGGACTCCTGGGCCGGGGAGGACTTCCACGCCGAAGTGGAGGGTGCGGAACACCCCGCGCTCGCCGTCGCCGGGCAGCTGGACCCGGCACTCTCGGCGGACCTGCTGCGCCGGACGTGGTGCGCCTGGTATCCCCGCGCGGAGGTCCACGAGCTGCTGGGCGCCGGACACTACGCCATGGACGAGACACCGCTGGAACTGATCCGCGTCGTCGAGGACTTCCTACGGGCCGACGACCCGCAGCACGGCAGCGCCACGCGGGACGACTCACAGGACGGCGACGGCACGCGGGACACGAACGGCCCCCGCGCCGCGGACGCGGCCGGCGAGGGCGAGGACGCGTGACCGCGCCCACCGCGCCACCCGTGCCCGACGTGTTCGATCCCCGGCAGTACGCGGACGGCGTTCCGTACGCCGCCTACCGCGTACTGCGCGACCACCATCCGGTGGCCTGGCAGGCGGAGGCGGAGGTGCTGGGCTGGCCCGCGGGCCCAGGGTTCTGGGCGGTGACCCGGCACGCGGACGTGGTGCGGGTGCTCAAGGACGCGACGACGTACTCCTCGCACCTGGGCGCCACCCAGATCCGCGACCCCGACCCTGAGGATCTGCCGTTCATCCGGCGGATGATGCTCAACCAGGACCCGCCCGGGCACGGCAGGCTGCGCCGCCTGGTCAGCCGGGCGTTCACCCCCGGCCGGGTCGAACGCTTCACGCACGTCGCCCGGGACCGGGCCCACAAGCTGCTCGGCCGGGCGTCGGCCGAGGCCCCGGCCGGCGGCGGCGCCGTTGATCTGGTGGCGGCAGTGACCGACGACTACGCGCTGCTCAACCTCACCGATCTGCTGGGTGTACCCGAGAGCGACCGCGGGCTGCTGCTGCACTGGACGCAGCGCGTCATCGGCTACCAGGACCCCGACGAGGCAGGCCCGGCCGTGCGGGACGCGGCGGGGCGCCCGGTGAACCCGCGCTCACCGGCGATGCTCGGGGACATGTTCGCGTACGCCCGGCAGCTCGCCGCGTACAAGCGCCGCCATCCGGCCGACGACATCATGACGACCCTCGCTCACGACGCCGAACTCACCGGGCCGGAGCTGGAGATGTTCTTCTTCCTGCTCACGGTCGCCGGCAACGACACCGTACGCAGTGCGGCCCCCGGCGGCCTGCTGGCGCTCGCCGGGCACCCGGAGCAGTACGAGGCACTGCGCACCGGGAAGGCCGGTCTCACCACGGCCGTGGACGAGTTGCTGCGCTGGCACCCGCCGGTGCTCACCTTCCGCCGAACCGCGCTGCGGGACACCGAGCTGGCCGGGCGGCGCATCCGCGCGGGCGAGAAGGTGGTCGTCTTCCACGCCGCCGCCAACCGCGACGAGCGGGTCTTCGCCGAGCCCGACCGGCTGGACCTCTCCCGTTCCCCGAATCCGCATGTGTCGTTCGGGAACGGCCCGCACGTGTGTCTGGGCGCGCACTTCGCGCGGCTGCAACTGCGGGTGCTGTACGACGAGGTGGTGCGGACGCTGCCCGTACTGCGCACGGCGGGGCCCGAGAAGCGGCTGGTGTCGAACTTCATCAACGGCGTCAAGGCGCTGCCGGTGCACACCGGTTGAGCGCCCCTCGCACCCTCGGCCCGCGCGTCACCGCCGGACCTGGATCAGCGCATGCGTACCACTGGTCCGCCATCCTGGCCCCTCGGCCGAGTCGAGCGCGGCCACGGTGGCGGCGTCGAGTCCGGTCACCACGTCCGACTTCAGGGTGCGCAGAGCGGCGACCGGCCCCGGGAAGTGGGCGGTGACCTCGGCGAACGCCGTGGTGGCGGGCCACATCCGGTCACCGACCAGGCGCCGGTAGTTGAGGTCGCCCTTGACCACGGTCACGGTGCAGGCGGCGAACTCGGCGCGCAGGTCGGCGGGCATCAGCCCGTACGGCAGCGGACCGGAGGAGAACGGGTGGGCGCGCACGGCGAGGGTGCCGTCGGTCATGGCCTGCCACAGCCGCCGTCCGTGTTCTCCGGCCGCGCCCGGGGCGGCGGTGAGCCGGCGCAGGGCGTCGACGACATCGGCGGTGGTGGCGTCGGAGACGTAGTACGGATGCGGTTTGACGTGCAGCAGGACGCGCGCGACGTGGCCGTGGGCGAGCAGGTGGGAGATCAGCAGCAGGTCAGGGACGAGTTCGCGGCCGGCGTTGTCGGCGACGAGGCAGAGGGTGCCGTCCGCGCGGCCGGGCGGGAGCAGCGCCCACAGGGCCGCGCTGTCGTCGGCGAGCAGGGCCGGGGTGGTGTCCCGGGCGGCACCGGCGGCCGTCTGGAGACGGAAGCTCAGGTCGGCGCGGTTGCCCCACAGGGAGCCGTGCAGCAGGGCGGTGGCCTGCTCGTCCGGGGGCAGGCCGGCGAGCCGGTCGAGCGCGGCGAGTTCCTCGTCGGTCTCAGGGGCGTCGAGTTCGGCGCGTTTGGCGGGCCGGAACGGGTCGATGCCGCGCCAGGGGCCGTCGCCGAAGTAGCCGACGGCCTCCAGGAGCAGGCGGTAGAAGTAGCTCTCCGACCACAGCCACGGCACGTCGAACCAGGACCGGCCGGAGTACGTGCGAAGTCCCCAGGCCAGCCAGCGGTCGCGGTCCGGGGCGTGGGCCGGGAGCGGTTCGATCACGCCGTCCGCGCACTGGGCGAGCAGCGCGTCGAGGGCGGCGTGCAGGTCGGGGCCGTAGGGGAAGGAGTCGCGGACCTGCCGGACGATCGCTGGGTGCCGTTCGGCGAGCACGCTGTGCGGGAAGGAGCCGGGCTCGTCGGCGCGCAGCTCCGGGGGCTGCGGGGTGTCGGGCATGCCGCTCACCGTACCTCCGGCCCCCGGCCGGGCCGTACGCGCCGCACACCGTGCCGCCGGGTGCCGGCGGTCCGGCACTGCGACGGCTCGGCAGTCCGGCACTGCGACGGCTCGGCGGTCCCGCACTGCGACGGCTCGGCACTCCGGCATTCCAAGGGTCACGCACTCCCGCCGGGGGCCGGTGTCAGACCGCGGCCGCCGCGGTCTCACGCTCCAGGCGGGTGACGAGCGTCAGATAGCGCGGGCGGCGCGGTACGGGCACCAGGCCGCGGATGAGAAGGTGCCACATCTCGGCCATCCGGCGGGGCAGCCGGGTGACGGGCTCCAGGGAGCGGCCGACGACTCGGGTGCCGACGAAGAAGGAGACCAGGGAGTGGGTGACGGCATCGATGTCGACGTCCGGGTGGAGGTCGGACTCGCGGACCGCGCCGCGCAGTCGCCGGGAGACCAGCTCGCGCCACTCGGTGAAAGGGTGACGCAGCGGCGGGCGGACCGGGACGGAACCGGTGGCGAGCCGGAGACCGGCCCGGGCGATCGGGCCCTCCAGGGACAGCCGGGCGAAGCCGAAGGTGATGCGCATCAGGGCTTCCAGGGACGGATAGCCGTGAGTGTCGACGTCACCGGCGACTTTGCGGGATGCCTCGGACTGGATCTCCAGGATGGCGTGGGCGAGGTCTTCCTTGGCGGCGAAGTGGAAGTAGAGGGCGCCTTTGGTGACCTTGGCGTGCTCGACGATGTCGCTGAGGCTCGTCGATTCGTAGCCCTGCCGGTCGAACAGGTCGGCTGCGGCGGTGAGGATCGTCGCGCGGGTCTGTTCGGCGCGTAACTGCCTCGGCATCGACAGGTCACTCCTGGGGGTACGGAAGAGAGAACGGACCATGCCGTTTGTTTACGGGGTACTCACTCCCCGTACATGCTAGCTCACCGGCCACCCGAGCCCACACGGCCCCAGATCTGCACCGGCCCGAGCCCCGACGCGAGCCCCGGCTCCCGCGCAGAGCACGGAAGACACAACCGCCCTCAACTCCCTCTGACCGCACGGTATTCCGTAGCAGAAGAGAAGGGGGCGGCATGCCCACGCATGTGCCGCCCCCAAGCTGATACCCACTCAACTCCCGGTCGAACATCGCCGGAAGTACGGGGCGGAAGGTCTGTTTCCGGGCCGCTCAGCCCAGCCCCACCGACTTCAGCCAGGCCTGCGCCACGTCGAGCGGGTCCTTCTTGTCCAACTGGACCTGGGCGTCCAGGGCGAGCAGCGTCTTCGTGTCCAGCTTGGCGGAGACGGCGTTCAGCGCGTCGACGCCCGGCTGCGGCAGGCCCTTCTTGTAGACGAGGGGCTGCACGTTCTGGAAGCCGAAGAGGTTCTTCGGATCCTGCAGGACGACGAACTTCTCCTTCTGGACGGTGGGGTCGGTGGAGAAGAGGTCCGCGACCTGGACGTTGTTCTGCTTCAACGCCGCCTGGGTCAGCGGGCCGCCCGCGTCGAGCGCCTTGAACGACTTGAACTCCAGGCCGTACACCGACTTCAGGCCCTCCAGGCCCTGCTGCCGCTTCTGGAACTCCGGCGAGGCGCCGACGACCAGGTCTCCCGCGATGTCCTTGAGGTCGGCGATGGTCGAGGAGGACGTGAGGTGGTACTTGGCCGCCGTTTCGGCGTTGACCGCCAGCGCGTCCTTGTCCTCGGCCGGAGAGGGCTGCAACAGCGTCAGCTCCGGGTCGAGCTTGGCCGCGATGGCCCGGGTGGTCTCCTCGGCCGTCTTCGGCGTGGCCTTGCGGTCGAGATAGGCGAGCAGCGCGCCGTTGTACTCGGGCAGGACGGTGAGGGAGCCGTTCTTGATCAGGCCGTACGTCGTCTCGCGGGTGCCGATGTTGGGCTTGTAGGTGACCTTGACGCCCTTGGCCCGCAGGGCCTCGCCGTAGATGTCGGCGAGCAGCGTGGACTCGGGGAAGTTGTTGGAGCCTACGACCACCGTCTTGCCGTCGGAGTCGTTCTCCGCGAGCGGGTTGTCACCCTTGCTGTCGGAGGAACACCCTGCCAGCAGCACGGAGGTCGCGGCGAGCACGACGGCGGCGGCGAGGGTCCTGCGGGCCTTGCGGTGCTGGGCGGTAGTAGTCACCCACTGATCCAATCCAGCCACTTCTCCTCCGTCAAGGGCATTTGTGTTACCAATGCGCTTCGTCACGGCGCCCGTTGGGGGCGCCCTCTCAGCCCCGTCGGCGCACCCCCGGCGACACCGCGTAGCGGCCGGCGGCCCAGAACAGTGCGAGGGTGACGAGGGCCAGCCCGGCCACCAGGGTGGCGCCGCCGACGACCTTCTCGTAGTCGTGCTGGTACAGGCCGTCGATGACGTACCGGCCGAGCCCGCCGAAGCTGACGTACGCCGCGATGGTGGCCGTCGAGACGATCTGGATGGCCGCCGAGCGCAGACCGCTCAGGATCAGCGGGAGCGCGACGGGCAGTTCGACCCGCAGGAGGATGCTTGTCTCGGGCATGCCCATGCCCCGTGCCGCGTCCACCGGGGACGGGTCGACGGAGCGCACCGCCTCGTAGGTGGTGACGAGGATCGGCGGGATCGCGAGGACCACCAGCGGGATCATCACGGGCAGCAGCCCGAAGCCGAGCAGGATGAACATCAGCACCAGCAGGCCGAAGCTGGGCAGGGCGCGGGCGGCGGTGGCGATCAGTGCGAGCGCGTTGCCGCCCCGTCCGGTGTGCCCGGTGAGCAGCCCGGCCGGCAGTCCGACGGCGGCGGCGATCACCAGCGCGAGCAGCGAGTACTGCACGTGTTCGCGCACGCGGGTGGGGATGCCGTCGTAGCCGTGCCAGTGCGAGCTGTCGCTGAAGAAGGCGTTGACGAAGTGGAGGATGTTCACCGCGCGGCCTCCTCGGTCGCTGACACCGCCGGTTCGGGGCGCGGTCCGGCGACCGAGCCGGTGCCGCGCGGCATCCAGGGCGTGAGCAGCAGGCGTACGGCGACGAGGACGGCGTCGGCGAGGACGGCGAGGACGGCGGTGCCGATGACCGAGAGCCACACCAGCCGGGGCTGCTGGTAGGTCATGCCGTCGTTCAGCAGGTTGCCGAGGCCGCCCTGGTTGCCGATCAGCATGCCGACGCTGACCAGGGAGATGCTGGAGACCGTCGCGACGCGCAGCCCGGCGAGGATCGCGGGCACCGCGATCGGCAACTGCACGGTCAGGTAGCGGCGCACGGGCCCGAAACCCATGGCGGTCGCGGCGTCCAGGGTCTCCTGCGGCACCGAGCGGACGCCGTCGACGACGGCCGGGACGAGGACCACCAGGCTGTAGAGGCCGAGCGGGATCATCACGGTCGTCTCGCTCTGGCCGGTGTAGTCGATCAGGAAGACGATGAGCGCGAGGGAGGGGACGGCGTACAGCACGGTCGCCGCCCCGAGCACCGGCGGGTACAGCCAGCGCAGCCGCACGCACAGCTGGGCGAGGGGCAGCGCCACCAGCAGCCCGGCGAGGACCGGGATCAGCGCCTCGCGCAGATGCATGCCGACCAGGCCGAGGTAGGTGTTCTGCAGGTCGCTGGGGAGGTGGAACAGCCCGTTCACCGCAGGGCCTTCGGTGCGCTCGGGGTCTGGGCGTGGGCGGCCCGGATCGCCGCCCCGATGGCCTGCTGCGACACGACACCGCGTACGCGCCCGGTGTCGTCCACGGCGACGGCCCAGCCGGTCGGCGACAGCACGGCGCAGTCGAGCGCGGCTCGCAGCGAGTCGGTGCCGGCGACGAACGGCCGCCCGTAGGGCAGCAGCCGGGCCGGGTCGACGCTCCCGGCGGTCAGCTCACCGGGCTCGCCCCAGCCGAGCGGCCTGCCGTCGGCGTCGGTGACGAGGAGGTAGGGCGACTCGCCCCCGTCCGCGGCGGCGATCTGCTCCGCTGCGGCGTCCAGGGCGACGACCGGCTCCGTGAGCAGCCCGAGGCCGGCGGAGGAGAAGAAGGACAGGCGCCGGATGCCGCGGTCGGCGCCGAGGAAGTCCTCGACGAAGGCGTCGGCCGGGTGGGACAGCAGCTCGGCGGGCGGCGCGTACTGGGCGAGCCGGCCGCCGGTGCGCAGGACGGCGACCATGGTGCCGAGTTTGACGGCCTCGTCGATGTCGTGAGTGACGAAGACGATCGTCTTGCCCAGCTCGTCCTGCAGGCGCAGCAGTTCGTCCTGGAGGCCCTTGCGGACCACGGGGTCGACGGCGGAGAACGGCTCGTCCATCAGCAGCACCGGCGGGTCGGCGGCGAGCGCCCGTGCGACGCCGACGCGCTGTTGCTGGCCGCCGGAGAGCTGGTGCGGGTAGCGCCGGGCGAGCGAGCCGTCGAGGCCGACGCGCTCCATCAACTCCCGGGCCCGTTCACGGGACTTGGCCTTGCCCCAGCCGAGCAGGCGCGGGACGGTGGCGATGTTGTCGACGATCGTGCGGTGCTGGAAGAGCCCGGCGTGCTGGATGACGTATCCCATGGACCGGCGCAGGGTGTGCACCGGCTGCTGCTGGAGGTCGGTGCCGTCGAGAAGGATCCGGCCCTCGCTGGGCTCGACCATCCGGTTGATCATCCGCAGAGTCGTCGTCTTGCCGCAGCCGGAGGGGCCGACGAGGACGGTGATCGCCTTCTCGGGTATCTCCAGCGTGAGCCGGTCGACCGCCACCGTGCCGTCCGGGTACCGCTTGGTGACTGATTCCATCCGTATCAAAACGCCGAACGCCCTTCGGTTTGGCAGCACGTGCCTGGCGGCGGGCGCCTTTCCGTACGTGCGTACGGACGCCCGCTGCCGGGAGAGTCTAGACGTCGTGAACTTCCCTACCCCGGAAGGCCGCTGTTATGGACCGGTGAACGGTGCCGCCTTTGGCCCTGTCCGGCGGGCCAAGGCGCGGGCAGGGTGGGACACCTCGCCCTTCTCGCGGAGGTTTCCTTTGAGCGTCACGTTCCTGCTGACCACCCTGGTCGTGGTCGTCACTCCCGGCACCGGCGTGGTGTACACGCTGGCCGCCGGGCTCACGCACGGCCGGCGGGCCGGTGTGGTGGCCGCGTTCGGCTGCACCCTCGCCACCCTGCCGCACCTGCTGGCCGCGGTGACCGGACTGGCCGCCCTGCTGCACGCGGGCACCGTCGCCTTCACCGTGGTGAAGTACCTCGGTGTCGCCTACCTGCTGTACATGGCGTGGGCGATGCTGCGCGACAGCTCGGCCCTGGTGGTCGACCGGGAGGCCGCACCGCGCTCGGCCTCCCGCCTGATCGGCTCAGCGGTCCTGGTCAACCTGCTCAACCCCAAACCGGCCCTGTTCTTCCTGGCGTTCCTGCCTCAGTTCGTCGCGCCGGGCGACGTGGGGGCGATGCTCCGGCTGGGCGCCGTGTTCATGGCCCTGACCTTCGTCGTCTTCACCGCGTACGCCCTCGGCGCCGCCGCGCTGCGGGAGCGGCTGCCGGAGCGGCCCGGACTGCTGACGGGGATGCGCCGGGGTTTCGCCGCCTGCTTCGTCGCCCTGAGTCTGCGGCTGGCGGTGGCGTGAGCATGCGTTTCCGGCACGCGGACGCGATCTGGTCGGCCCACCCGCGGCTCGCCGCCGGCGTGCTGTACGCCGACGGGGTCGACGCCCGCGTGGACACGGGCCCGCGGGCTGCCACCCACACCGCCCGGGCCGCGGCCCGCCTGGCCGGGGCCCCGGAGGGCGAGTTCCCGGAAGTGGCGGCCTGGCGCCGCACGTACTCCCGGCTGGGTCTGCGACCCACGCAGTACCGATGCGCCGCGGAGTCGCTGCTGCGGCGGCTGCGCAAGGAGGGCGGCCTCCCGCGCATCCATCCGGTGGTGGACCTGTGCAACGCGATCTCAATGGCCCACGCCGTCCCGGTCGCCGCGCTCGACGCCGACCGCATCGCCGGCCCCCTGCTCGAAGTACGGCCCGCCCGGGGCGACGAGGTGTACACGGCCTTCGGCGGCGCCACGGAGCATCCCGCGCCCGGCGAGGTCACGTTCGTCGACTCAGCCGGACGTGCGCACGCCCGCCGCTGGACCCACCGGCAGAGCGGGTACTCCGCCGTCGGCCCGGACACCCGCCGCATCCTGGTGGTGACCGAGGCGATGCACGACGGCGGCGCGCAGACCGTGCGGGCGCTGCTGAAGACGGTCGCGGAGGAGCTCGCCGCGCACTGGCCGGTCCTCACCACGGACGCCGTACTCACCGCCGGGGAGCCGGAGTTCGCCTTCGGAGGCTGAACGGCACGTGACAGCATGAGTGCGATGAACGCAGCGCCTGGCGGCTCCGACTTCCTGCAGCTGGACATCGGTACGGCACCGGCCGGGGGCAAGGCTCAGTGGCTGACCGAGCGCCTGCGCCGGGCCATGGCCGACGGCCGGCTCACGGTGGGCAGCACGCTGCCGCCCACCCGGGTGCTCGCCGCCGAACTGCGCGTCTCACGAGGCGTGGTGACGGAGGCGTACCGGCGACTGGCCGAGGACGGCCACCTGGAAGGACGGCGGCGCGGTGGCACGGTCGTGGTCGCGGTCCCCCACGAGCGCGTACGTGGCGAGACCCCCGGCACGGCCGGCCCGGGCACGGCTCCGTTCACCGGCGAACCGGGCCCGGAGGTCTTCGACGCGCTGCGCGCGGCCCCCGCCCCGTTCGACTTCACCCCCGGCCGGCCCGACCTGACGGCCTTCCCGCGCGCCGCGTATCTGCGCGCCGAACGGGCGGTGCTCGCCGGGCTGTCGGCCGACGGCCTCGGCTACGGCGACCCGCGTGGCACGCTGACCCTGCGCCGGGCCGTGGCCGACTGGCTCGCGCGCAACCGGGGGGTGCGGGTCGCACCCGACGACGTACTGATCGTGGCCGGGACCGCGCAGGCGCTCACCCTGCTGCACGCCGTCCTGCGAGCCGACGGCATCGACGCCGTCGCGCTGGAGGACCCCGGTTCGCTCGGCTCCCGCCAGCATCTGCGCAACGGCGGGCTGGCCACACCCCCGGTACCGGTGGACGAGGCCGGGATCCGCGTCGACGCCCTGCGCGCCTCGGGCGCCCGCGCGGTCCTGCTCACCCCGGCCCACCAGTTCCCCACCGGGGTCGTCACGAGCGGCGAACGCCGCCGTGAGCTGCTGCGCTGGGCGCAGGACGGCGGGCTGATCCTGGAGGACGACTACGACGCCGAGCACCGCTACGACCGGTCGCCGGTGCCGGCGCTGCGCGAGCTGCTGGCCGACCGCGTCTGCTACATGGGCAGCGTGTCGAAGCTGCTCGCGCCCGCACTGCGGATCGGCTGGCTGATCCCCCCGCCCGCCTACCGGGGCGCCCTCACCACCGCGAAACGCTTCACCGACCTGGGCAACGCGGTGCTCCCCCAGCTCACCCTGGCCCGGCTGATGGACTGCGGGGACCTGGAACGCCACCTCCGGCTCCTGCGCGGCCGTCACCGCCGGCGCAGGGACACGATGATCGGCGCCCTGGCCGCCCACCTGCCGGGCGCGGTGGTGCACGGTGCGGCAGCCGGCCTGCACCTGACGGTCACCTACGCCGCGGACGTCCCGGACACCGACCTGGCCCGGGTCGCACTCACCCACGGCGTCAAGTGCCACCCCCTCTCCTGGCACCGCCAGCGTCCCGGCCGCCCCGGCCTGGTCCTCGGGTACGCGGCGACACCGACGGGAGTGATCACGCAGGGAGTGGCGGGGCTGGGCAGGGCACTGCGCGAACTGAGCTGACGTCTACTCCCCGCCCCGCCCCCGCGGCCGGGCCCCCAGCACCGCCACGTCGTCCTCGGCATGCCGTGCGTCCATCCGGACCAGAACGGTGTCCAGAATCTCCTCCAGGGTGGCCCCGGCAGGGAACCGCACCTGCGCCAACCGCTCCAGCCCCCGGTCGATGTCCTCCCCGCGCCGCTCCACCAGCCCGTCCGTGAACAGCAACAACGTGTGGCTGCTGTCCAGGTCGTAGGTGGCGGACTCGTACCCGCCGAGCCCGGTCCCGAGCGGCGGCCCGACGGGCAGCGGCAGCAGTCGGCTGCCGGCGCCCTCGTCGATCACGACCGGCGGCAGATGTCCGGCCCCGGCCAGCGTGACCTGCCCGCGCGCGGGATCGACGCGGGCGATCAGGCACGTGGCGGGCCGCATGTCGGGCTCCCCGGCGGCGAGGTCGTCCATCTGCCGCAGTACCCGGTGCGGCGGCAGATCGGTGGCGGTGATCGACCGCAGCGAGGAGCGGTACGCGGCCATGTCGACGGCGGCCTCCACTCCGTGGCCCATGACGTCGCCGACGACGAGCAGGGTCCGGCCGAAGGGTAGCCGCACGGTCTCGCACCAGTCGCCGCCGACCAGGGCACGCCGCCCGGCGGGCAGATAGCGCACGGCGACGTCGAGGTTCGGGTGCGGCCGTCCCGGCTCGGCGAGCAGCGCGCGCTGCAGGTCGCCCATGGTGCGGCTGACGCGCGCGTATTCGTCGGCGTGCCGCAGATACGGTCCGACGGGTGCGGCCAGCAGCGCGAGCAGTTCCGCCTCCTGCGAGGTGAGGGGCGGCGCCGACCGGGCGCACACCAGGACGCCGTACGTCTGCTCGGGCGTGGCGAGCGGGAGGCAGACGACGGCCCCAGCGAAGACCGCTCCCCGCAGGAGCGGCCCGCCCTCCCGCACCGCCTCGGTGATCCGGCGTACGTCCGGCAGCGCGTCGGCGTCCCCGCTGATCGCCTCGTACCCGGAGACGGTCCCACCGGTGATCCGGACGACCGCCGCCGTGCACCCGGCGAACACGCTCGCGGCGTGGGTCAGCTCCGCGCAGGTGAGGTCCGCGTCGAGCGTGGTGCCGACCCGGGTCAGCAGCGACCGCAGCCCGGCGAGCCGCCGGTCGGCGGCGCCGGTGCCCCGGGCGGTCGCGGGCCGGCCCGGGGAGGCCGGCCGGCCGAGCGCTCTGATCCGTCGCACAACGCTGAACACGATCAAATCGTGACAGCGCCCGCCCGGCCACGCACAACCGGGATCATCACGGGCCCCCGTCCCCTCCCACGCGCACGACCGCCAGGGTGATGTTGTCCGGTCCGCCCGCCTCGATGGCCGCGCGCCACAGCTCGAAGGCTGCCCGGCCGTCGTCGCTCTCGCGCAGCACCGCCTCGAGCACGTCCTCGGGCACCGGGTCGGTCAGCCCGTCGGTGCACACGAGGTAGCGGTCGCCGGGGCGCAGGGGCACGGCGGTGACGTGCGGCCGGACGTCACGGTGGGCGGCGGAGCCGCCCAGGCACTGGGTGACCAGGGACGTGGTGCGCTGACCGGGTTCGAGGGGCGGGCTGTCGTCGACGCTCACCTGGCGCAGCCCGTCGGAGGAGGTCGAAAAGACCCGGCTGTCGCCGACGTTGAAGACGAGCACCGAGTCGTGCAGCAGGACCAGACCGGCGACGGTCGTGCCCATGGCGGTGAGGTCGCTGCCCTCGGCGGCCTGGTACACGGCGCGGTTGCAGTCGTTCAGCGTCTCCCGTACGGCGTCCTCGTCGTCCAGCACGGGCCCGGCCCGGGCGAGCAGGCGGGCGACGAGGGCGCTGGCCACGTCACCGCCGGGGTGACCGCCGAGCCCGTCGGCGACGGCGACCACCACGGGCGAGCGCAGCGGGAAGACCAGCGTCTGCGGGCTCTCGGTGACGGTGGCGCACAGGGTCCACGGTCCGGCGACGAGACTGTCCTCGTTGCGTTCACGCAGCAGCCCCGGATGGCTCAGCGCGCTGACGGCGACGTACGGCATGCAGGTCCACCGCCTTCCCGCTTCGGACCATGCCGGTCTGCGCCGGCCGTGGGCCGGGCCTTCCTTGTCAGTCTAGGTCGGCCCGGTGACGCGCTCAGCCCTCCTCGGGCTCCAGGCGCAGCGCGATGCTGTTGATGCAGTAGCGCTGGTCGGTGGGGGTCGGATAGCCCTCCCCCTCGAAGACGTGCCCGAGGTGGGAGCCGCAGCGGGCGCAGCGCACCTCGGTGCGGACCATGCCGTGGGAACGGTCCTGCACCAGCTCCACCGCGTCGGTGTCCTTCGGGTCGTAGAAGGACGGCCAGCCGCAGTGGGATTCGAACTTGGTCTGCGAGGTGAACAGTTCGGCGCCGCAGGCCCGGCAGGAGTAGACGCCCTTGGTCTTGGTGTCCGTGTACTCACCGACGAACGCGGGCTCGGTGGCGGCCTGGCGCAGCACCGCGTACTCGGCGGGGGTCAGCTCCGCGCGCCACTGCTCGTCCGGCTTCTCGACGTCGTACGACATGTCGGCCAACCCCTTCACTTCTGCGCGAGACGGTCCAGGATGCGCGGTCCGAGGTCCGTGACGTCGCCCGCGCCCATGGTGAGAACGAGATCGCCGGCCTGTGCCATTCCCGCGACCACGTCCGGCACCTCCACCTTGTCGTGGACGGCCGTGACATCGGCGCCCGCGGCGCGCGCGGCCTCGATGATCAGCTCGCTGGTGATGCCGGGGATCGGGTCCTCGCGGGCCGGGTAGATGTCGAGGACCACGGAGGCGTCGGCCAGGGACAGCGACTGGCCCATCTCCTTGCCCAGCTCCTGCGTGCGCGAGAACAGGTGCGGCTGGAAGACGACGAGGATGCGCGCGTCTCCAGCGGCTGCCCGCATGGCCTCCAGGTCGGCGGTCATCTCGGTGGGGTGGTGGGCGTAGGAGTCGATGACCTGGACGCCGGCCGCCTCGCCCTTGAGCTGCAGGCGCCGCTTGACGCCCGTGTACGCGGCGATCGCCGGGGCCAGCTCGGCGGCCGGGATGCCGAGGGCGGCACCCGCGGTGAGCGCGGCGACCGCGTTGAGGGCGTAGTGACGCCCCGGGACGGAGACCTCGAAGGTCAGCTCCTGACCGTCGAGGACGACCGTGACCTGGCTCTTGAGGCCCTGCGGGACGATCGACAGCACGCGTACGTCGGCGTCCTCGGCCTCGCCGTAGGTCACCACGCGCACGTCCTTGACGCGCCGGGTCAGCTCACGCGCGCCCTCGTGGTCGGCGGAGATCACCAGCGTGCCGCCGGGCACGATCTTCCCGGCGAAGGTCTCGAAGGACTCGTAGATCTCGTCCATCGAGGCGTAGTTGGCGTGGTGGTCCAGCTCGACGTTGAGGACGATGGCGACCTCGGGGGCGTACTTGTGGAAGCTGCGGTCGCTTTCGTCGGCCTCGGCGACGAAGATCTCGCCGTCGCCGTGCAGCGCGTTGGAACCGGGCGCGTCGAGGTCGCCGCCGATGGCGTACGACGGGTTCAGACCCAGTGCGGTCAGGGAGACCGCGAGCATCGACGTGGTGGTCGTCTTGCCGTGGGTGCCGGCGACGGCGATCGGGCGCAGGCCCTCCATCAGCGCGGCGAGCGCGTCGGAGCGGTGCACGACCGGGACGCCCAGCTCGGCGGCGCGCAGCAGCTCCGGGTTGTCGCCCCGGATCGCGGAGGAGACGACCACACAGCTCGCGTCGTCGGCGAGGTGCTCGGCGGCGTGCCCGATGTGCACGGTCACGCCCAGCGCGCGCAGCGCCTCGGCGGTGGCGGAGTCCTTGGCGTCGCTGCCGGCCACCTTGGCGCCGCGCTGCGCGAGGATCTTGGCGATGCCCGACATCCCGGCGCCGCCGATGCCGATGAAGTGCGGTCGGTCCATGGCGGTAGGAAGGCCGGGTGCCATGCGTTCTTCTCCCAGATACGGTGCGGACTGGAGCGTGCCTAGCCTATGTGCTCAGGCACCGGGCTCCTTGCAGCGCGGGCCACCGGTCCGACGCAAGGGGCGCGGGGAACTGCGCGACCAGCCACAACGAGCCCGCACCCGGACAGGCGCCGCGCCCGAAACGGCGCGGACCGGCCACACCCGCGGAGCGCTACGCCTTGCTGTGGGAGAAGAGCTTCAGTACCGGCACGCCCACCTTGTGCCGCGCCCGCGAGGCCCAGTCACGGTGGAAGAACTCCTCCACGTAATGCGGATCGGTGAGCACGATCACCTCGTCCGCGGCGATCTCCTCCACCAGCGTCCGCAGCGCGTCCAGCGGGTGGTCCTCGACGAGCCGGCCCTCGGCTGCGCTGCCGGACGAGCGCAGGGCGGTCAGGGACACGTCCAGGGCCTGCCGGCCGACGCTCTTGGCCTCGTCGCCCTCGGGTGTCTCACCCTCGCGGGCGGCCACGTCGATCTCGCCGAGCGCGATGTCGTCGATGGCTCTCAGCAGCCGGTCGGCCTGGTCGCCTCTGGGCTGGAGCAGGACGTGGAAGGTGACCGGCTCGTCCCCGTGCAAGCTGGTGACGAACTCCACGTCGGCGGACGTCAGGGCCTTCTCGATCATCAAAACGCTTGTGAACACCAGGCGCCCCTTCTGCTGCGGGGGCCCGGGCCCCCTGTCCTCCGTGGGCCGTACCAGGCCCTGCGGAAACCATCCTGCCCCGTGATCGCACGGGTACTGCCGGATTTAGTGTGCCCGCCCGGAGGGAAACGGAACGACTGATTCCGTTGATGTCGGCCCCCCGGGCCGCCGCCCGCCCGCAGGGGGCCCGGCGAGCGGCTCCCCGGCGCCGTACTCAGGGCTGTGACCTGCAATAACGACTGTAGAGGAAGCCGTCCTCCTCCAGTAGGGACACCAGTGCGAAGCGGTGCGGAACGGTGACGGAGGGCCCTCCGGCGATGCGCTGGGCGTCTCCGGCGGTGAGCATCGGGGAGATCGTCAGACACAGCTCGTCCAGCACCTCGGCGGCCACCATCTGCCCGAGCAGCCGCGGCCCGCCCTCGGTCAGCAGGCGGGTGTGGCCCAGCTCGGCGAGGGCCTGCACGACGCGGACCGGATCCACGCCGACGCCGTCGCCGGCGATGACGACCTTGGCGCCCGCCTTCTCGGCCGCCGCCCGGCGCTCCGGGGAGGACGCGGCGCCGGTGAGCACGATCGTCGGCACCGCGGGCGAGGTGAACAGGGGCAGCGAGAAGTCCAGGTCCAGGCTCGCGGTGATCACGGCGATCGCGGGTACCGGGTCCTGCCCGGCGGCCTCTCGCATCTGAGCGAACTCCGCACGCACGCGTGCCGGGCGGTAGCCCTCCTGGCGCACCGTCTCGGCCCCGACGACCACCACATCGGCCAGGGCCCGCAGCGTGCCGAAGATCCGCATGTCGGTGGCGTTGGAGATGGGCTGGGAGCGGCCCTCGTGCTGGGCGGCTCCGTCGAGGCTGGAGACCATGTTGGCCCGCAGCCAGGGCTGGCGCTGCCCGGCGGGCGGCTCGGGGTAGGCGTAGGCGGCGGCCAGCTCTGCGAAGCTCCACTCACGGCCGTCGGCCCCACCGGCGAACGTCGGGAGCCCTACGGCGCCCGCACCGGACACGGGGCCCTGACCGGACACGGGGGCACCGGAGGGCCCACCGTCCGCGCCGTCCGCCGCCGCGCCCTCCACGACCGCCCCGCCGGCGATCGCCGCGGTCGCCCTCGCCGTCCCGGGAGTCCCTTCACCATCAAAGGCCCCGGGCACCCCCGAAGCCCCGGCGACCACCCCCTCCTCGGAAGCCCCCCGCAGGGTCTGGACTGCTGTTTCTTCGGTCACAGGGAACAGGCGTCGCATGTCGTGCAGTCTGGCACGCCCCTTAAGCTGGGGAACCGTGTCGTCCTCCACCTCCGCCTCCGGCCTCGCCCCGATAGCCGACGCGGCCCCGCTGTCCCTGTGCGCACGTGAGCCGCATGTCCCCGCGGACCGGCTGGTGGCCGAGATGGTGCCGCCGCCGCGGTTCGACTCGGTCCGCTTCAGCACGTACATCCCGGACCCGAACCAGCCCAGCCAGACCGAGGCCGTCCAGGTCCTGGAGGGCTTCGCGGCCGGGCTCGACGGGGCGGGCCCGGGCAGCGGCGCCAAGCGCGGCCTGTTCGGCTTCGGCAAGGCGAAGGCCAAGGCGGCGAAGGCCCCGGCCGGCCCCCGCGGCGTCTACCTCGACGGCGGGTACGGCGTCGGCAAGACCCACCTGCTCGCGTCCCTGTGGCACGCCAC
The DNA here is from genome assembly GCF_055609245.1 of Streptomyces sp. NPDC036813. Lineage (NCBI taxonomy): Bacteria > Bacillati > Actinomycetota > Actinomycetes > Kitasatosporales > Streptomycetaceae > Streptomyces > Streptomyces sp. NPDC036813. Next base: position 130,253 of record NZ_JBVJPV010000001.1, on the reverse strand, counting down.
CCCGGCCGAGCCGGAGAAGAAGGCGTTCGGCACCTTCGTGGAGCTGACCAACCTCGTCGGCGCCCTCGGCTTCCAGCAGACCGTGCAGACCCTCTCCGGTCACCGCCTGCTGTGCATCGACGAGTTCGAGCTGGACGATCCGGGCGACACCGTCCTCGTCTCCACGCTGCTCGGCAAGCTGGTCGACGCCGGTGTCGCGCTCGCCGCCACCTCCAACACGCTGCCCGGCAAGCTCGGCGAGGGCAGGTTCGCGGCCGCCGACTTCCTGCGCGAGATCCAGGGCCTGTCCGCCCACTTCCGCCCCCTGCGCATCGACGGCGAGGACTACCGCCACCGCGGCCTGCCCGAGGCACCCGCGCCGTTCACCGACGAGCAGGTCACGCGGACCGCCCACGCCACCGCGGGCGCCTCGCTGGACGCCTTCCCGCAACTGCTGGACCACCTGGCCAAGGTGCACCCCAGCCGCTACGGCGCGCTGACCGACGGACTCAAGGCGGTGTGCCTGACGGACGTGCGCCCGGTGCCGGACCAGTCCACCGCGCTGCGGCTCGTCGTCCTCGCCGACCGGCTCTACGACCGCGAGGTGCCCGTGCTCGCCTCGGGGCTGCCGTTCGACCAGCTGTTCAGCGAGGAGATGCTGAACGGCGGCTACCGCAAGAAGTACTTCCGGGCCATCTCCCGCCTCACGGCCCTGGCGCGCGACGCCAAGGGCCTGGTCGAGAAGCCGTAGCGCCCGGCCGGTACCGGTCCTCGCCGGCCTTGCCGCACCCGCGGCCCGGCGGCGATGCCGGGCCGATGCCGGGTCAGCGCGAGAGGAAGCAGCGGCAGCGGGCCGGCAGCCGGCGAGCCGCCGCCCGATTCGCACCCGAGGCGGGGCACTGGGAGGTGCTCCCGGAGACCCGGAACGAGTCGGAGCTGCACGCCCGCCTCGACCGCCTCCGCGCCACGGACCCGCACATCGACTGTGTCGCCGACGCGCGTCGACATCCTGTACGGGCGTCCGGCGCAGCCTACGACGTACCGGCTGAGCCGCTTCGTGCCACGCGACCCCGCGATGCCCTGACCGGGACACCCTGACACCGGACGGAAGAGCCGCCGGCCGGCCGGGGCAGCCTGACCCCTGGCCAGCAGCCGGTTCGCGCCAATCCACCTCTCTTTTCAGGCTCTCTCCGGTTCGTAACGCGCAGTTAACCTTGCAAACGCCCCGGTACCGCTACCGTGCTACTTGACCATTCGTTGACCAAGCGTTGGTCCGCACATGACGCGTGAGCCGAGCGGGGGGAGGGGCATGTTCCGAGGTACGACGGGCCGGACCGCCCTCGCGGTGCTCACCGCGCTCCTGCTCGCCCTCCCTTTCTTTGCCCGCACCCAGTCCTTCGCACAAGCGCACACGGTCCGTCATGCGGAGGCCAAGGCTCGCCCCGGCGCCGCGCTCCAAGTCACGGCCCTGCGTGAGGAGACCGTCGCCTCCCGGGACTGCGGACACCTCCCCGACCCGGCCGACCCGCTGCGCCCCCGCGACCGTCAGCGCACGGCCGATTCGGCGCCCCAGGCACCCGAGCGCCCGCTGTCGGCGCCGGACCCGGCCGCCCCGCGGCACTCCGCGGCGGGCAGAGCCCCGCTCAACTCCCCCAGACCCGCCACGGCCCCCACCCCGGCCGCGCTCCAGGTCTTCCGCTGCTGAGAACAGAGCAGTACCCGGCAACTCCGCCCCACGCGGAGGCAGTACACCCCACCTCTGTCCTTGAAGCCCGACGCGCCCCCCACGGCGCGCCAGGAGGAGTCACCACACATGCAACCCCTCATCGACCACGCCCGTGCCTTCGGCCAGCGCCCTGAGGAGTTCGCCCCGCTGGCCCAGGGCCAGTCGCCGCAGGTCCTGTTCATCACCTGCTCCGATTCCCGGGTCGTCCCGGCCCTGATCACCGGCGCCCGCCCCGGTCAGCTCTTCGAGCTGCGCACCGCGGGCAACATCGTCCCGCCGTACAGCCCGGGCCGGCCCACCTCGGAGGCGGCCACCATCGAGTACGCCGTCAACGTGCTCGGCGTCCGGGACGTCGTCGTCTGCGGCCACTCGCACTGCGGTGCCGTCGGCGCCCTGGTGCGCGGCGACGACCTCGACGCCGTACCGGCCGTGCGGGACTGGCTCGCGCATGCCGCCGAGGGCCCCGGGGCGGCCGATCCGCAGGACCCCACCGTGGCCGAGGCCGTGCAGCACCACGTGCTCGCCCAGCTGCTGCGGCTGCGCTCCTACCCGTGCGTGCAGCAGCGTCTGACGGACGGTCGGCTGAACCTGCACGGCTGGTACTACGAGGTGCACACCGGTGCGGTGCGCGAACACCGCGTGGCCACCGACTCCTTCGAGGCGCTGTGAGGTCCGGCATGCGCGCGTTCCCTCATCTGCGGCAGGACTTCCTCGCCTCCATAGTCGTGTTCCTGGTCGCGGTGCCCCTGTGCGTGGGCGTCGCGGTCGCCTCGGGCGTCCCGGCCGAACTGGGCCTCGTCACCGGCATCGTGGGCGGTCTGGTCACCGGGCTCATGCCCGGCAGCAGCCTTCAGGTGTCGGGGCCGGCCGCCGGCCTGACGGTGCTCGTCTTCGAGGCCGTCAGCGAGTTCGGGGTGGGCACCCTCGGGGTGATCGTGCTGATCGCCGGCCTGTTCCAGCTCGCCATGGGCTTCTTCGGGATCGGCCGCTGGTTCCGGGCGATATCCGTCTCGGTCGTCGAGGGCATGCTCTGCGGTATCGGTCTGGTGATCATCGCCGGGCAGATCTACGCGGCCGCGGGACTCACCGCCCCGAAGACCGGCATCGGCAAGATCGCGGGCCTGCCCGGGGCGTTCGCCGACGCGCTCGGCAGCGCCGAGGCCCTCGCCTCGCTCGCGATCGGCGCCGGCACCGTCGCCGTCATCGTGCTGTGGAAGAAACTGCCGAAGGCGGTGCGGTCCGCGCCCGGCGCACTCGCCGCGGTCGTCCTGGCCACGGTCGCCACCCTCGCCCTCGATCTGCCGGTCGCCACGGTGAAGGTGGAGGGTCTGCTCGGGGTCGTCCAGCTGCCGGGTGCCGACGCCTTCGGTGACCTGGCCCAGCCGGCCATCTGGGGCACCATCGTCGCGTTCGCGCTGATCGCCTCGGCCGAGAGCCTGTTCAGCGCGGCGGCGGTGGACCGGCTGCACGACGGTCCGCGCACCCAGTACGACAAGGAGATGATCGCCCAGGGTGCCGGCAACACGGTGTGCGGTCTGCTGGGCGCGCTGCCCATGACGGCCGTGATCGTGCGCAGCTCCGCCAACGTGCAGGCGGGCGCGAGGACGAAGGCTTCACGGGTGCTGCACGGCGTGTGGCTGCTGCTGTTCGCCGCCGCGCTGCCCGCCGCACTGGCGCTGATCCCGATCCCGGCACTGGCCGGCATCCTCGTCCACGCGGGCTGGAAGCTGATCCCGTTCCGCCAGATCTCCGACCTGTGGCGCGGCCACCGGGGCGAGGCCCTGATCCTCGTGGTGACGGCCGTGTCGATCGTCGCGGTGAACATGTTCGAGGGCGTGCTGATCGGTCTGGCCCTGTCCGTGGTCAAGACCGCCTGGGAGGCCTCGCACATCCGGCTGGAGATCATCGACAAGGGCGCCGGACCCGTCCAGGCGCATCTCGCGGGTAACGCGACCTTCCTGCGGCTGCCCAAGATCCTCGACAGCCTGGAGGCGCTCCCGCAGGACCGGCCCGTCGAGCTGGACCTCTCGGGGCTGCACCATCTGGACCACGCCTGCCGTACGGCGCTCGAGTCGTGGGCCGAGCGGCACAGCGCGGTCGGTACGGAACCGGTGAAGCTGGTGAAGGTGACGGCGGCGGCGTAGCGCGTGCCGTTGTCCGGCCTCCGGTCATGGGCGTGGCCCGCGACCGGAGGCCGGGCATATCGTTGCAGGAGCAGACGAAACGGACCTCTCGGTGAGGAGGTCGCCATGCTCCAAGAGCTGCTGGGAGCGATCGTGGGGGCCGGCGTGGTGGGCCTGGTGTACCTGACCGCGGCAGCCCGGGTCGTCAAACAGTACGAACGCGGAGTGGTCTTCCGGCTCGGCCGGCTGCGCGGTGACGTGCGGCCCCCGGGGCTGACCCTGATCCTCCCCGGGGTCGACCGGCTGCGGAAGGTCAACCTGCAGATCGTGACCATGCCGGTGCCGGGTCAGGAGGGCATCACCCGGGACAACGTCACGGTGCGGGTGGACGCCGTCGTGTACTTCAAGGTCGTGGACCCCACCGCGGCGGTCGTCAACGTGGAGGACTACCGCTTCGCGGTATCCCAGATGGCGCAGACCTCGCTGCGGTCGATCATCGGCAAGAGCGAACTGGACGACCTGCTCTCCGACCGCGAGAAGCTGAACCAGGGGCTGGAGCTGATGATCGACAGCCCGGCCGTCGGTTGGGGCGTGCAGATCGACCGGGTCGAGATCAAGGACGTCTCGCTGCCCGACACGATGAAGCGGTCGATGGCCCGGCAGGCCGAGGCCGACCGTGAGCGGCGCGCGCGGATCATCAACGCCGATGCCGAGCTGCAGGCCTCGAAGAAGCTGGCCCAGGCCGCCCAGGCCATGGAGGACACGCCCTCCGCGCTCCAGCTTCGGCTGCTGCAGACGGTGATGGCGGTGGCGGCGGAGAAGAACTCCACGCTGGTGCTGCCCATTCCGGTGGAGCTGCTGCGCTTCCTGGAGAGGGGCGCCGAGCGGAACGAGCAGACGCCGAAGGACCACGTCGACGATCAGGTGCCGAAGGGCCTCACCGGCGAACAGGTACCGAAGGGCCTCATCGACAGACGGACACAGAACGGCCTCGCCGACGAACCGGTACCGAACGGCCTCGCCGACGAACCGGTACCGAACGGCCTCGCCGACGAACGAGTACCGAAGGACCACGTCATCGAGCAGTGAGGCCGGCGGCGTCACGCCCGGTGACACGAGCTACACGCGTGGTTCCCGCGCACGGCGGCAGATGGTAGACACGGCGGGGTCAGTAGTAGTTCCTGTGCATCTCCTGTCCGCCAGCAGGAAGGTTGCTGCCGCATGTCTGCAACTCGACGTCAGGTCCTGGCCCGAGCGAGTGCCCTGGGAGCGGGCATCGCCTTCACCGGGGCCCTGTCCGAGCTCTTCGCGGGCACCGCCGCCGCGCAGAACCTGGGCCACACCGGCTACGGCCCGCTCGTCCCCGACCCGAACGGACTGCTCGACCTGCCGGAAGGTTTCCGCTACACCGTGCTCTCCCGCGAGGGCGACCCGCTGCGCTCCGGCGAGGGGCCGGTCCCCTCCCACCACGACGGCATGGCCGCGTTCGCCGGTCGAGCGGGCCGTACCCATCTCGTGCGCAACCACGAGAACCGTGTCACCGCGGCCGTCCCCGTGCCCACGATCGATGGCCTCACCTACGACCCGGCGGGCAAGGGCGGCTGTACGGCCCTGACGCTGGACCCCCGCGGTCGCGTCCTGGCCGAGCATGTCGCCATCGCCGGCACGGCCGTGAACTGCGCCGGTGGCCGCACCCCTTGGGGCACCTGGCTGACCTGCGAGGAGACCGAGGACAAGGCCGGCACCAACGGTTACGCCAAGGACCACGGCTTCATCTTCGAGGTCCACCCGAGCGACCCGCACCGCACCGGCGCCGTCCCGCTGACCGCGATGGGGCGCTTCCAGCACGAGGCGATCGCGGTCGACCCGGGCAACGGCGTCGTCTACGAGACGGAGGACGCCTTCCTCAAGCCGTTCGGCCTGTTCTACCGCTTCCTGCCGGACAAGCCGCTGGGCGGCGTCGGTTCACTGCGCGCGGGCGGCCGGCTCCAGGCGATGCGCGTGCCCGGCGTACCGGATCTGTCCACGATCCAGGAGACCGGCGCGCGCTTCGACGGCGTGGAATGGGTGGACGTACCCGACCCGCTGGCCGCGTCCACCCCGACGCGGCTCCAGGACTACGGCCGCGGGGGCATCACCCACGCGCAGAAACTGGAGGGCTGCTACTGGGGCGGCTCGTGCGTGTACTTCGTGTCGTCCTTCGCCCGCAGCGCGGACGGTTCGGGCGCCGACCACTACGGCCAGATCTGGCGCTACGACCCGAAGCGACGCCGTCTGACGCTGGTGGTCGTCTTCGGTCCTGACACCGACGTACAGCTGCCCGGCGAGTCCCCGGACAACATCTGCCTGGCGCCCAGCGGCGGGCTGATGGTGTGCGAGGACGGCAACGGCGCGCAGCACGTCTTCGGCGTCACGCGCGCGGGCGAGGTGTACGCCATGGCACGCGGCCGCCAGAACATCGGCACCCCCGAGCAGCCGGAGTGGGGCGAGTTCGCCGGGGTCACCTTCTCGCCCGACGGCGACACGATGTACGTCAACTGCTACACGCCGGGCACGACGTTCGCGGTCACCGGCCCCTGGCGCCGATAGCGGGACGGTCCGCAGCCGTGATCATGCCGGGACGGGGTACCCGCCCCGGCATGACGCGGAAAGAGCAGGTCAGCGGCTCGTACTGGCTGCAGACGGAACCCGGCGGCAGCCCTCGGCCCACCCTGACGGAGGACCTGACGGTCGACGTGGCCGTGATCGGCGCCGGGATGGCCGGGCTGAGCACGGCGTGGGAGCTGACCCGCGCCGGGCTCGGCGTGGCCGTGCTGGAGGCCGACCGGGTCGCCGCCGGGGTGACCGGCCACACCACCGCCAAGGTCACCGCCCTGCACACCCTGATCTACGACAAGCTGCGGCGTACCCGCGGCGACGAGGCCGCGCGGCTGTACGCCCGCTCGCAGTCCGAGGCGATCGAGCGGGCCGCCGGGACCGTGGCCGAACTGGGCATCGACTGCGACTGGGAGGAGCGCAGCGCCTACACCTATGTGCGCGACGCCGGCCGGGTCGAGGAGGTGCGCGCGGAGGCGCGGGCGGCGAAGGAGGCGGGGCTGCCGGCGTCGTTCGTGACGGAGACCGGGCTGCCGTTCCCGGTCGCGGGCGCGGTGAAGGTGACCGGGCAGGCGCAGTTCCACCCGCGCAAGTACCTGCTCGCCCTCGCCGAGGATCTTCAGGCGCGCGGCGGACGGATCCACGAGTACACGCGTGTGACGGGGCTGACCGAGGGCGAGCCGTGCCGGCTGACGACCGACGCGGGGGTCACGGTGACCGCGCGGAAGGTGGTCGTCGCCACGCACTACCCGGTGTTCGACCGGGCCCTGCTGTTCACCCGGCTCTCCCCGCGCCGCGAGCTGGTCGTGGCCGGGACGATCCCCGCCGACCGCGACCCGGACGGCATGTACATCACCCCGGACGAGAACACGCGGTCGGTGCGGACGGCGCCCTACGGCGACGGACAGCGGTTCCTCGTGGTCACCGGGCAGCACTTCACGCCCGGCACCGGTGACACCCCGGCGCTCTTCGAGGAGCTGGCGGACTGGGCGGCCACGCACTTCCCCGGCGTGTACGTCACCCACCGCTGGGCCACGCAGGACAACGACCCCACGGACACCGTGCCGATGGTCGGACTGATGCACCCCGGCGCGCGGCACACCTACGTGGCGACGGGCTTCGGCGGCTGGGGACTGAGCGGCGGGATGATGGCCGGGCGGCTGCTGACGGCGCTGATCCGGGACGAGAAGTGCGCGTGGAGCGGGCTGTACGATCCGCGCCGGCTGGGCACTGTTGTGCGTGAGGCGCCGACGTTCCTGAAGACACAGGCCAAGGTGGCGCGGCACTTCGTCGGCGACCGGCTGCGGCCGGCGAAGTCGCTGGAGGACGTCGCGCCCGGCGAGGGGGCGGTGGTCCGGGCGGGCGGCGACCGGGTCGCGGCCTACCGCGACGAGGACGGCGAGCTGCACGCCCTGTCCGCGCGCTGCACGCACCTGGGCTGCCTGGTGAACTTCAACGCGGCCGAGCGGTCGTGGGACTGCCCCTGCCACGGGTCCCGGTTCGGGATCGACGGGGAGATCCTTCAGGGGCCGGCGCTGCGGCCGCTGAAGCGGCACAAGGGGTGAGGACGGGGCGCCTCAGGGGGTGGGGGCGTGTGCGCGTCGGCGGCCGCGGGTGAGTGGGGGCTGGTCGCGCAGTTCCCCGGGCCCTTTCCGATGGCCGGCTCGCCCTGGGTGTTGCCCGGCCCTTGCGCCTGGGGGCTTGGTCCGGTGGCGCCGGGTGGGTGATGTGGTGTCGCGTCGGGGGTGGGTGGGGCGGGGGCGTGGCGCGTGCAGTCATATCGTCGTACTGTGATCGTTCCCCTTCGCCGTCTCACCGCGCTGTGCGCCCTCGGCGCCGCCCTCGCCGCCTGCGGGACCGCGCGGACCCCCGCCCCGCACACGGCGTCCCCGCACGCCGCCCGGCCGGCGCCCAGCGCGGCGTCGCCGTCGCTGTCGCCTGCCGTGTCCCGGCCGCCGACGCTCGCCCCCGGCCCGGCCGGGCTGACGCCCGTCTTCAAGAACGGCCCGCGCACCGGGCACGGCAAGGTCGTCGCGCTGACCTTCGACGCCGACATGACCGCCGACCAGGGACCGCGCGCCGCGCGGGGCGAGCACTTCGACAACCCCGGGCTGATCAACGCGCTGCGCACCCTGAAGGTCCCGGCGACCGTGTTCATGACGGGCCGGTGGGCGCAGCAGTACCCGGCGCAGGCGCGGGCCATCGACCGCGACCCCCTGTTCGAGATCGCCAACCACTCCTACAGCCACTACGCCTTCACCGGCGACTGCTACGGGCTGCCCACGGTCGACCCGGGCCGGATGCGCGAGGACGTCGAGCGCGCCTACACCGCCTTCCGCGCGGCCGGCGTGAAGGACGCGCGGCCGTACTTCCGCTTCCCGGGCGGCTGCTACGACCGCGACGCGCTGAAGGCGCTCAGCGGCACCGGCGTGACGGCCGTGCAGTGGGACGTGGTCAGCGGCGACGCGTTCGCGACGGACGCGGACGCGGTCGTGCGGCAGGTGCTGGACGGCGTGAAGCCGGGGTCCGTGGTCGTGATGCACTGCACCCGCAGCGCCGCCCCGACCACCGAGCGGGTCGTGCGCGCCGTCGTGCCCGAGCTGCGCAAGCGCGGCTACACCTTCGTCAAGGTGTCCGAGCTGATCGGCGAGGCGAGCGGCCGGCCCTGACGCCCGTACGAGCGCGTGAGCCCTCGCACGCTCTCGTACGCTGGACGCATGAGCGACGACGACACGCCTGTCGACTACTGCCTCATCGACGCGGCCCGGCCCCCGAAGGCCGACGGCCCGCCGTACGCCGAGTGTGTGCTGTGCCGCGAGCCCACGGAGTATCCGGAGTCGTACAAGGGCATCACGCTGTGCCCGGTGTGCGAATGGCAGGAGGCGCAGCGCACCGCCTGCTCGGGCTGAGACGCGCGGGCGGGCGCGCCGGAGCCGCTTGGCAGACTGGACGGCGTGAACAGTGAAACCACGCCCGCGCAGGACAGCCCCTTCCGCTCCGAACCCGGCGACCGCGACCTCGCCCCGCAGTACGTGCTGCCGCTGGTCGTGCGGCTGGAGAAGGCCGCGCCGCCCGCCCGTACCGACGCCCTGGAGACGGCGGCCCGCGCGGTGCTGGTGATGCTGAGCGACGAGCGCTCGCTCGGCGACGGCGAGTGGGCGCAGGTGATGCGGGACTGGCAGGACGCGCGCATCCGCAAGGTGGTGCGCCGGGCGCGCGGCGCGGAGTGGCGGCGGGCCCAGGCGCTGCCCGGCATCACGGTCACCGGGAAGTCGGCCGAGGTGCGAGTGTTCCCGCCGGTGCCGCTGGACGGCTGGCCGAAGGATCTGGCCAAGTTGCAGGTCTCCGGCACCGAGTTGGACGACCCGGAGCCGCCCGCCGAGCCGGACCCGGCCGGCCCGGTGCTGTGGATGAGCCCCGGCGTTCAGATGTCGGCCGGCAAGGCGATGGCACAGGCCGGGCACGGCGCCCAGCTGGCCTGGTGGGAGCTGTCGGACGAGGAGCGGGCCGCCTGGCGGGACGCCGGTTTCCCGCTGGCCGTGCGCACCGCCGAGCCCGCGCACTGGCGTGAACTGACCCGCGCCGGCCTGCCGTTGGTGCGCGACGCGGGCTTCACCGAGATCGCACCGGGCAGTTGCACCGTGGTCGCGGACCATCCGGCGCTGCGTTGATCACCCGTTGCGGTGGGTGTGCAACGCACGGGCCGTGAGCGGCCGTCGGGGACACGGCGAGTCGGGATGCCGGTGGACCGATGATCAACAGCACGATGCCGCACTCGGCGCGCATCTGGAACTACTGGCTGGGCGGCAAGGACTGTTACGAGATCGACCGGCAGGTCGGCGACCGGATCCGCGAGGTCGATCCGGAGATCGTCGACATCGCGCGCGGTCGCCGAGTGGCGCCCCGAGCCGGCCTGCACCGACCGGCGGGACGTGGACTGTTTCGGCGGCGTGGGCGTCAAGCGCTGAGCTGGCGGCCGCCGCCCAAGCTCAAATGTTGCTCTGAACCCCGGCCCGGCGCGGTTCGCCGTCCGCTGCCGGGGCCATACCCCCGTCACATCGACCGCCCGCGGTGAGCGACGAGGAGGGGGACCCATGGAGCGACTGGGCACGGGCATCGGCTGGCGGCCCGAGATCGCCGAGGCCGTCGAGCGCATGCCGGGCATCGACTGGGTCGAGGTGGTGGCGGAGAACGTCTGCCCCGGACACCTGCCCGACTCGCTGCGCCGGCTGCGCGAGCGCGGTGTCACCGTGGTACCGCACGGTGTCTCGCTGGGTCTCGGCGGCGCCGACCGCCCCGACCCGCACCGGCTCCGCGCGCTCGCCGAAGGGGCCGAGGCGCTTGGATCACCGCTGGTGACCGAGCACATCGCGTTCGTGCGCGCCGGCGGCGAGCTGACCGCCTCGCCCCGGCTGGAGGCCGGCCACCTGCTGCCGGTGCCGCGTACCCGGGACGCCCTGGACGTGCTGTGCGAGAACATCCGCATCGCCCAGGACGCGCTGCCGGTGCCGCTAGCCGTCGAGAACATCGCCGCGCTGATCGGCTGGCCCGGCGAAGAGCTGACGGAGGGCCAGTTCCTGTACGAGCTGGCCGAGCGCACCGGGGTGCGGCTGCTGATCGACGTGGCGAACCTGCACACCAACCACGTCAACCGCGGTGAGGACCCGGCCAAGGCGCTGGCCGACCTGCCGGTGGAGGCCCTGGGTTACGTCCATGTCGCGGGTGGCGTCGAGCGGGACGGCGTATGGCACGACAGCCACGCGCACCCGGTGCCGCAGCCGGTCCTGGACATCCTCGCCGACCTGGCCTCCCGCACCAGCCCGCCGGGCGTCCTGCTGGAACGGGACGACAACTTCCCCGAGCCGTCGGAGCTGGAGAGGGAGCTCGCGTCGATACGCGCGGCGGTCGAGCGAGGCCGGGCGTCGGCGATCGCGCCGGACGCCTCCCCCGCCGGGCGTCAGTCGCGGCCGGCGAGCCTTCCCGAGCTGCCGGCCGTCCCCGACGCCGCCCGGGCGCGGCTCGCACTCGCCCAGACCGCGCTGCTGTCCGCGCTGGTCGCGGGCACGCCGGTGCCGGAGGGTTTCGACCGGGCGCGGCTGACCGTGCAGGCGCGGGCGCTGGCCGGGAAGCGGGCGGACGTGGTGGCCAAGGTCGCCCCGGAGCTGCCGGGCATCCTCGGCGCCGCCTACCGTCCGGCGTTCCTGGCCTACGCCCAGCACCACCCGATGAGCGGGGGATACCGCCTGGACGCGCTGGAGTTCGCCGGGTCGCTGCTGCGCACCGGCGCGGTGACGGACGACAGGGCGCGGCGCGAGCTGCACGAGTGGTGGCGGGACCGGTCCGGGCCCCGGCCGCGCGCCCACCGCCCGGCGGTCCGGCTGGCCCGCGCCACCCGACGGGTGCTGCTGCGCCGGTGACGCCCCTCCGCGATCGACGACCGGGCAGTACGACCATCCGCTTTTCGCGGCGCAGTACGATGCCTCTCCCCGCACCCGGGAGAAGCCCCCGGCCGTGCGGTGCCGCAAGCAGGAGAGCACCATGCGACCGCGACCCCCCGTCCAGGGCCGAGGCATTGTCAGTGGCACCGGTCTGATCATCGCCGGCCTCACCGCCACGCTCCTGGCGCTGATCGTCCCGATCTGGTCCTACGCCGACCGCCCCACGGACGACGGCAAGGACAGCACGGCGGACACCTTGAGCACCGGATCGGCCGCGGGAACAGACGCAGGCACAGGAGCAGGAACAGGCACAGACGCAGGAACAGGCACAGACGCAGGCACAGGCAGAGAGGACATGCTCACGCAGTACGGCGTGCTGTCCGCGCTGGACCGGGACTTCGTCTTCAAGGTGCGGCTGGCCGGCCTGTGGGAGCTGCCCGCCGGCCGGCTCGCGCAGGCGAAGGGCACCACCGACGCCGTACGCACCGCGGGGCGGCATCTGGTGGAGGGGCACACCTTCCTCGACGAGCGGGTGCGCGGCGTCGCCGCCCGGCTCGGGCTGCCCCTGCCGAACCAGCCGAACGAGCAGCAGCAAGCCTGGCTGCGGCAGTTGCGGGCGGCGCGGGGCGCCGACTTCGACCGGACGTTCGCGAACATCCTGCGGCTGGCGCACGGCAGGGTGCTCACCCTGGTCGCCGAGGTCCGCGCCGGAACACGCAACGCGCTCGTGCGCGAGCTCGCCGACGACGCCGGCACGACCGTGCTGGACCACATCCGGGTGCTCGAGGCCACCGGGTACGTCGACTTCGACGCCCTGGCCCGCGACCTGACGGCGTCCGCGTCCCCGCCCGCATCCGCGCGACAGCCCGGAAACGGAACGTCACATACCCACAACACTGTGTCCGGATGGTGAACCACCCATGGCGGACCGCGGATCCCGTGACATAGAAACGCGGCATGTTCTGGGTCCTCTTCCTGCTGCTCGCCTGGGTCGTCACCGCCGTGGCGTGCACCCGGCTGTGCCTGGCCGCGGTCCGCGCGGCCGCCACCGAGGCGCAGGAGACCACCGAGGTACGCGCACACGATCTGACGCTGTACGAGGCCGCGTTCCTCGCCGGAGGCCCTGACCGGGTCGCCGATCTCACGCTGGTGTCGATGGCCCGCCGGCGCCGGCTGCTGCTCGCGCACACCGGCTGGGCGACGGTCGTCGACCCGCGCGGGCGGGACGAGATGGAACGGTCGGTGATAGGGGCGATAGGGCCCGAGGGCCAGTCGCGGATCGCGCCGGTCCGCGCCGCCACGTCCGCCGCCGACGCGGTGCGCCACCTCGCCGACCGGCTCGTGCGGGCGGGTCTGGCCGTACCGGACGGGGCGCGCACGTCGGTCGCGGCCGGAGTGCGCCGGGTGCGGCTGGCCGCGCTGGCCGTGACGGGCCTGGGGGCGGCCGCGCTGCTGACGCCGGGGCCGACCGGCGTGCCGCGCACCCTGGTCGCGATGTGGTTCGGGCTGCCCCTCGCCCTCGCCCTCGGCTGTCTGGCCCTGGCCCGGATCGAGGCGCACCCCTACTCGCGCTGGGCCTCACCGGCCGGGCAACGGCTGCTGAGCGCCCTGGCGCAGGGAGCCGGCAGGGCCGGGGACGACCTGGGATACCTGATCAACGTCGCCGTACGCGGCATCCGTGCCGTCGGCGAACCGGATCTGCGCGCCGCGCTCGCCCACCGCGACCGGACCGGCTGAGGACCAGGTCCGGGACAGGCCCTGGGGGGCGCACGGGGGCATTGGCGCCGACACCAGCAGGGTGGTGCTTGCCTTCACCGCCAGGCGGACGAACATCCCTTGTGTTGCAGACGCGCACGAAAGGGATACGCCATGAGAGCCGCCGCCCTCTGCTCGGCCGCCGGGTCGCTGCTGCTGACCGCCCTGGCCGCCGCCCCGGCCGGCAGCGCGCCGGGCGTACCACCGGCCGTGCCACCCGCACTGGCCGGGACCACCGCCCGGGCCGCCGACACCCGGGGCGCCGTGACCGCGCGGGCGGAACGCGCCGCCGAGACCCGCGGAGTGGTGGTGGCGGCCGCGCGGGCCGCCGCGCGCGGCATCGACTTCGGCGCCTGCTCGGACGCGTCCGACATGCCGGGGAGCATGCAGTGCGGCACCGTGACGGTCCCGCTCGACTACGCCCACCCCGAGGGCCTGCAGATCAAGCTGGCGGTCAGCCGGGTCCAGGCCACCCACCGCGACCCGCGCAACAGCAAGCGGCGCGTGCCCCGCCAGGGCTCGCTGGTCTACAACCCGGGCGGACCCGGCGGCGACGGGCTGTACTTCCCGCTGGTCGGCCTCACACCGCAGTGGAAACGCATCGCCGCCGCCTACGACCTGATCGGCTACTCGCCGCGCGGAGTGGGCCGCTCCGCTCCCCTGTCCTGCCAGGACCCGGGGCACTTCCTCAAGGCCCCGTCGCAGGCGCCGACGTACCCCTCCGCCGCGTACAAGCAGGAGCGGATCACGCAGGCGAAGGCTTACGCGCGCGGGTGCGCCGAGCGGGCCGGCAGCGCGCTGGCGCACTACACCTCGCTGAACAACGCCCGCGACCTCGACGTCATCCGCGCCGCGCTGGGCGAGAACCGGCTGACGTTCCTGGGCGCCTCCTACGGCACCTACTTCGGCGCGCTGTACGCGACGCTGTTCCCCTCGCACGTACGGCGGATGGTGTTCGACTCGGCGGTCAACCCCGACCCGACGAAGATCTGGTACCGCGACAACCTCGACCAGTCGGCGGCGTTCGAGGGCCGCTGGGCGGACCTGCGGGAGTGGATCGCCCGGCACCACGACGTCTACCGGCTCGGCGACACCCCCGAGAAGGTGCTCGCGAGCTACGAGCGGGCCGCGACGATGCTGGCCGCGAAACCGGCCGGCGGGAAGGTGGGCCCGGCGCAGTTGCAGAACGCGTTCCTGCAGGCCGGGTACTTCGACGACTACTGGCCGCAGCGGGCGCACGCGCTGTCGGCGTATCTCAGGGGTGACGCCGAGCCGCTGATCGAGCAGGCGGCGCCGGTCACCCAGGCGGCGGCCGAGGCGGAGAACGCGAGCGCCGTCTACACGGCCGTGGAGTGCAACGACGCGCCGTGGCCGACCGACTTCCGCGTCTGGGACCGGGACAACACACGGCTGGCGCGGGTGGCGCCGTTCGAGACGTGGGACAACGTGTGGGCGAACCTGCCTTGTGCGTACTGGCTCGCGCCGCGTCAGCGGGTTCTCGATGTGCGGACCGGGCCCGGTGAGTTGCCGCCCGTGCTGATCCTCGCCGCTGAGCGGGATGCCGCGGCGCCTTATGAGGGGGCGCTGGAGTTGCAGCGGCGGCTGTCGGGGTCCGTGCTGGTGACCGAGCGGGACGCCGGGACACACGGGGTGGCCGGGGGGCCCAACCAGTGCGTCAACGGATACCTGGAGGCGTATCTGCTCGACGGGCGGCTTCCCGTGCGGCGGGCGTCGTGCGCGCCGCACGCGGAGCCAGAACCGACGGTCGCTCCCTGACGCCGGGTGCGGGGCGTTCGTGGCTGGCCCCGCTCACGCGGCGGAGCCGCCTGTCGAGCAGCGCCCCACACCCTTCGGGGCGCGGGGCGCACCCGGCGCCCGACGGGGCAGCCTTACGCCAGGCCCGCGATGAGGTCGCTGATGTCCTTGCGGCGGCCCGTGAAGAACGGGACTTCCTCGCGGACATGCATGCGGGCCTCCGAGGCGCGCAGGTGGCGCATGAGGTCGACGATGCGGTACAGCTCGTCCGCCTCGAAGGCGAGGATCCACTCGTAGTCGCCCAGCGAGAACGAGGCGACCGTGTTGGCGCGCACGTCCGGGTAACCGCGGGCCATCTTGCCGTGGTCGGCGAGCATGCGGCGGCGGTCCTCGTCCGGCAGCAGGTACCAGTCGTAGGAGCGCACGAACGGGTAGACGCTCACGTAGTTGCGGGGCGTCTCGTCGGCGAGGAACGCCGGGATGTGCGCGCGGTTGAACTCGGCGGGGCGGTGCAGCGCCATGTTCGACCAGACCGGCTCGAGGGCGCGGCCCAGCCTGGTGCGGCGGAAGAGGTTGTACGCCTCCTGGAGCTGGTCGCTGGTCTCGGCGTGCCACCAGATCATGAGGTCGGCGTCGGCGCGCAGGCCGGACACGTCGTACGTGCCGCGGATCGTCACGTCCTTCGCGGCGAGCTGGTCGAACAGCTCCTGGACCTCTTCCGCGTAGCCGGCGCGGTCCTCGGGCAGCACGTCCTTCAGCTTGAAGACGGACCACAGCGTGTAGCGGATGACCTCGTTGAGGTCCTTGGCCAGCTTGCCCTTGTTCGGAATCCGGTCAGGGGCAGTGGTGGGGGCGTCGTCACTCATGGCCCTATTCTCCCGCTCCGCTGTGCAGGCTCTGCACCGGGTGGGCGGTGAGCTCCTGCACAGCCCGAAGATCGCCGCCGAGCTGGTCGACGGCGGCGTACGCGCTCGCGATGCACGCGGGGATGCCGACGCCGTCGTACTGGGCGCCGCAGACCGCGAGGCCGGGCAGGCGGGAGACGTGCTCGCGGACGCGGGCCACGCGCGCGTGGTGGCCGACGGGGTACTGGGGCAGGCCGTCGTCCCAGCGGGTGACGCGGGTGGCGAGCGGGGTGGCGTCGAGCCCGGTGGCCTCCTTGAGGTCCTGCCGGGAGACCTCGACCAGCTCGGCGTCGTCGCGCCGGAGGATCTCCGTCTCGCCGTGCCGGCCGACCGAGGTGCGCAGCACGAGCACCTCGGGGTCCTCGTCGGCGATCCAGCCCCACTTGTTCGACGCGAAGGTGGACGCCTTGATCGTGCGGCCGTCGACCGGCGGGACGAGGAAGCCGCTGCCGTCGGGCAGCCGGGTCTCGGCGCGCCGGTAGGCGAGGGTGATCAGGGCCATGGAGGCGTACTCGATCGTGCGCAGCTCGGCGGCGGCCTGCGGGGACTCGGCGGCCAGCAGGCGGGCGGCGGCGGGTGCCGGGACGGCGAGGACCACGGCGTCCGCGTGCAGGGTCCGCTCGCCGGCCGTGACGCGCCAGCCGCCGGGTTCCCGGCGCAGCTCGGTCACGGGCGTGCCGGTGGTGATCTCGCCGCCGCGCGCCCGTACCGCGTCCGCGACCGCGAGCGGCAGGGAGCCGACGCCGCCGGCGATGCCCATGAACACGGGCCCGGTCTGCTGGTGCGCGGCGGCCCTGGCCTGGATCTCGCGGACGGCCTCGGTCAGTGAGGTGTGGGTCCGCGCGGCCTGGAAGAGCTGGGGGACGGCCGAGCGCAGGGAGATGCGGTAGGCGTCACCCGCGTAGACGCCGCCGAGCAGGGGCTCGACAAGGCGGTCGACGACCTCGCGGCCGAGGCGCTGCGCCACGTACTCCCCCACCGCCACGTCGTCGCCGACCTCGGTGCGCGGCAGCTCGGCGTCCCGCTCGATGCGGGCCAGGCCCTCGTCGGACAGGACGCCCGCGAGGGCGGAGGCGGTGCCGGGGACGCCCATGACGTGGCCCTTGGGCATGGGGCGCAGGGCGCCGCGGGTCCAGATCGAGGCCGTCGCGGTGGACGGGGGCTGGAGGCGGTCGGCGAGGCCGACCTCGCGGGCGAGGTCCACGGCCTCGGGGCGGCGGGCGAGCATCGACTCGGCGCCGAGGTCGACGCGGACGCCGGCGATCTCGCCGGGCAGCAGCTTGCCGCCGACCCGGTCGGAAGCCTCCAGGACGGTCACGCGGGCGCCGCGGTCCAGCAGCCGGTGGGCTGCGGTCAGCCCGGCGATCCCGGCTCCGATGACGACGACCTGCTGCGTACCCGTTGCGCTCATGTCCCCACTCTCTCAAACGCCACTGACAGCGCCGGTGTCCGGGCCGAGTCCGGACCGTGACCGCTTCGGAACCGCCTACCGCGAACGCCGCACCCCGCCCGGGCGTCGAAGGAGCGTTCCGTTTCGATGACCCGGGGGGTTCGACCCTGATGCGCTCACGACACTCCGTACGACGGCCCGTGCCCGTCCTGGCCGGCCTGCTGCTGGCCGCCGCGCTTGCCCTGACCGGGTGCGGCGGCGCCGGCGACGCGGGCGACGCGAAGAGTGATACCGCGGCCGGTCCCGCCGCCGGGCCGCAGGACGCCGCCGGTTCCGCTCAGGCGGCGGACAGCGCCGCGGGTGACGCCCGAGGGGCCGGCGACGGCGCCCGCAGGGCCACCGCTCCGCCGCAGCCGACCGCGGACCGGATCATCCGGACGGCCACACTGACCGTGCAGGTCAAGGATGTGCCCAAGGCCCTCGACGGGGCGCGGACCGCCGCGGAGAACGCGGGCGGTTACGTCGGCGACGAGACGACCACCCGGGACGAGGACGGGGGCGAGCAGACGCGTGTGGTGCTGCGCGTGCCCGTCGAGAAGTACGACACGGTGCTCGCCGCGCTCCAGGGCGCGGGCCGCCTGATGGAACGCGAGTCCAAGGCGCAGGACGTCACGGACCAGGTCGTCGACGTGGAGAGCCGGATCCGGTCGCAGCGGGCCAGCGTGGCGCGGGTGCGGGAGCTGATGGACCGGGCGACCAAGCTCAGCGACGTGGTGGAGCTGGAGGGTGAGCTGAGCCGCCGGCAGGCCGATCTGGAGGCGCTGCTGGCACGGCAGGCGTCGCTCAAGGACCGCACGAGCCTGGCGACGATCACGCTGTCGCTGCACGAGAAGCCGGTGCCGAGCACGCACGAGGACGAGGACTCCCCGGGCTTCGTGGACGCGCTGGCCGGCGGCTGGGGCGCGTTCGTGACGATGGTGCGCTGGATCGCGGTGGCGCTGGGCGCGGCACTGCCCTTCCTCGCGGTGGCGGCACTGCTCCTGGTGGCCTGGCTGCGGCTGGTGCGACCCCGGCTGAGGAACCGCGGGCAGGACTGAAATGCCCTGTGCGTCTAGCGTGTTCGCATGACCATGACGGGTGTGGCACGGGGTGCGCGAGAACGACTGGTGGTGATCGGCGGCGACGCCGCGGGGATGTCCGCGGCGTCGCAGGCCCGTCGGCTCAAGGGGCCGGACGAGCTGGAGATCGTGGCGTTCGAACGCGGCCATTTCACTTCCTATTCGGCGTGCGGCATCCCGTACTGGGTCGGCGGTGACGTCGCCGAGCGGGACGAGCTGATCGCCCGCACCCCCGAGGAGCACCGGGCGCGCGGCATCGATCTGCGCATGCGGACCGAGGTCGTGGAGATCGACGTGGCCGGGCGGCGGGTACGCGCGCGTGACGTGGACTCGGGGGCCGAGTCGTGGACGTCGTACGACAAGCTCGTGATCGCGACCGGGGCGCGGCCGATCCGGCCCCGGATGCCGGGGATGGACGCGCCGGGGGTGCACGGCGTGCAGACCCTCGACGACGGGCAGGCGCTGCTCGACACGCTGGCACGCACGCGTGGGCGGCGCGCGGTGGTCGTCGGCGCCGGGTACATCGGCGTGGAGATGGCCGAGGCGCTGATCAACCGCGGGTACGAGGTGACCGTCGTCAACCGGGGCAGCGAACCGATGTCGACGCTGGACGCCGACATGGGCCGCCTGGTGCACGAGGCGATGGTGGGCCTGGGCATCACCATGGTCGACGACACCGAGGTCACCAAGGTGCTCACCGGGGACGACGGCCGGGTGCGCGCGGTGGCCACCGAAACCGCGGAATTCCCGGCGGACGTGGTGGTGCTCGGCATCGGCGTGCGCCCCGAGACGACGCTGGCGCGCGCGGCGGGCCTGCCGCTGGGGCGGCACGGGGGGCTGCTGACCGACATGTCGATGCGGGTGCGCGGGCACGAGGACATCTGGGCCGGCGGCGACTGCGTCGAGGTGCTCGACCTGGTCTCCGGGCAGGAGCGGCACATCGCGCTCGGCACCCACGCCAACAAGCACGGGCAGGTCATCGGCACCAACGTGGGCGGCGGCTACGCCACCTTCCCCGGTGTGGTCGGCACGGCGGTCAGCAAGGTGTGCGATCTGGAGATCGCGCGGACCGGACTGCGGGAAAAGGACGCCCGCAGGGCCGGCCTGCAGTTCGAGACGGTGACGATCGAGTCGACGAGCCGTGCGGGCTACTACCCGGGTGCCTCCCCCATGACGGTGAAGATGCTCGCCGAGCGCCGCACGGGCCGTCTCCTCGGGGTGCAGATCGTCGGCCGCGAGGGCGCCGCCAAACGGGTGGACATCGCGGCGGTGGCCCTCACGGCCGGCCTGACGGTGGAGCAGATGACGGCGCTGGACCTCGGTTACGCGCCGCCGTTCTCCCCCGTGTGGGACCCGGTGCTGGTGGCGGCGCGCAAGGCGGCGCGGGCGGTGGGGCAGCCCACCTGAGGGGCCCGGGGCCCGGTTCCCTGGGGGCTCCGCCGCGAGGAACGGTCCCACCCCGCGACGTCCCTCAGGCCGTTGTGCTGATCCTCGGCAGCGCAGACACCGCCGCGGCCGGCTGTTCACCGGCCGGCTTGGCGTGCGCGGCGACGGGCCGGGACCGCAGCCGGTGGCTCACCGCCTCGTCCAGCGTCACCGGCCGCTGCGCCTGGGCGGCCAGCCGCCCCGCCTCCTGGCCCAGCCGGGCGACGTCCTCCCAGGGCAGCCGGAGCACCACGGCCAGTTCCGCCTCGCCGTCGGGCAGCGCGTGCATCGCGGGAGTGACTCGGTCGTTCATCTGTGTGTCCCCTCGTCGGCCCCGCGGCGTGCCTTCCCCGCACCGCGGGCGGTTGAGCAGACATACGCGGGAACGAGCGCGCACGTTCACCGATTCGCCCGCCGCTGCGCGGGCAGTAGTGTCACGTGGTCATCCCCGTCCATGACGTGAACCCCGTGCGCCGCACCCCCTGGGTGACGTACGCGCTGATCGCCGCCAATGTCCTCGTGTTCCTCTTCACGCCCGGCCTCGCCGGGTCCGTGGCGGGCGAGAGCAGCCAGGCGCAGTTGTGCCATCTGCACGCGTTCCTGGATCACTGGGCGGCCGTGCCGCGCGAGCTGATCCACCACCAGATGCCGCAGCTGGTGCCGACCGGGGACGTGGGCATCGGCCCGCACGGTCCTGGCTGTGTGATCGCTCCTCCGCACTACGGCAAGTCGCCCGTGCTGAGCGTGTTCACGGCGATGTTCCTGCACGGCAGCTGGCTGCATCTGCTGGGCAACATGCTGTTCCTGCTGATCTTCGGCAACAACGTCGAGGACCGCATGGGGCACGTGCGTTTCGCGCTCTTCTACGTCGTCTGCGGCTACGCGGCCGGCTACGGCTTCGCCCTGCTCAACTCCGGCTCCGGGGACCCGCTGATCGGCGCGTCGGGAGCGATCGCCGGGGTCCTCGGGGCGTACCTGGTGCTGTACCCGAAGGCCAGGGTGTGGGTCCTCGTGCCCTTCCTGATCTTCCTGCCGCTGCGGCTGCCCGCCTGGCTGGTGCTGGGCTTCTGGTTCGTGCTCCAGGCGGTGTACTCCGCCGGCGAGGGCGTCTCGGCGGCCGGCACCGTGGCCTACGCGGCGCACGTCGTCGGTTTCCTGGCGGGCATGCTCGTCGCCCTGCCGCTGCGCCCGGGCACCCCACCGCCGCCGGAGCCGCGCGGCCTGCTGTTCGGCAGGAACGCGCGGCCCCGTCAGACGTGGTGAGCGCCCGTCAGCGGGCGGTCTGCGTGTGGACGTACTCCACGAGCCGGGTGAGGGCGTCGGGGTCGGTGGACGGCATGACGCCGTGACCGAGGTTGAACACGTGGCCCTCCAGGGAGGCGGCCGAGTCCAGCACCTCGCGGGTCTTGGCCTCGACGGCGCCCTGCGGGGCGAACAGGACCGTCGGGTCGAGGTTGCCCTGGAGCGCCTTGCCGGGGCCGACGCGGCGCGCGGCCTCGTCGAGCGGGACGCGCCAGTCGACGCCCACGACGTCCGCGCCGGCCTCGCCCATCAGTCCGAGCAGCTCACCGGTGCCGACGCCGAAGTGGATGCGCGGCACGCCGTAGGACTCGACGGCGCGGAAGACCTTGGCGGAGGCGGGCAGCACCGAGCGGCGGTAGTCGACGGGGGCGAGGGCGCCGGCCCAGGAGTCGAAGAGCTGCACGGCGGAGGCGCCGGCCTCGATCTGCACCTTCAGGAAGGCGGACGTGATCTCCGCGAGCCGGTCCAGCAGGTCGGCCCACAGCTCGGGGTCGCCGTACATCATCGCCTTGGCGTTCTCGTACGTGCGCGACGGACCGCCCTCGACGAGGTAGCTCGCGAGGGTGAACGGGGCGCCCGCGAAGCCGATCAGCGGGGTGGCGCCGAGCTCGGCGGTGAGCAGCCCGATGGCCTCGGTGACGTAGGGGACGTCCTCGGGGGTGAGGTCACGCAGCTGCGCGAGGTCGGCGCGGGTGCGGATCGGGTGCTGCACCACCGGGCCGACGCCGGGCTTGATGTCGAGGTCGACGCCGATGGCCTTCAGGGGCACGACGATGTCGCTGAAGTAGATCGCGGCGTCCACGCCGTGCCGGCGCACCGGCTGCAGGGTGATCTCGGTGACCAGGTCGGGCCGCATGCAGGAGTCGAGCATGCCGACGCCCTCGCGCACCTTGCGGTACTCCGGCAGGGAGCGCCCGGCCTGCCGCATGAACCACACCGGCGTGTGCGGCACGGGCTCGCGCCTGCACGCCTTCAGGAAGGCGCTGTCGTACGTCGCTGTCGGCTGCTTGCCCGAGGGGCTTCCGTTGGCACTCACGACGGCAAGTCTCGCATGGCGCACCAGGGCCGCCGCCCGCACCCGCCCCGCAACAGGGTGGGCCGACGAGGGGTGTCTTGCCCTGCGCGAGGGCCCGCTTCCCCTTACTCTTCCCCGCATGGCTGCGGCTCAGGGACGACTGTCGGACGGCGCTGACGGAATGGACGACGCGAGGGACACGGGGGAGGCACCAGGGGGGACGGCGGTTCCGCTGCCCTTCCGGGCCGCCGTCGACGCGCTGCGCACCGCGCGGCTGCGCCCCCAGGTGGAGATCGAGCCGACCCCTGCCCCGCAGCGGCTCGCGCCGTTCGCGTACGCGCTGGAGGCCGCGGTGGTCGACGGCGAGCAGGACCTGGCGGACGGGCGGCTGGTGCTGCTGCACGACCCTGCCGGGCACGACGCCTGGCGCGGCACGTTCCGGCTGGTGACGCTGGTGCGGGCGGAGCTGGAGCCGGAGATGGCCGCCGACCCGCTGCTGCCCGAGGTGTGCTGGTCGTGGCTGACCGGGGCGCTGACGGCACGCGGCCTGGCTTTCGGCGAGCCGAGCGGCACCGTCACACGGGCGGGCTCCCACTACTTCGGGGGGCTGTCCAGCCGTCCGCCCGCGTCGCAGATCGAGATCCGCGCCTCCTGGACGCCCCGGGAGGGGCTCGGTGGGGTGCCGGACACGGCGGCGCATCTGGCGGCCTGGTGCGATCTGCTGGCCCAGGTCGGAGGACTGCCGCCGGCCGGTCCCGGCGACGCGTCGGTGGTCACGCTGCCGCAGCGGCGGGGGCCGCAGTCGCGCTGAGCCGCGCTGCGTCCTGCTGCCTTCTGCTGCTCGTATTGCGTCCTGCTGCGTCCTGCTGCTCGTGCTGCGTCGGGCTGAGCTGCGCCGAGCCGATTCGCGCCGAGTCGCGCCCAGCCGCGCGGAGTCGCGCTGAGTCCCTCCTCTCCCGGCCGGTGACTCGGCCCCCCTCGGTTCACCCACGGAACGGGTTTGCGGTGCCCGCTTGACCGTCACTTTGTCGATACGGCCACTTTCAGTCACGAGAACCACTCGAACGAACCGATTCGTTCACCGAACGATCGACCGCATGTCCGAATTGCACAGATTGTTACTCACTAAATCGTGATCTTTCTCTAAAGGGCCCGGGCTTCGCTGCCGAAGACGACTGTGACCTTGAAAGCCGTCCCGCCCCTCAGGAGGCCTGGTGTCCGTTCTCCTCGAGCAGCCCTCAAGCCTGGTCGCCTACCGTCCGAACAAGCCCACCGCCATGGTCGTCGTCGCCGACCCGCGCGTCCGTTCCACCGTCACCCGCCACCTGTGGGCGCTCGGCGTCCGCGACGTCATCGAGGCCTCGTCCATCGCCGAGGCCCGCCCCCGAGTCGGCAACCCCAGAGACATCTGCGTCGCCGACGTCCACCTGCCGGACGGCTCCGGCCTCACCCTGCTGTCCGAGACCCGCGCCGCGGGCTGGCCCAACGGGCTCGCCCTGTCCGCCGCGGACGACATCGGCGCCGTGCGCAACGCCCTCGCGGGCGGAGTCAAGGGCTACGTCGTCACCGGCACCCGCACCGCCGTCGGGCTCCCCACCCGGCCCGGTGCCGCTCCCATCGGCGCGGCCGCCGCCCGCCTCCACCGCCGCCCCCCGGGTGCCCCGAGCCACCCGGGCGGCTACCGCGAGCTGTCCGGCCGCGAGGTGGAGGTGCTGCGGCTGGTGGCGGAGGGCCAGTCGAACAAGGCCATCGGCGTGTCCATGGGCCTGTCCGCGCTGACCGTCAAGAGCCACCTCGCCCGCATCGCCCGCAAGCTGGGCACGGGCGACCGCGCCGGGATGGTCGCCGTGGCCCTGCGCACCGGCATCATCCACTGACCGACCCCGACCGATCGTGCACCGCTCCCGCCGCACCGATCACCCTCCCCGGCCGCACCGATCATTCACCGGCGTGAACGGGACCGCCCCCCGCTCCCGGACCACGCCCCCAGCGGATCGTGAACCCGGCATGACAGCCAGCTGACCGGTTTACGACCCTTCGGCGCCCGTCGACGGAACGTTCCGTCGACGGGCGCCGTCCATGCATGGATACCCTTGACACGTGACCGACGCCCACGACACCGCAGCAGACACTTCACTGCGAACCACCGGAGGCGCCCCTCCGGACGACGGCGGATCTTCTGCTACGGAGGCGCCGATCCCATTGCTGGAGCCCCGCGAGGGCATTCCGCCCGTCGTCGCGGACCCCTCGGCGCTCGCCGAAGTGGTCGCCGCCTTCGCGGCCGGCTCCGGACCGGTCGCCGTCGACGCCGAGCGCGCCTCCGGCTACCGCTACGGCCAGCGCGCCTACCTCGTCCAGCTGCGCCGCGAGGGCGCGGGGACGGCCCTGATCGACCCCGTGGCCTGCGGCGACCTGTCGGAGCTCGGCGCGGTGCTGGCCGGCACCGAGTGGGTGCTGCACGCCGCCACCCAGGACCTGCCGTGCCTGCGCGAGATAGGCATGGTGCCGACCAGCCTGTTCGACACCGAGCTGGCCGGCCGGCTCGCCGGCTTCCCGCGCGTCGGCCTCGGCGCGATGGTCGAGAACGTCCTCGGCTTCAGCCTGGAGAAGGGCCACTCCGCCGTCGACTGGTCCACCCGCCCGCTGCCCGAGCCCTGGCTGCGCTACGCCGCCCTCGACGTCGAGCTGCTGGTCGACCTGCGCGACGCCCTGGAGAAGGAGCTGGAGCGGCAGGGCAAGCTGGAGTGGGCCCGCCAGGAGTTCGACGCGATCGCCTCCGCCCCGCCGGCCGAGCCGCGCAAGGATCCCTGGCGGCGCACGTCCGGCATGCACAAGGTCCGCCGCCGCCGGCAGCTGGCCGTGGTGCGCGAGCTGTGGCAGGCCCGGGACCGGATCGCGCAGCGCCGCGACGTCTCGCCGGGGAAGGTGCTGTCCGACGCGGCCATCGTGGAGGCGGCGCTGGCGCTGCCGTCCAACGTGCACGCGCTCGCCGCGCTCAGCGGCTTCGGGCACCGCGTGGGGCGGCGCCAGCTCGAGCAGTGGCAGGCGGCCGTCGACCGGGCGAAGGCCCTGCCGGAGGCGGAGCTGCCGCAGCAGGGGCAGCCGGTGACCGGGCCGCCGCCGCCGCGCGCGTGGGCGGAGAAGGACCCGGCGGCCGCGGCGCGGCTGTCGGCGGCGAAGGCCGGGGTGTCGGCGCTGGCCGAGCGGCTGAATCTGCCGCAGGAGAACCTGATCACGCCGGACACGGTGCGGCGGGTCTGCTGGGAGCCGCCCAAGGCCGTCGACGCGGATGCCGTCGCGGCGGCGTTGGCGGGGTACGGGGCGCGGGCCTGGCAGGTGGAGCTGGTCACGCCGGTGCTGGTGGAGGCCCTGTCCGCCTAGTCGCCGGGGCCTGTGCGTCGGACGGCGGCTGCGGGAGCATGTGGTCGCATGGCGGCCGCGGGGGCGTGGTGGTTGCTCGCGCCCACGCGGCGGTGGCCGCGCATCGACACGGCCCCCGCGTCTCTTCGGGGGCGCGCACCCCTCGGGCTGCAGCGAATACGCCGTCGGGATCTCGCCAAGCTCGGCCCTCTAGCAGTCGCCCCTCGGTGTGACCTTCACCGCTCCGGTCGTGGGGACTGGGCAGCTACGTTACTCATAAGTAGCATGGGGCTGAGCGCGCGCTCAGTGCATGCGTGCCGCAGCAGTGCCACCCCGCACCCTGGAGGAGAGCCATCGTGCCTCGTACCGTCAGGGACGTCGTCTTCGTCGACGGCGTCCGCACCCCGTTCGGCAAGGCGGGCCCGAAGGGCATCTACCACGAGACCCGTGCCGACGACCTCGTCGTGAAGGCGATCCGGGAGCTGCTGCGCCGCAACCCCGGCCTCGACCCGAAGACGATCGACGAGGTCGCCATCGCCGCGACGACGCAGATCGGTGACCAGGGCCTGACCATCGGCCGCACGGCCGGCATCCTCGCGGGCCTGCCGCAGTCCGTCCCCGGTTACTCCATCGACCGCATGTGCGCCGGCGCCCTGACGGCCGTCACCTCGGTCGCCGGCTCCGTCGCCTTCGGCGCGTACGACGTCGCCATCGCCGGCGGTGTCGAGCACATGGGCCGCCACCCGATGGGCGAGGGCGTGGACCCGAACCCGCGCTTCGTGAGCGAGAAGCTGGTCGACGAGTCCGCCCTGTTCATGGGCATGACCGCGGAGAACCTGCACGACCGCTACCCCTCGATCACCAAGCTGCGCGCCGACGAGTACGCCGTGCGCTCGCAGGAGAAGGCCGCCAAGGCCTACGCCAACGGCAAGATCCAGGCCGACCTGGTGCCGATCTCGGTGCGCCGCACCAACCCCGAGGGCGGCGAGACGGGCTGGGGCCTGGTCACCGCCGACGAGCCGATGCGCCCGGGCACCACGCTGGAGAGCCTCGCGGGCCTGAAGACGCCGTTCCGCGTGCACGGCCGGGTCACCGCGGGCAACGCGGCCGGTCTGAACGACGGTGCCACCGCGTCGGTCATCGCGAGCGAGGAGTTCGCCCGCGAGCACGGCCTGCCGGTCAAGATGCGCCTGGTCTCCTACGCCTTCGCGGGCGTGGAGCCGGAGGTCATGGGCTACGGCCCGATCCCGGCCACCGAGAAGGCCCTCGCCAAGGCGGGCCTGTCCATCTCGGACATCGGCCTGTTCGAGATCAACGAGGCCTTCGCCGTGCAGGTGCTGGCCTTCCTCGAGCACTACGGCATCGCCGACGACGACGCCCGCGTCAACCAGTACGGCGGTGCCATCGCGTTCGGCCACCCGCTGGCCTCCTCCGGCGTCCGTCTGATGACGCAGCTGGCCCGCCAGTTCGAGGAGCAGCCGCACGTCCGCTACGGCCTGACCACCATGTGCGTCGGCTTCGGCATGGGCGCGACGGTCATCTGGGAGAACCCGCACTTCGACGGAGGCGACAAGTGAGCACCACCGCTGAACTCCTGAAGGGCGCGGCCGAGCTGTTCCCGGACGAGGTCGTCACGCAGGCGCACGTACGCCACTTCGACCTGCCGCTGGGTGCGGGCCGCTTCGCCCTGATCACCCTGGACAACGGCCACGACCACACCAAGCCGACCACCTTCGGCCCCCAGTCGCTGGCGAACCTGAACACCGCCATCGACCAGGTCGAGAAGGAGGCGGCCGAGGGCGCGATCGTCGGTGTCGGCATCACCGGCAAGCCGTTCATCTTCGCCGTCGGCGCCGACCTCAAGGGCGTCGAGCTGCTGAAGGAGCACAAGGACGCGCTCGCCATCGGCAAGGGCGGCCACGACGTCTTCAAGCGGCTGGCGGGCCTCGCGGTCCCGACCTTCGCCTACTACAACGGCGCGGCCATGGGCGGCGGCGTCGAGGTCGGCCTGCACTGCACCTACCGCACGGTGTCCGCGGCGCTGCCGGCGTTCTCCCTGCCCGAGGTCTTCCTCGGTCTGGTCCCCGGCTGGGGCGGCTGCACGCTGCTGCCGAACCTGATCGGCGCCGAGAAGGCCGTCACGGTCATCATCGAGAACAGCCTCAACCAGAACAAGCAGCTCAAGGGCAAGCAGGTCTACGAGCTCGGCATCGCCGACGCGCTGTTCGAGGGCGCGGACTTCCTGGAGCAGTCGCTGATCTGGACGGCTGCCGTCCTCAAGGGCGAGATCGTCGTCGAGCGCCCGGCCGTCGACCGCGGTGAGGCCTGGGACCAGGCCGTCGCCAAGGGCCGGTTCGTCGCCGACTCCAAGGTGCACGGCGCGGCCCCCGCCGCCTACCGGGCCCTGGACATCATCGGCGCCGCCAAGAACGGCGACCTGCAGCAGGGTTACGACGCCGAGGACCAGGCGCTCGCCGACCTGATCATGGGTGGCGAACTGCGTTCCGGCATCTACGCCTTCAACCTGGTGCAGAAGCGCGGCAAGCGTCCGGCCGGCGCGCCGGACAAGTCGCTGGCCCGCCCGGTGACGAAGGTCGGCGTCGTGGGCGCGGGCCTGATGGCCTCGCAGCTCGCCCTGCTCTTCCTGCGCCGTCTCGAGGTGCCGGTCGTGCTGACCGACATCGACCAGGAGCGCGTCGACAAGGGTGTGGGCTACGTCCACGCCGAGATCGACAAGCTGCTCGGCAAGGGCCGTATCAACCAGGACAAGGCCAACCGCCTCAAGGCGCTGGTGACCGGCGTCCTGGACAAGGCCGAGGGCTTCGCGGACGCCGACTTCATCATCGAGGCCGTGTTCGAGGAGATGGGCGTCAAGCAGAAGGTGTTCGCGGAGGTCGAGGCGGTCGCCCCGGCGCACGCGATCCTCGCGACCAACACCTCCTCGCTGTCGGTGTCGGAGATGGCGTCGAAGCTGAAGAACCCCGAGCGGGTCGTCGGCTTCCACTTCTTCAACCCGGTCGCCATCCTGCCGCTGCTGGAGATCGTCCGCGGCGAGCAGACCGACGACGCCTCGCTGGCCACGGCCTTCGCCGTCGCCAAGAAGCTGAAGAAGACCGCGGTCCTCACCAAGGACGCCCCGGCGTTCGTCGTGAACCGCATCCTCACCCGCTTCATGGGCGAGATCCAGAACGTCATCGACGAGGGCACCCCGGTCGACGTCGCCGAGAAGGCGATCGAACCGCTCGGCCTGCCGATGTCCCCGCTGGTCCTGCTGGAGCTGGTCGGCCCGGCGATCGGCCTGCACGTCTCCGAGACGCTGCACGGCGCGTTCCCGGACCGCTTCAAGGTCTCCCCGAACCTCAAGGCGGTCGTGGAGGCGGGCAAGCGCGGCTTCTACGTCTACGACAGCGGCAAGCCCGAGCTTGACCCGGAGGTCGCCGCGCTGCTGAAGCAGGGCGATGTCGTCCTGACCGAGGAGCAGGTGCGCGCCCGTGTCCTGGACGCGGTGGCGCAGGAGATCGGCCTGATGCTCGAGGAGGGCGTCGTCGCCGAGGCCCAGGACATCGACCTGTGCCTGATCACCGGCGCCGGCTGGCCCTTCCACCTGGGCGGCATCACGCCGTACCTGGACCGCGAGGGCGTCTCGGAGCGGGTGAACGGCAAGAAGTTCCTGGCTCCCGGGGTCGCGTCGCTCCCGGCGTGACACCCGACAGCTGACGAGGGCCCCCGCGCTGTGCGGGGGCCCTCTTTGCGGTTTCTTACGGCGTGGTCGGCTCTCAGCCGCCGAGTACACCGGGTGTCGCCGGCAGCTCGCCGATGAGCACCGTGACCTGACCCCGGGTCAGGCGGCCCTCTCCGTCGTCGAGGGCATAGGCGAAACGGTCGTAGCCCGACTGGCCCGGGAACGGCGTGTAGACGACGGAGCCGTCGGGCTCCACGGTGGTGACGCCGCGCAACGCGGGTCCCACACCGACGAGTCGCACCCGCTCCCCCAGCCCGTGCGTCAGCCCGCGCAGCACTCCGGGGTAGCCGGGGGCCACCTGGAGCACCCGGCCCTGCGCGGGCAGGGAGGCGACCCGGTAGCCGTACTGCTTCACCGAATGTGTGCTGCTGGTGAGACTCGATCCGCCGTGGGCGATGATCCCCGCGCGCACCTGTGGGATGAGGAAGGCGCCCGGGGGCACATCGTGGTGGACGACCGCGGTGAACCGGGCGACGCGGGTGGCGCCCGCTTCCACGGAGGTGGCGTAGCGGTCGCCGGCCGGCAGCAGGCTGATGCCGGCGAGCCCGTCGACGCGGGTCACGCGCGCGAAGGGCTGCGTCATCACATAGCCGTAGTAGCGATGACCGGGGCCTGCGGGATGCAGGGCAACGGCGAAGCGGACTTTCTGACCCGGGATCAGCGGCAGGCTTGGATCGGCGTCGGCAGTGAGCTCCATGGTCAGCCGGATGTGTGGCGCATCGGGCTGGACGCAGTGCACCCGGGCGAGCGAGAACGGCTCGGTCTGCCGCTGTTCCTCGGTCACAGGGTGTCCCCCTGCCCCTTGGTCCGGCCCCGGAGCATGGCGGCGTGCTCTGCGTCGTCCATCCATCCCAGCGCGGTCGGCGGGAAGGTCGGCACGTCGAGTGCGGTGATCCAGTGCGGGGGCACGATCTGCCGGGCGGCGAGCTGATGGGCGACGAACCGGGCACAGGCGACGGCCCCTTCGGGCTGCAGGTGCGTGCTGTCCTCGATGCCCTCGGGATAGTTGGGGTGCCGGCCGGGGGCGAGGTACAGGAACAGTTCCCGGGTGCCCTGCGGCCCGAGCTGCGTCCACCACTCCAGGCTCTGGGCGTACAGGTCGATGTAGGGCGTGGCCGTTTCCACCGCGAGTTCCCGCATGGCCATCGGATACTCCGCGAAGACCTGCCCGAGGTTCCCGTGCTCGTCCCACGTGCAGCGCTCGTGTGAACTCACCAGGACCGGGTGGGCCCCCCGGTCACGGGCCCCGTCCACGAAGGCCCGCAAGTGGCGCTGGTAGTCGTGGAACGCCTCGGTGCGCCACTCCTTCTCCGGCATGTGGTCCCTCAGGCCGAACGAGGTGATCAAGTAGTCGTCCGGCCGCAGGTGGTCCAGGATCCAGCCGAGCCGGCCCCGTTCGGCGAAGGTCCGCGAACTGGCCCCCGCCCGGGCACAGTTCACGATCTCCACCGCGGAGGTGAAGAACAGCGGCAGCACCTGGCCCCAGCCCGTCATGGGCGCCCTGGAGACCTCGCGGGTGCAGACGCTGGAGTCACCGGCGACGAAGATGCGGGGGGTCCCGTCAGGCAGCATCGGTCCACCTCGTCGACGCGCTCACGTCCGGTTGCAGCGCACCGACGGGTCCGGCGGGGGCGAGTTCGGCCGCGGGGGACGCGCCGAGGGCCTCGATCGCCTCGTAGACCCGCTCGCAGTTGCCGCCGCCGCGGTGGTCGAAGAAGTTCTCCACGCGCTCCCGGTGCACCGGCTCCACCGTGAACCCTCTTTGTACGGTCGCGATGATCTCGTCGACAGCCTCGTCGACAGTGCGGCAGACGGGACCGAAACCGTCCTCGGAGAGGGTGAAGTAGCCGCGCTTGTAGTGGCGGCCGTAGAAGTCCTCCTCGTCGAACGGGACGTACACCAGCGGGATGCCCATGTAGGCCACGTCGAAGAAGACCGAGGAGTAGTCGGTCACCATCAGCGAGCACTCCTTCATCGCCTGCTGAACGTTGCGGGTCTGCGGGTCGGCCACGTGCATGGACGGCGAGGACAGCTGGAAGGTGTGCAGGTAGGGCCGGATCTCGTAGTGCGGGAAGAACTCCAGGTCGACGCCGAAGTGCTCAAGGGCCCGGCCCAGGCGCGGGTTCGCCAGCAGGGACCGGTAGAAGCGGTAGTACTCGGACTGCGTGAAGCTGGTGCGGGCGGGACCGGAAGCCTTCTTGTAGGAGGCGGTGACGATCCACTGGCGCCAGGTCGGCATCAGCAGGATGCGGGGACGTTCGGGACGCTCGCGCTTCAGTGCGTCGAACCGGGGGAGCCCCGCGAGGACCGCGCGGTCGCCGTAACCGGCCTCCAGCGCCAGGAACTCGCGCTCCTGCCGGCCGGTGGTGACGATCATGTCGTAACTGGTGATCCGCTGGTCGACACCGGTGGTGACGTCGTTGTAGATGATGCCGTGCTGCAGGAACACCCGCTGGTAGTTGACGAGTTCGCCGAAGCGGTGCAGGAACAGCACCTTCCGGTACCCCTTGGGCAGCAGGTAGGACTCGGAGTCGTACGAACCGATCAGTTTGGTCGCGTGCAGCAGGTACATGCGGTGCTTGAACGAGTCGAGCTTGATCACCTGCCCGTAGCGGGCGACCTTCGCGTAGTCGGCGGAGTCCCCGTCGATGACGTAGTAGACCTTGCGGCGCCTCCGGTTCGTCCGCATCCACTTGAAGAAGTGGTACGAGTTGTCCTGCGCCGTGTCGGAGCGCTCGCCGATGAGCCAGATCTGGCGGCCGTTCAGGAACGGGAAGGTGAGCCAGTACGCCAGACGCATCCGCCAGCCGGGATTGCGCAGCTTGAGGATGCGGAGTTCACGCTGCGTACGCCACAGGGTGTGCTTGAGGCGTGCTCCCACGCCGCGGTTCACCATGCGCAGGTTGAGGGCGTCGCGCGCGCCGATGGTCAGCATGTAGCGGTAGGCGCCGACCCGTCCCTGGCCCTTGAGCCGGTGCAGCGGCAGACGCGCCTTCATCACGATGTTGCGTTCCCGGCTGCCGTCGACGCGGTGCACCCGTAGCCGGAAGTCACCGACGCCGAAGCCTCCTTCGGCCAGCACGGTGGCGGGTATCTCCGCGTACCAGCCGGCGTACAGGTCGCGCTGGTTCCGGGCGTTCCACAGGTCACGGCGATAGATCTGCCGCAGGGGCACGGACACCTTGTTGTCCCGCGTCTGGTAGACGAACTCCAGGCGGTTGAGCAGGGGGCCGGTTATGTTCATGCCGGGGAAGGACATGCAGCCCTCGACGACCAGTACGTCGTCCCGGCTGCGCACGGACTCGACCACCACGTTGGGGTCGGCGACGCGTGCCGTCCGGGTGGCGAGGGATCCTCCGGGGAAGGTCCGGTAGAAGCCCTCGTCGTCGATCTCCACCGCGAGCGGCGCGGCTTCCAGGGCGGGTGCCGGGTCGCAGAACAGCTCGAAGTTGGCGCTCTTGGCGGCGTAGTGGTCGAGCTGCTGGGCGGCGTTGGTGGCGAACTCGAGGATGACGTCGTCGGGAATCTGCGCGTAGTGGCGGTGGATGTCCGCGAACATCTCGGCCAGCTGCGAGCGGTTCATGACGTTGCGGGCGTTGCACAGGAACCCCTTGTACGTGCGGGTCACGTACCGGTGGAACATGTGCCGGATCCCGTCGCGTTCCTCGGCGGTGTAGTTCAGCAGGAAGTGGTTCAGGCGCAGGTGGTCCCGGTAGTTCGCGGGCTTGCTCCACAGCGAGTCCATGATGGACGAGCCGTCGGGCCGGCCGCGGTAGTAGTACACCGGGGCATCGACCAGGCTGATGCGGTGGGAGCGGAGCATGGCCGGCAGGGTCAGCCACGAGTCCTCGAAGTGGACGCCTTCTCCGAACCGCAGACCGAGGCGGCGCAGCAGGTCGGTGCTGAACAGCTTGTTGCAGGCCGAACCGCTGAAGATCAGGTCGGGGGTGTCGGCGAGATCGGTGACCACCCGGTCGCCGTCGCCGAAGTACTTCTTCCAGGGACCGTAGGGCCGGTCGGGGAAGTTCACCAGGTCGCCGACGGCGATCTCGGAGTGGTCGCGGCGAACCGCCTGAAGCATCAGGTGCAGAGCGTCCGGGCCGAGGATGTCGTCGGAGTCCAGGAAGGTGACATACGGAGCCGTGACATGGGCGAGGCCGTTGTTGCGGGCGTTGCCCAGGCCGCCGTTCTGCTGGTGGACGACGGTGACGTTGGCGTAGTAGCGGGCGAAGTGGTCGAGCATCCGCGGGGTGTCGTCGGTGGCGCCGTCGTCGACGAGGATGACCTGGGTCGCCTCGAAACCCCGCTGCGCGGCGATGGAGCCCAGGCAGTCGTCCACGTACTTGGCGACGTTGTAGCAGGGCACGACCACGGCCAGCTCGAAGGGATGGGCCAGCGCGGGGATCGGGGGGTGGATCCGGTCCCGCCACCACATCCAGGGGGCGTTGGGGTCGTTCTGCTCGGACTCGAAGGTACGGCGACCGGCCGCGGACGAGCGGAAGGCGAGGTTGCCGCTGATGGTGCGGTAGCCCTCGAACTCCTCGTCGTCGCGGGTGAAGTCCATCCCGCGCAGGTCGATGTCGCGCACGTTCAGTGCGGAGCGGGAGCGGCTGCGGTTCCACTCGACGACGATCGACACGTTCCACACCGTGTCGTCGGCGGCGTCGTCTCCGAGCAGCATGGACAGGTCGGCGGTGCCGGTGAAGGTGACGTGGCGTTCATCGACGGAGACCTTCGGAACCGGGACGAGGACGTCCGACTTGGTGTGCCGGTTGCGCACGGCCAGCCGAAGGGAAAGGGAGTCGCCCCGGGCGATCCGGCCGAAGCGGTTGACGAGCTCGCCGGCGTAGGCCAGCTCGGTGCCGTCGAGCCGCCACTCGGTGAGCTGGGCGAAGAGCGGCACCTGGGAGACCGACGCGGCGGCGAGACCCAGTTCGGTGACGTCCAGCATGCGGCGGGCGCCTGGCAGGTGCAGGTGGTCGGCAGACCAGTAGACCCGGCCGTCCTCCTCCACCAGGTGGGAGGAGAAGACGCTCTTGCGCTGCGTGTAGTCCAGCGTGGTGAGGGCGGCTTCGATCTCCTCGTACCGCAGCAGGTAGGCGCGGACCCGGTCGACCGGGCCGCACATCTCGAACGCCTCCTCGCTGATGGAGAAGAGGTAGGAACTGACGACGGTGGCGAACCGCTGCTGGAACTCGGCGTCGCCCTCGGCGAGGGCCCGCATGTACAGGCGCAGGTCGTGCGAGAGGAACTTGGAGTCCTTGCGGACCTTCAGCGACCACAGGCCCCGCTCCAGCAGGAACGCGTCGGTGGCCCGGTGCACTGCGATGCGGTCGGTGATGCTGCGCAGCTCACCGGTGCGTCCCGTGATCGAGGAGCCGTCCGCCTCCCACATCCAGCGGTAGACGGGCTCGGTGATCACCGTGATGCCCCGGGCGAGGCAGCCCGCGAGGGTGGAGAAGTAGGTGTCCTCGTAGTAGACGCCCTCGGGGAACCACACGTCGGCCGAGCGCAGGAACTCCACGCTGTAGAGCTTGGCTGCGGCGATCGGGTCCGACAGCAGCGGCGGGAACTCCTCGAGGTTGGCCACCGTGCGGCCCAGGGCGTAGACCTCCGGCGCCCACGGTTCGGACTCCCCGGTGGCCCGGTTGACGCGCAGCGCCTTGCCCGCGGTGATGTCACTGCCGGTCTCCAGCGCGCTCTCGACGAGCCGCTCGCAGGCGCGGGGCGGCAGTTCGTCGTCGGCGTCCAGGAACATCACCCAGCGTCCGCCCGCCTGGGCGATGCCCCAGTTGCGGGGGGCGCCGACGCCGCCGCTGTTCTCGGGGCGGCGCAGCACGCGCACCCGGGGGTTGTTCCCGGCGAAGTTGGCGACGACCTCGAGGGTGCCGTCGGTGGAGGCGTCGTCGACGACAATCACCTCGACCAGCTCGTAGGTCTGGTTCACGGCGGACTGGAGGGCCTTGCCGATGGTGGTGGCCGCGTTGTAGGCCGGTATGACCACCGTCACCCAGTAGTTGTCGCCGTTGTGCACCTGCTGCATGGGAAGTCGTCCTGCGGTTGGCGTCATCGCGAGTTGTCCTGGAGCCCCGACGTCCCGAACGGCTCGGCGGAGGCCGCGTACCCGAACTGGGTGAGCGGCATGGTGTCGCCGGGCTGTCGGGGCACGTGCGGGAGTCCGTAAGGGACTTGGGTCAGGTCGTTCTCGCGGGAGGTGTCGTTCGGTTGCGGGTAGGGCCGGAAGCCGGGATCGTCGTCCGGTTCCGGGGCCCTGAAGCGCTCGTCGGCGAGCAGGGCCTCCTGTGCGGCCTGACGGTGGCGGCCGCGGTACAGGTGCGGAGCGATGGTGCCGGCGGTGGCCGGCGTGGGGTCGAGCTCCTCCATGACACGGGTGAAGTCACGGGTGGAGAGCCAGAACTTGTACATGATCACGAGCTCGAAGAGCATCAACAGGGCCGCGGAGACCACGGTGGTCATGAGGATCCGGCCGATCAGCGGGCCGACGATGAAGATGAACATCTGAAACTCGATGCCGCTGATCAGGTGGGGGCGGACCCGGGTGCGCAGCATCATCCGGCGGATGCGGGTGTACCACGGAAACTGCCCGCGGAACTGCTCGTGAAGGTCGACGACATTGTCGGCGCCGGCCTCCTGACGGAGAGTCTCCACAGGGGTGGCGGGGTTGTCGCGCAGCAGATCTTCCATGAAGACGATCTGGGGCGTGTCGGCCTGTACGGTGGTGTCGTGGGCCTGGTGCCTGGCGCGGGCGGCCTCGGCGCGGGCTTCCCGCTCCGCGTACTCCTTCGCGGAGCGCCGTTCCTCGGCGCGTTCCCGGGTAACCTTCTCGATCTTGGTGCGCATCGACTGACGCATCTTGTAGATCTGCAGCGCGTCGACGTAGCGCAGCATGTCGAGGAAGACCACGACGAGCGCGGCGAGCAGGAAGCGCTCGTCGTCCGTGCGCAGGAACTGACCACCCATCAACGCCAGTGCGCAGAACAGCACGCGGATGCGGTCGAAGACGTAGTCGAGCCAGCCGCCGAAGACGGTGCCGTTGCCCTTGAGCCGGGCGAGCTTGCCGTCGATGCAGTCGAGGATGAAGCTCAGGTGGTACAGCAGAGCGCCGATGAGCAGCGACTGTGTGTCGCCCTTGAGGAAGAAACCGGCCGAGGCCAGCCCGATGAAGAGCGCGGCCCAGGTGACACGGTTGGGCGTGATGAACCGGAAGCGGGCGAAGACGATCAGCATGCGCGTGGCCACGGGGTCCACCAGGAAGACGGTCCACCAGGCATCGCGCTTCTTGCAGGTCAGTTTTTGGACAGCCCGCAGCGACAGCTTGGCCATAACCCCTCGGTACACACAAGGCAGGACATATCGCCCTGTGGACGCACCAATGCACCGCAGGGATTCAAGAGATCGGACAGATATTCACACCTCGATCACATGAACAGCGTGAACTCTAACCAATCTTTAACTTGAATGTCGATCTGAATTGACCTGACGCACATCGCGATGTGGATCACATGGTGCTGCGTACAACCATTTGCAGCCTTCGCGGAAGACAACGACACGAGGCGTACCATCGGCCTTACGCGGCGTGAAGCCGCCGACTCCGCAGGCTGCCCGCGGGTGTCCGTCAGCCGACCGAGCGCCAGCTGCCCAAGGTGAGCGAGCCGGCCCGCTCGTCCCGGTGGGCGACCGTCAGGCCGGCACCCGGCGTACGGCATGCGACGCTGAGCCGGCCCGTTCGGTCGACGGCTACCGAGGGCGTGCCGTACGCCTCGCCGGCGATGTCCTGCCACCACACCCCCGCGTCCGGCCGCCCCTCGGGATGAAGACCCACGGAACCGGCGCCCGCGGATCCCGTGCGCGCCAGCACCGTGTACGCCCAGCCGTCGACCTCCACGGGCCGTGCGGCCGCCACGGGGCCGGTGCCCCCGGCATCGCCCAGCGGGCACGGGGCCGGGGCACCCGGGGCCCAGACGAACGCCTCATTGGTATGGAATTCGCGGTAGCACACGGTTCCGGGTTCCGCTCCCGGCGCCAGGGTCCCGGGCCGGGCGGCGAACGGCACCGTCCGGTCCTCCGTCCAGGCGCCGTCTGCGCGCTGGTACCACCTGACGACCGCGGCAGTGTCGCGCGCCCGCGCGAACACCTCGACCGTGCCGTGCGCGGACGTCACCGCGACGAGGTCGTCGGCGACTCGGGTGCCGCCGAGGTGGTGCCAGTTGGTCACGGTGCCGTCGACCGACCGGCAGCGGTAGCTGACGCTGTGTCCGAAGTTGCGGACGAAGACGAACAGACTGCCCGCGGCGTCGAAGGCCGCTGCGGGGAAACCGATCTCCCGCCCCTTGCGCCAAGCGGCGACGTTCGGACCTCCGAGCGAGAGCCACGGCGTCAGCGGCCGATCCGTGCCGTACTGGGCCGCGTGGACGACCTCGACGTCCGCGCCGCCGTCGGCACGGGCGGTCCGGCGCAGTCCGAACAAGTGGGGGAAACCGTGCGCATCGGACACCACGCACAGGCCCGGCAGCAGGCCTGCGCCCTCCACCGCCTGCGGTCCACGCCAGGCGTCGCCCGGCGCCTCCTGCCACCACCGCACCACACCGCCCACCGTAGGGACGAAGGCGGTCAACCTGCCGTCGAATCCGGTCGACAGCCAGTTCACGGGCTCGGGGTAGCGCCGGCAGGAGGCGGCCCCCAGCGCCGGGTCCGAGCCGGCGCGGTGGCAATCGGCGAACAGTGGCCGGCCCGTCTCCCGCTGCCAGGCGCGAGCAGCCGTCAGCGCTTGCGCCGCTGTGTCCGCGTGCGCCGCCGGCACGTCGTACGACGGCACACCGCTCGCCTCGTCGACGGCGACGTGCACGGGGTCGGGGTCCAGCGTGTGCAGCCGCTCCGGCTCGATCTCCCGCAACGCGCCGAGCAGCGCCGTGACCTCGTCACCGGAGCCGGCGCCCAGTACGCGTACGCCGCCGAGCGGCCGGCAGCCGCGTTCGCGGGCCGCCGCGAGGGCGCGGTCGAGCGCCGTACGCGTCTCCTTGCTCCCCGCCCGCATGCAGACAACCGCGATCCGCGCACCGAGCGGCTGCAGCGCGACGAGCGGCACCGCGTCGCCGGGTTCAGGAACGACGACGGCGACCGTCTGCCCGGTCGCCGGCGAGTCGGCGGCGGCTCCCGGTCGGCGGTCGGTCCTTCGCGTCATGCCCTCACGTCCTTCTCGCGGGAGCGGCTCCCGGCACGGTCATATGCGCTTCCAGTCCCCGAGCGTCAGCCCCGGCCCCCTCTCCTGGCGGGCCAGGATCAGGGTGCCGTCCGGCGCCACGGCGAGAACCACGACGCGGCCGTGCCCGTCCAGGGCGAGCACGGGGTCGCCCAGGCACGCGATGGTGGTGTCGATCCACCAGACTCCGTTGCGCTCGTCCTCCGCGGGACAGACGCCCAACACGATCCGCCCCCCTGCGTCGCGGTGGGCGAGCACCATGCAGGGATAGCCGTCGAGCACGGTGGCAAGCCCCGCATGGCGCCCGTCGCCCGGGTTCCCGCCCACCGGCACCGGCCACTCGCCGGGACGCACGACGACGATCCCGCCGCTGCGGACGTCGGTCAGCAGATAGGTGAGGCGACCGGGCGAGGTCTCCACCGCTGTCGCCGAACCGGGTAGTGGCGCCACGGTGAGATCGTGCCCTCGCTCCAGGGGCCCGCCGGGCTGCTGCTGATACCAGGTCAGGGCCCCGTCGAACGCAGGGGCGAGGAGTTCCACCCGGCCCGTCGAGGTGGCGCCGGCCGCCGGTGTGTCCAGGGCGGCGGCGACCTGCAGATCGCGCCAGGGCTCCCAACGCCCCTGGGCGTCCTCGCGGCGCAAGGCCACCCGTCCCTCGGCCGTGGGGACGAAGACGTACAGCGTGCCGGCGGTGTCCACCGTGACGGCCGGCTCCCCCATCTGGGCCGTCCGCTCCCGCTTGGCATGGGGATTGCCGACCGAGCGCCACTCGCTCAGCGGACGGCCGGCCTGGTACTGCACCGCGTAGACGAGGTCCACGGTCGGCGGGGCGTCGTCGGCGCCGCGCACACGGCGGCCGATCAGATGCACATAACGGTTGCCGCCCTGGGCGAGGGCGATCCGGCCCACGCCCTCCGCCGGCAGGGCGTCCGGGCCCGACCAGCCGGGGCCCGCGGGTCTGGTCTCGGTCCAGCGCAGCACCACCTGGTCGACGTGCGCGAACACCATGAGCCTGCCGTCGTGCCCGAGCACCGCCCACGGTCCGGACAACACCGCCGGGAGAGTGCCGGACGGGCCTGGTGCGATGCCGTCGGCCCGCTGCCGTCGCCCGTTGTCGAGCGCGCTACTGGCCCGCATGGTCCGTCGTCGTCCTTCCCGCCGGCCGGGCCCCGATCGGGCTGCGGCCTGGTCACTGCATCATATGTTCGACTGCCGGAGGGGGTGAACGGCGACCGGCCGACCCCCGACGGTGCCCGAGCCCGGAGCCGCGGCCCCGCAGCCGGTTCACGGCCAACGGCGGCAGCCCCTTGCGCTCAGGCGCGGGCCGCCGGATGGCGCGCGCACCAGCCGGCCCACGCGGAGGCGACCATCGCTCGCGCGTCGTGGCGCGCGGTCCAGCCGAGCTCGGCGCGCATACGCTCGGCCGACGCGACGACGCGGGCCGGGTCCCCGGCGCGACGGGGCGCCGTCAGCGGTGCTGCGGCCGAGCCATGACCCGTCACCTCGCCGATCAGCGCGATCATCTCGCGCACCGAAACGCCTTCACCGCGCCCGACGTTGACCGTCAGGTCACTGCCCGGCTCCCGGTCTGCAAGGGCGCGCGCGGCAGCCACATGCGCCGAGGCGATGTCGTCGACGTGGACGAAGTCCCGTACGCAGGTGCCGTCCTCGGTGTCGTAGTCGTCCCCGAAGACGACGGGCGCGGCGCCTTGCATGAGCTTCTGGAACACCATCGGGACGAGGTTGAAGACCCCGGTGTCCGCGAGGTGGTCGGCCGCCGAACCCGCGACGTTGAAGTACCGCAGGCAGGCCGTGGTCATGCCGTGCGCCCGGCCGGCCGCCCGCACCAGCCACTCCCCCGCCAACTTGGTCTCCCCGTACGGGTTCACGGGCGAACAGGGTGTGTCCTCCGTCACCAGGTCCGCATCGGGCATGCCGTACACGGCCGCCGAGGAGGAGAAGAGGAACCGCCGCACACCGGCGTCGGCGGCGGCCTGCAGCAGCGTCTGAAGGCCCTGCACGTTCTCGCGGTAGTAGTACAGCGGCCGTTCCACCGACTCCCCGACCTGCTTCTTGGCCGCGAGGTGGACGATGCCGGAAATGCGCAGGTCGGGCAGAGTCGAGCGGAGCAGTTCCGCGTCCAGGACCGAGCCCTGGACGAAGGGCACGCTGTCGGGGACGCGCTTGCGGTCGCCGGTGGACAGATCGTCGTACACCGCCACGGCCTCGCCCGCCGCCAGCATGGCGCGGACTACGTGCGCTCCGATGAATCCCGCTCCGCCAGTGATCAGCCACGTCATGCGCGCATACTAATTCTTCGCTTCGCGTTTACAAATGCGTCATATCCAGCGCATGATCGGTTGATGGGCTGCCTATAGTGACACGATCGTTCTGGCAGCCACGGACCGGCTCTCCCCACACCCGAGTCCTCAACGCCCCAAGCAGCGGCCCTGGCGGGCCATGACCTCACGAGGACTCAGAAGCAGGATGAGCCACGTCTCGACGCCCCAGAGCAGCGATACGGACGCGCCGTCCAGGCGCCGTGGCGGCAGAGGGGGCAAGCGCAGAACCGGGAAGCGTCGCACCGGTCGTAAGATCCTCCTCGCCCTCGGGGTGGTCGTGGTCGCCGCCGCCGGCACCGGTTACTGGCTCTACAGCGACCTCGACGGGAACATCAAGGGCGTCGACATCGACAAGGCGATCGGTGACGACCGGCCCGAGAAACTGCCCACGTCCGGGCAGAACATCCTGATCCTCGGCTCCGATTCGCGCGCGGGGGCCAACGCCGCGCTGGACAAGGCCGATGTCTCCGGGGCACGTTCGGACACCGCGCTGGTGATGCACATACCCGACGGCCGCACCCAGGCCGTCGCCGTCAGCATCCCCCGCGACACCCTGGTGACCCGCCCCGAGTGCACCAAGTCGGACGGTTCGACGGTGGCCTCGGCGAAGCGTGTGATGTTCAACTCCATCTACTCGCTGGCCGGTCCGGCGTGTGTGGTGAAGACCGTGGAGCAGATGTCCGGCGTCCGCATGGACCACTATGTGGAGATCGACTTCGCCGGCTTCAAGGGGCTGGTGGACGCGATAGGCGGCGTCACCGTCACCGTCGACCAGGACATCCACGACAAGTCCAGCGGGCTGGACCTGAGCGCGGGCACCCACCGCCTCGACGGCACGCAGTCCCTGCAGTTCGTACGCACTCGGCACGGTATCGGCGACGGCAGCGACCTCGGCCGTATCGGGCTGCAGCAGCAGTTCATGATGGCCCTGCTGTCGGAGATCAAGAAGCAGGACCTGCTGGGCAGCCCCACCAAGGCCTACAAGATCGCCGACCAGCTCACCGCCGCGCTGACCACCGACTCCGACCTCGCGTCGCTGACGAAGCTCGCGGAGTTCGGCCGCAGCCTGAACGGCGTGAACCCGGACACCATGGAGACGATCATGCTCCCGGTGGCGTACGACAAGGTCGACCCGAACCGTGTGGTGGCCGCCGAGCCGCAGGCGTCGTCGCTCTGGAAGGCGCTGCGCAGCGACACCGAGATCCCGGAGTCCGCGAAGAAGTCCCCCGCGAAGGGCGGCTGAGCCCGCCGCGGCCCGCGACCGTCCGGCCCCTTGCTCCGGGGCGCCGTGCGAGGCTAGCCCCCATGGACGACACCACCCCCCTGCTCGTGATCGTCGACGGCGCCAACGTCGTCGGGTCGGTGCCCGACGGCTGGTGGCGCGACCGGCGCGGCGCCGCCGAACGCCTGCGGGACCGGCTGGCGGAACGGGGGCTTCCCGGATACGGCGGTGACGGCGGCGCCATGGACATCGTCCTCGTCGTCGAAGGCGCCGCGCGCGGGGTGGCCTCCGTGCCCGGCGTCCACGTCGAGGACGCCCCCGGCAGCGGCGACGACCACATGGTCGACCTGGTCGCCCGCGCCACGGGCCGCCGCTGCCTGGTCGTCACCGCCGACCGCGAACTGCGCCGCCGCGTCACGGAACTGGGCGCGGAGGTTACGGGCCCACGAGCGGTACGCGACTGAGCCGTCGCCCCGGCGAAGAGCGGTACGCGACCGAGCCGTCGCCCCGGCCGCGAGCGGTACACCGCTGAGCCGCCACCCCCGGCCGCAGGTGATGCCCGGTTCCGACGCCGCGCCCCTGCCGCAGGCGGTATGCGACAGAGCCGCCGCCCCCGGCCCCCGGCCGCACGCCCCCGTGGGCCGGGACGCCCCGCCGCCCGGGGTGGCCGTCCCGCCCGTGGTGGCCGCCCCGCCCGGGGTGGCCGCCCCGCCCGGGGTGGCCGCCCCGCCCGCCGGTGGCCGTCCCGCCCGCCGGTGGCCGTCCCGTCGTGGCGTCTGTCCGTCCCGCTCCGCCCCCTAGCCGCTCCGCCTCCCCCGCTGCGGAGTCACGGCGCCGTGCCGGCGCCGGGGCCGGGGCCCGCCGCCTCGCCCGCCGCGGCGCGTTCGCGCACGGCCAGGCGGCTGTGGCTGCGGCCGTACAGGAAGTAGACGACGAAGCCGATCGCCATCCAGATGCCGAAGCGGACCCATGTCTCGGCCGGCAGGTTGAGCATCAGCCACAGCGAGGCGCACACCGACAGGATCGGGATCACGGGCACCCACGGGGTGCGGAAGGAACGGGGCAGCTCGGGCCGGGAGCGCCGCAGGATGATCACACCGATGGCGACCACCACGAACGCGAACAGCGTGCCGATGTTCACCAGCTCGGCCAGCTCGCTGAGCGGGGTGAAGCCGGCGAGGATCGCGATGAGGACGCCGAGCAGGATCGTGGGCCGGTGCGGGGTCCTGAACCGCGGGTGGACGTGCGAGAAGAAGCGCGGCAGCAGCCCGTCACGGCTCATCGCGAAGAAGACCCGGGTCTGCCCCAGCAGCAGGATCATGCAGACCGTGGTCAGGCCCACCGCGGCGCCGAAACTGATCAGGCCCGCGAACCACGGGTGCCCGGTGGACTTGAAGGCGTCGGCGAGCGGCGCGGTGATGGACAGCTTGGTGTAGTGCTCCATACCGGTCACGACGATCGACACGGCGACGTAGAGCGCCGTGCAGATGAACAGCGAGCCGAGGATGCCGCGCGGCATGTCGCGCTGCGGGTTCCTGGTCTCCTCGGCGGCCGTGGCGACGACGTCGAAACCGATGAAGGCGAAGAAGACGACGGACGCCGCGGTGAAGATGCCCATCACACCGAAGTTGGACGGCGCCCAGCCGAAGATCAGCTGGATCAGCGGCGACTTCAGGCTGCCGCCCGCCTCCACCGCCTTCTGCGGCGGGATGAAGGGGTGGTAGTTGTCGCCGTTGACCAGGAAGGCACCCGCGATGATGACGATGAGGACGACCGTCACCTTGATCGCGACGACGACCGAGGTCACGCGCGCGGAGAGTTTGGTGCCGACCACGAGGATGCCGGTGAGGACGAGCACGAGCGCGGCCGCGAGGATGTCGAAGCCGAAGCCGTGGGCGCCGTCGCGTGTGCCGAGCGCCGCGGGCAGATGCCAGCCCGCGTTGTCCAGCAGCGAGGCGACGTAACCGGACCAGCCGACGGCGACCACCGCCGTGCCGAGGGCGAACTCCAGGACGAGGTCCCAGCCGATGATCCAGGCGGGGAATTCGCCCAGGGAGGCGTAGGAGAACGTGTACGCCGACCCGGCGACCGGGACCGTGGACGCGAACTCGGCGTAGCACAGCGCGGCCAGGGCGCAGACCACGCCCGCCAC
This sequence comes from Streptomyces sp. NPDC036813, assembly GCF_055609245.1. Classification (NCBI taxonomy): domain Bacteria; kingdom Bacillati; phylum Actinomycetota; class Actinomycetes; order Kitasatosporales; family Streptomycetaceae; genus Streptomyces; species Streptomyces sp. NPDC036813. Next base: position 85,689 of record NZ_JBVJPV010000001.1, on the reverse strand, counting down.
GACGAAGGCGAGCGCCGTCGCCGGACCGGCGTTGTTCTTGGCGACCGTTCCGGTGAGCACGAAGATGCCGGTGCCGATGATCACACCGACGCCGAAGACGGTCAGGTCCAGCGCGGACAGGGATTTCTTGAGCGCGTGCTCGGGTTCCTCGGTGTCGGCGATCGACTGCTCGACCCTTTTCGTCCGGAAGAGGGTGCTGCTCACGGTGACCTCCCACGCTGTGTCGTCCTCGACAGGGTCGAGAGGGGGTGTGGTGCGTATGCCCCACCGTGGGCCTCATCACGCAAACGGGCCGGTCGCACCACTCTTCACAGTGGCGCAACCGGCCCATTCCGGCACGTCGGGGCTCAGTCGCGGACCGGCTCGACCTCGGCGGCGGCGCGCTCGAACCGGCCGTCGAGCTTGGCCACGAGGCCCGTGACCTGGCGTGCGATGTCGGGCGCGGTCAGCCCGATCTCGGCGAGCACCTCGGCGCGGGAGGCGTGGTCGAGGAAGCGCGGCGGGATGCCGAAGTCGCGCAGCGGCACGTCCACGCCGGCGTCGCGCAGGGCCTGCGCGACGGCGGAGCCGACACCGCCGACGCGGCTGTTGTCCTCGACGGTGACGACGACCCGGTGGCGCTCGGCGAGCGGGGCCATCGCCTCGTCCACCGGCTTGACCCAGCGCGGGTCGACGACGGTGGTGGAGATGCCCTGCTTGTCCAGCAGGCCGGCGACCTCCAGGCACATCGGGGCGAGCGCGCCCACCGAGACCAGCAGGACGTCCGGGCGGTCCGTGCCCGGCTCGCGCAGCACGTCCATGCCGCCGACCCGGCCCACGGCCGGTACGGCGGGGCCGACGGCGCCCTTGGAGAAGCGCACCACCGTCGGCGCGTCCTTGACCTCGACGGCCTCCCGCAGCTGGGCGCGGACCTGGTCGGCGTCGCGCGGCGCGGCGAGCCGCAGGCCGGGCACGACCTGGAGGATCGACATGTCCCACATGCCGTTGTGCGAGGCGCCGTCGGTGCCGGTGACGCCGGCCCGGTCGAGCACGAACGTCACCCCGCACTTGTGCAGGGCCACGTCCATGAGGACCTGGTCGAAGGCGCGGTTGAGGAAGGTGGCGTACACCGCGAAGACCGGGTGCAGTCCGCCGTGGGCGAGGCCGGCGGCGGAGACGGCGCCGTGCTGCTCGGCGATGCCGACGTCGTAGACCCGCTCCGGGAACGCCTTCGCGAAGCGGTCCAGACCGACGGGCTGGAGCATCGCGGCCGTGATGGCGACGATGTCCTTGCGCTCCTTGCCGAGCTTGACCATCTCGTCGCCGAAGACACTCGTCCAGTCGGCGCCGGAGGTGGCGATCGGCAGGCCCGTGTCGGGGTGGATCTTGCCGACGGCGTGGAAGCGGTCGGCCTCGTCCTGCAGGGCGGGCTGGTAGCCGCGGCCCTTCTCGGTGAGGCAGTGCACGATCACCGGGCCGCCGAACCGCTTGGCGCGGGCCAGCGCGGACTCCAGGGCCTCGATGTCGTGGCCGTCGATCGGGCCGACGTACTTCAGACCGAGGTCCTCGAACATGCCCTGCGGGGTGATGAAGTCCTTCAGCCCCTTCTTCGCGCCGTGCAGCGTGTCGTAGAGGGGGCGGCCGACGACCGGGGTGCGCTCCAGGAGGTCCTTGGTGCGGGCCAGGAAGCGCTCGTAGCCGTCGGTGGTGCGCAGGGTCGCCAGGTGGTTCGCGAGGCCGCCGATGGTCGGCGCGTAGGAGCGCTCGTTGTCGTTGACGACGATGACGAGCGGGCGGTCCTTGGCGTCGGCGATGTTGTTCAGCGCCTCCCAGGCCATGCCACCGGTCAGCGCGCCGTCACCGATGACGGCGGCGACGTGGGCGTCCCGTTTGAGCAGCTGGTTGGCCTTGGCGATGCCGTCGGCCCAGCCGAGCACCGTGGAGGCATGACTGTTCTCGATGACGTCGTGCTCGGACTCGGCCTGCGAGGGGTAGCCCGACAGGCCGCCCTTCATCTTCAGCTTGGAGAAGTCCTGCCGGCCGGTGAGCAGCTTGTGCACGTAGGACTGGTGGCCGGTGTCCCACAGCACCTTGTCCTTCGGCGACTCGAAGACGCGGTGCAGGGCGATGGTCAGCTCCACGACGCCGAGGTTCGGACCGAGGTGGCCGCCGGTCTTGGAGACCGCCTCGACGAGGAAGGTCCGGATCTCCCCGGCCAGCTGGTCCAGCTCCTCCAGGCTGAGCCGGTCCAGATCGCGCGGTCCCGTGATGCGGGTCAGCAGCGGCACCCGTGCCTCCTTGCAGTAGAGCTGATCGAGCAATTGCCGGGCTTGTCGAGTCTAATGTTCCGCCCGCGGAAACGATGTCCGCCCCCATGACACGACAGTGCCCGGCACCTGTCAGGTGCCGGGCGACTGGACTCACCTCAGGGGCGCGGGGAGCTGCGCGACCAGCCACGACGGACCGGCACGCGCGGTCACGCCCGCACCCCCTGCGGCGCTGAACGCGGAGCGCTACGCGCGACCCGCGGTCTTCTGCGTCTTACGGGTGATGGAGTCGATGACCACCGTGGTCAGCAGCACAGCCGCCGTGATCATGTACTTCACCGGCTCCGCGATGGACTCCAGCTGCAGTCCGTACTGGATGGAAACGATCACCAGCACACCGAGCAGCGCGTTCCACGTGCGCCCACGGCCACCGAACAGCGACGTACCACCGATGACCGCCGCGGCGATCGCGTTCATCAGCAGGTCACCCGTACCGGCGCTCTGGTTGGCCGAGGCGATCTTCGACGCCAGGAACAGGCCGCCGATCGCCGCGAACCCACCGGAGATCGCGAACACGGAGATCCGCACGGCGGTGACGTTGATACCCGCACGCCGGGAGGCCTCGACGCTGCCGCCGAGCGCGAACACCTTGCGGCCGTAGGTGGTACGGCGCAGCAGGAAGTCCGTGGCGATCAGGAACGCGAGGAAGATCACCGTGGCCAGCGGCAGGCCCTTGTACTGGTTGTACATGTACGCCGCGGCGAAGGAGATCACCGCGAGCAGCACCGTCCGCAGCACGGTGTCGCTCATCGGCCGGGACGGGATGCCCGCGGCCTCGCGGCGCCGGTTGCCGAGGAAGGAGGAGAGGAAGAACACCACCACGACGACGGCGGCCAGCCCGTACGCGGCGGCGACGTCGGTGAAGAAGTACGTGGTCAGTTTGCCGATGAAGCCCTCGCTGTCGAGGTTGATCGTGCCGTTCTCGCCGAGGATCTTCAGCATGAAGCCGAGCCAGAACAGCAGACCGGCCAGGGTGACGGCGAAGGCGGGAGCGCCGAGAACGGCGAAGAAGAAGCCGTGCGCGGCGCCGATGGCGCAGCCGGCGACGATCGCGAGGACCACGGCCGCCCATTCGGGCCAGCCCTGGTTGACGGCGAGGACGGCGGCGATGGCACTGGCCGCGCCGCTGACCGAGCCGACCGCCAGGTCGATCTCGCCGAGGAGCAGCACGAACACGATGCCGACGGAGATCATGCCCGTGCCGACCATCGTGACGGTGATGTCACTGATGTTCTGCGAGGACAGGAACTCGGAGTTCAGGCTCTGGAAGACGACACAGATGATGATCAGGCCGAGGATGACGGGCATGGAGCCCAGCTCGCCCGCCTTCACCTTGCGCTTGAACTCACCCAGGTAGCCCGCGAGACCCTGCTCACGGACGAGGAGCCGGGGGTCGACGGCGACGTCGGCGCCGGCGGCCGCCTCGGGGTTCACGACCTGCTCGTCCTGCTCGGTCGCGGAGGTCTTGTCGATGCTCACTTGGAAACCTCCCCGGTCGCGCTGGTCGTGCGGGCCGCACGGCGGGTCACTGCGTTGTCGGTGGCGCCGGTGATGGCGGAGATGATCTCTTCCTGCGAGGTCGTCTTGACCTCGAAGACACCGTTGTTACGGCCGAGACGCAGGACCGCGACCTTGTCGGCGACGGCCTTGACGTCGGCCATGTTGTGACTGATGAGGATGACGGCGTGCCCGCGCTCCCGCAGCCGCTCCACCAGGTCGAGCACCTGTGCGGTCTGCTCGACGCCGAGGGCGGCGGTGGGCTCGTCGAGGATGACCAGCTTGGGCTCGCCGAGCATGGAACGCGCGATGGCCACGGTCTGGCGCTGACCGCCGGAGAGCGAGGCGATCGGGATCCGGACGCTGGGTATGCGGATCGAGAGGGTGCGCAGCAGTTCCTGCGAGCGCCGCTCCATCTCGACCTCGTCGAGGACACCCCACTTCCTCAGCTCACGGCCGAGGAAGAGGTTGCCGACGACATCGATGTTGTCGCAGAGCGCGAGGTCCTGGTAGACCGTCGCGATGCCCAGGGCCTGGGCGTCGTGCGGCCTGCTGATCGAGACCTTCCTGCCCTCCCATTCGATGGCGCCCTCATCGATGGGGTGCACGCCGGCGATCGTCTTGACCAGCGTGGACTTTCCGGCGCCGTTGTCGCCCACCAGGGCGACCACTTCACCGGCGTGGACCTCAAGCTCTACGTCGGTGAGCGCCTGAACGGCACCGAACCGCTTGGAGACCCCGCGCAACGCCAGCACGGGCGTAGCGGACACGTGAACCATCTCCTTCGCCGCCTGACCCGGCGGAAGGGTTGTGCAGAAGAGTTATGGGGGGGGGTGTTCCGTCCGGCGCCCCGCCACTGAGCTTGCGGGGCTGTCCGATGCGCGGGGCGCCGGAGGAGCGGGGAAGCAGCGTGTGCTGCTTGTGGGGGGCCGGTCCGGGTGCGCCGGGACTGCTCGGGGCGTCCCGGCGGGCGCGGACGGCCGCGGCTTACTTCAGACCGATCTTGTCGCAGGCCGCCTTGTACTTGGCGGTGCAGATCTCGTCGATGGTGTAGACACCGTCCTTGACGACAGTGTCCTTGATGTTGGCCTGGGTCAGCGAGGTGACCGGGACCAGGACGGACGGGATGTCCTTCTCGCTGGCGCTGTTGACCTTGTTCTTGGCGATGGAGTCGAGCGACTTGCCCTGGGCGAGCGCGACGGCCATCTCGGCGGCGGCGTCGGCCTCCGGCGCGTACGGCTTGTAGACGCTCATGTACTGGTCGCCGGTGACGATGCGCTGCACACCGGCCAGCTCGGCGTCCTGGCCGGTGACCGGGACCTTCACGCCCGCGGCCTTGAGGGCGGTGATGATACCGCCGGCCATGCCGTCGTTGGCGGAGTACACGCCCGCGATGTTGTTCTTGCCGACCGCCGAGATCGCGGCTTCCATCTCGGAGTTGGCGTTGTCCGGCGACCACTCCTTGGTGTCGTACTCCTTGGCGATGGTCACCTTGGGGTCGAGGACCGAGTGAGCGCCCTGCTTGAACTGGGCGGCGTTGGGGTCGGTCACCGAGCCGTTGATCATGACGATCTTGGAGGACTTGGTGGCCTTGTCGCCCAGGGCCTTGATCAGGGCGCTGCCCTGGGTCTTGCCGACCTCGACGTTGTCGAACGAGGTGTAGCCGCTGATCGGGCCCTCGGCGAGGCGGTCGTAGGCGACGACCTTGATGCCGGCGTCCGTGGCCTTCTTGACGGAGTTCTGGATGGCCTTGGCGTCGACCGCGTCCAGGATCAGCACGTCCACCTTGTTGGTGATCATGGTGTCGACCTGCTGGGCCTGGAGGTTGGCGTCCTGGCGGGCGTTGTTGTACTGGATGGTCGCCTTGCCGTTGGTCAGCTCCTTGATCTTCTTCTCGATCAGGGGCCGGTCGAACTTCTCGTAGCGAGCGGTCTTGTTCTCCGGCAGGAGCAGACCGACCTTGATGTTGTCGCCCTTGCCGGCGGCGGAGCCGGAGGACTCGGTCTTGCTGCCGCCGGACTCCTTCGCGCTGCCACAGGCGGCGAGCGAAACAGCCATTGCACCAGCGGCCACGGCTACAGCGGCACGACGCATACGCGTGTTCACTTCGAAAAACCTCCCTGACGAGGCCGCGTCGTTGCGGCCGAGGTGGCTGGAAGTCAACTCGGCCACACGTACGACGTCAAGAAGTAAATCCTTAACGAGATGGCAACGGTGCCATCCGTTCTCTAAGTGAAGGCAGGCACGGCCGTAGTCGGCGCGCCGTCCAAAAGTGTCGAATCGCCCATCTCGCTGAGCGCGAGCGCGAGCGCTCCGAGCACCTCCGCACGGCCCCCAAGTGCCCCCGGGAGAACGGACAGTTGGCGCGCCGCGCTGGGGATCGCGTAGCGGCCGACGGACTCCCTGATCGGCCCGAGCACAAGCTCACCGGCCTCGGCGAGATCACCGCCCAGGACCACCCGGCTCGGGTTCAGCAAGTTGCAGAGATTGGCCACTCCACTGCCGATGTGGCGGCCGACGTCGGCGATCACCCGACGACAGCCCGGGTCTCCGTCCTTGGCCAGCCGTACGACGCCCTCCATGGTGAGGTCGGTGCCATGGCTGGACTGGAGCAGCGGCAGCACATAGCGCGCGGCCGCGAAGGTCTCCAGGCAGCCGCGGTTCCCGCAGCGGCAGACCGGTCCGGATTCATCAAGAGTAATATGTCCGATTTCTCCCGCAGTGCCACCCGGGCCGCGGTAGATCTTGCCGTCGATCACCAGACCGGCGCCCACACCGCTGGCGACCTTGATGTACGCCAGGTCGCGCACGCCCCTGCCGCTGCCCCAGACCAGCTCGCCGAGGGCGCCGAGGTTGGCGTCGTTGTCCACGTAGACGGGCACGCCCAGGCGGCCTTTGAGCTCCTCGGCGGGCTTGGTGCCGGTCCAGCCGGGCAGGATCGCGGTGGACCCCAGGGTGCCGGACTCGACGTCGATCGGACCCGGTACGCCGAGGCCCACGCCGGCGACTTTGGACCGGTCGACCCCCGTTGCTGCGATCAGGCGATTCACCAGCTCCTCGGCCCGGTCCAGGCCCTGCGCGGAGGAGGCGTCGACGTCCAGCGGCTCGGACTCCTCGGCGAGCACCTGGTGGGCGAGGTTGCCCACGGCGACGCGCAGGTGGGTGTGCCCGAAGTCGACGCCGACGACGATGCCCGCGTCGCCGCTGAGGCTGACGCTGCGGGCCCTGCGCCCGCCCGCCGAGGTGGGCGTGACCTCGACCGTTCCGCCGTCCTTGAGTTCACGGACGATGTTGGAGACCGTTGCCGCGGACAGGCCCGTGGTCCTCGCGATCTCCGCCTGGGTGAGCGATCCCGCCAGCCGAACGGCGCGTACGACCCGCTCCAGGTTGGCTCGGTGCAGCGACGACTGCGACCCCGGAGTCTCCACGACGACCTCCTGCGCACGGGACCGCTTCGATGAGGCCCCGCTCTATGTCCAACTAGTGAACTCTAAGCTGAGCCGTTCGGGGTGACTCCCGTCAAGAGGTTGAACACTTTCCACCTCCGTGCACAACCCCTCACGGGCAGTCTCCGACAGCGGAACGGGCCGCGTCCACACGGTCGCACAGGGCTACGGAGAGCGTGGGGGCGGGGGCGCGTCCGGGCCGGGTGGTTTCCGCACCGGAGTACCCCGAAACGGCCCCCGCGCACCCGGCACACGCGTACGCCGCCCCCTGGGGAGCGGCGTACGTCGTCCGGTGCGGCCCGCCGGCCGCCGGGGGCTACTTCAGCGCCCCCGCGGTCAGCCCTTGGACCACCTGGCGCTGGAAGACGATGTACGCCGCCAGGACGGGCAGCATCGCCATCACCAGGCCCGCGAAGAGGCCAGACCAGTCACCCTTGTAGCCCTGACTGACGGCCAGCTGGACCAGGCCCTGGGTGAGGACCCGCTTGTCGGGGTCGGTGTTGAGGACCGTCGGGAGCATGTACTGGTTCCACTGGCCCAGAAAGTTGAAGATGCCCACGCTGATCAGACCCGGCTTGGCCATCGGCAGCATGATCTGGAAGAACGTCCGGCTGTGCGAGGCGCCGTCCACGAACGCCGCCTCCGCCACCGACGACGGCAGCGAGCGGAAGAACGCGGTCAGGAAGAACACCGTGAACGGCAGCGAGTACGCGATGTACACCAGGATCAGGCCGTGGATGGTGTTCAGCAGTCCCATGTTGTTCACGACGTAGAACAGCGGGACCAGCGCCAGCATGATCGGGAAGCTCATGCCGCCGACGAACAGGTAGTAGATGAAGCGGTTGCCGGGGAAGTCGAAGCGGGCCAGTACGTACGCCGCCATCGAGCCCAGCACCAGCGTGCCGATGAGCGAGCCGCCGACCACCAGGACGGTGTTCAGGAAGTAGTCGCTCATATGGGCGTCGGTCCAGGCTCGCGACCAGTTGTCGAAGTGCAGCGTGTCCGGCAGCGACCAGGGCGAGCCGAAGATGGAGCTGTCGTCCTTGAAGGACGTCATCACCGCCCACAGCAGCGGCATGACCACCATGATCGCCCAGACGACCAGGATGCCGTGCGAGAAGACGTTGAGGGCACTGCCCTCCTTCTTCGCCGCACGCGGCTTCTTCGCCGGTACGTCCACCTTGGTGACCGGCAGGCCCGACTCGGCCGGGATCGGGGCGGGGGACTCGGTCGTCTTCATCAGAACTCCAGCCGCTCGCGCCGGCCCAGCCGCATCACGAGGGCCGCGAAGGCCAGCGTGACGACGAGCAGGGCGACGCCGATCGTGGTGGCGTAGGCGGCCTGCCCGTCACGGAACGCCTTCTGGTACACGTACAGGACCATGACGGTGGTCGAGTAGTCGGGGCCGCCCGGTCCGGTCGTCATGATCTGCACGACCGCGAACGACTCGGCGCCGAGCGCCAGGATGCCCATGTACACCCAGCCGGACTGCACGGTGTCCCACAGCAGTGGCAGCGTGATGCGGAAGAACGTGGTGAAGCGGTTCGCCCCGTCCAGCAGCGCGGCCTCGTACAGGTCCGCCGGGATCGACGCCATGCCCGCCGAGAACAGCACCACGAAGAAACCGACCGTCGACCAGACCAGAACGGCCATCACACACCACAGTGCCAGGCTCGGATCACCCAGCCACAGGGGCTGCACGCTGTCCAGCCCGATTCCCCGCAGGACGGAGTTGATGGCGCCGCTCTCCGGGTTGTACGCGAAGGCGAACAGCAGAGCGACGATCGCGATGGAGAGCACCTGCGGGAAGAAGTACACGATTTTGTAGAACGACGACCCCCGGACGCCGGAAATGACCGGCCCGCCCTTTCTCCGCCGCCCGCCCACATTGATCATGAAGGCGAAGAACAGCGCCAGACCGAGTGTCACCAGCGGCAGCACCAGGGCGAACAACAGGCTGTGCTGCAACGACTTCCAGAAGATCTCGTCGTCGAGCATCCTCTTGTAGTTGTCGAAGCCGACCATCTTGAATTCGGGGCTCAGACCCGTCCAGTCCGTGAACGAGTAGTAGATGGACTGGATGAAGGGCCACACCACGAACAGGGCGTACAGCCCCAGGGGCACCGCCAGGAACCCCACGATGAACCGGTATTTACCGTGCTGCATTACTACCGACCCCGATCTCTGGGCGGGCACTGCCGCCAGGGGCCGCCCGGGCTGGTCAGGGCGCCGGGCGGACTCTGGTGACGGTTCGTCACTGGTGCTTGTAGTGCTTGATCGAGCTGTCCTTGGCGGCCTCGTCGGCGAAACCCTGGATCTTCTTGATGGCCTCGGCCGGGGTGAGGCGGCCGGCCATCATCTCGCCGAGACCGGCCACGCCGATCTTCTCCTTCTGCAGCTGCACGTACCAGTCCTGCAGCCGCGGGTTCACCACGTTCTGTCCGGCCTTGTCCAGCGCCGCCACACCCGACTTCAGACCGGGCGTGAGGGTGATGCCGTCCGTGCCGCCGTTGTACGCGGTCAGCGACTTCACCTTGGCGGTGAAGTTCTTCGAGGACGCCTCGCTGAGCATGATGCGCAGCTGCTCCATGCCACCGGTGCCGTTCTTCGCCTTGGCGGGCACGATGAACGGCTCGCCGCCGGAGGCCCAGATGGTACCGAAGGGCATCTTGTCGGAGGCGTCGATGCCGGTCGGCGCGGACACGGCGAGATTGAAGTCGGCCGGGATGACGTTGGCCGACTCGTTCTCCACCCAGGAGCCGTTCGGGATGAACAGCGCCTTGCCCTTGGCCCACGCGGTCTGCGACTGGATGTGGTCCAGGCCCGGGGTGCCCTGGAGGACGTAGCCCTTCTTGTACAGCTCGTAGTACGCCTCGAAGCAGGCCTTGACGGCCGGGTGCTTCCAGGCGTTCGGCTCGAGGTTGTCGATCGCGTCGAGGACCTCGCGCCCGCCGACCTTGCCGATCATCGGGTACAGGGAGAAGGGCAGGTAGTACGGGTACTTGCCGGCGTACGTCCAGCCGGCCATGCCCTTCTTCTTGGCCTTCTCGCACACCGCGAGCATCTGGTCCCAGGTCTCGGGGTACTTCTCGTCGAGCGAGTCCAGCGCCTTCTGCGAGTACCAGACGCCGTACACGGTGTAGGCGTAGTACAGGATCCAGACCTGCTGGCCGTCGAACTGGCCCATCTCCACGATGCCCGGGCGCAGGGTGTCGCGGACCTTCTTGTTCGGGTCGTCGTAGGAGGGGGCGTCCAGCAGCGGGGTGAGGTCGGCGAGCTGGTTCTTGCCGACCAGGACGCCCATGTCCATCTGCTCGGCGCCGGAGTTGTCGATGAGGTCCGGCGGGGTGCCCTGGTTGAAGCGGGGCTGGAGGGTGGACTGGATCTTCTGGGTGGCGGAGAACTTGACGTGCGCCTTGGGGAAGTTCTTGGCGTAGATCTTCGTGGCGTCCTCGGCGTACTCCTTGCCGAAACCGCCGTCGAAGAGGACGAACTCCATCTGGGCGGTGTCATTGACGCCCAGCGGGTTCTGGGCGGTCTTCTTGCCCGCCTTCGCCTTCTCGTTGTTGTCGCTGCCGCCGCCGCTGGCACACGCGGACAGGAAGCCCATCGCGGGCACGGACACCAGGCCCAGCGCGGCTGACCGCTTGATCAGAGCGCGGCGGCCGACACCACCGGTGCCGTTGTTTGCTGCGGAAGTGGATCCCATGCTCAAGTCCTCGCCTTCTCACAGGACTCAGGCGGTGAACCGGATCCTCCCCGGCACCGCGGTCGGGTCAAGCAGGGTGAAGCAGGTGGAACAGGAGTGGAACAGGGGTGGAGCAGGAAGTGGCGCAAGAGGTCGGACCGGACGTGCTGCGAGGTCGTGCAGATCGTGTGAATCGCCGACAGGTATAGTCCACTTCCGGCCGCCGGAGCAAGATCGAATGCAAGGTTGGCCATGGGTCTTTTCCGAGTTGAGACCTCGCGGAAATATGGACCGCCTGTGGATCCCGTGCCGGAAAAAGTACCGACATAGCCCCCGAACGGCGCACTCAACACCCTTGACACCCCTGGGCACTTCACCCCCTACTGGTTCCTGCGCGATGAAGCTGACAACGTTGTCCACCGCGCAGGGAGGGTGTGCTCGTCGATGCAGCGCAGAACTCGGCACAGATACGGTCCGGCGGTCGTTCTCACGGCCGCCTTTGTCATGACGGCAGGCGCCCAGGGGGCGGCGGTGGCGCTGCCCCCGCAGGCTCCGGCCACCGAGAGGTCTTTCGCCTCGTCCTTCGAGGCGGGCGATCCGGCGCCCGACTGGCTCAACACCGTCGACACCTCGCCCGACGGCGGCAAGCGCGCGTCCGGTGTGGACGGCGGCTACGCGAGCGGCATACCGGGCAACGTCACCGACCATGTCACGGACGTGCGGGCGAGCGGGGAGAACACGGGCGCGGGCGAGGTGAAGGAGAACCTCGTCGACGGCGAACCGAGCACCAAATGGCTCACCTTCGAGCCGACGGGCTGGGTCGAGTTCGACCTGGACAAACCACAGAAAATCGTGACATACGCGCTCACCTCGGCCAATGACGCCGCCGAACGCGACCCCAGGGACTGGACGCTGAAGGGTTCAACCGACGGCAAGGACTGGAAGACGCTCGACACTCGCTCCGGCGAATCCTTCGGCGAACGGTTCCGGACGAAGACGTACGACCTGGCCGAGCCCGCCGAGTACGCCCACTTCCGGCTGGAGATCACGCGGAACGACGGCGCCTCGGGCATCCTGCAACTGGCCGACGTGCAGTTCTCCACCGGCGCCGCGGACGGGCCGGTGCCCCGGGACATGCTCTCGCTCGTCGACCGCGGCCCGAGCGGGTCGCCGACGGCGAAGGCGGGCGCCGGATTCACCGGAAAGCGCGCCCTGCGTTACGCCGGACGCCACACGGCGGACGGCCGGGCGTACTCGTACAACAAGGTCTTCGACGTCGACGTGCGCGTCACCCGGGCCACGCGGCTGTCCTACCGGATCTTCCCGTCGATGGCCGACGGCGACCGTGACTACGACGCCACGAACGTCTCCGTCGACCTCGCCTTCACCGACGGCACCTATCTGAGCGGCCTCGGCGCCACCGACCAGCACGGGTTCGCGCTCACTCCGCAGGGCCAGGGCGCCGCGAAGGTGCTCTACGTCAACCAGTGGAACAACGTGGTCTCGGCGATCGGCTCGGTCGCGGCCGGCAAGACCGTCGACCGGATCCTGGTGGCGTACGACTCGCCGAAGGGCCCGGCGCGCTTCCGCGGCTGGCTGGACGACATCGCTCTGCGGCCCGTCCCGCCCGAGCGCCCCAAGGCGCACCTGGCGGACTACGCGCTGACCACCCGCGGCACCAACTCCAGCGGCGGTTTCTCCCGCGGCAACGACTTCCCCGCGACCGCGATGCCGCACGGCTTCAACTTCTGGACGCCGGTCACCAACGCCGGCTCGCTGAGCTGGCTCTACGACTACGCCCGGATGAACAACGCGGACAACCTGCCGACGATCCAGGCGTTCAGCGCGAGCCACGAGCCGAGCCCGTGGATGGGCGACCGGCAGACCTTCCAGGTGATGCCCTCGGTCACTCCCGGCACCCCGGACACCTCGCGCGACGGGCGGGCTCTGCCCTTCCGGCACGAGAACGAGACCGCGCGGCCCTACTACTACGGGGTGCGGTTCGAGAACGGCCTCAAGGCCGAGATGGCCCCCACGGATCACGCGGCGGCCCTGCGCTTCACCTTCCCCGGAGACGACGCGAGCGTGCTGTTCGACAACGTCACCGAGCAGGCGGGCCTCACCCTCGACAAGGAGCACGGGGTCGTCACCGGGTACTCCGACGTGAAGTCCGGCCTGTCCACCGGCGCGACCCGTCTGTTCGTGTACGGCGTCTTCGACCGGCCGGTGACGGACGGGTCGTCGAGCGGTGTGCAGGGCTGGCTGCGCTTCCAGGCGGGGGACGACCACACGGTCACCCTGCGCCTGGCGACCTCCCTGATCAGCCTCGACCAGGCCAAGGACAACCTGCGCCAGGAGATCCCCGACGGCATGTCCTTCGACGGGGTGAAGAACCGCGCCCGCAAGGCCTGGGACGACCTCCTCGGCCGGGTCGAGGTGGAAGGCGCGACCCCGGACCAGCTGACCACCCTGTACTCCAGCCTCTACCGGCTGTACCTGTACCCGAACTCCGGCTTCGAGAAGGTCGGCGGCAAGGACCAGTACGCCTCGCCCTTCTCCCCCATGCCGGCCCAGGACACCCCGACGCACACCGGCGCGAAGATCGTCGACGGCAAGGTGTACGTCAACAACGGCTTCTGGGACACCTATCGCACCACCTGGCCGGCGTACTCCTTCCTGACGCCCGCTCAGGCCGGCGAGCTGGTCGACGGGTTCGTGCAGCAGTACAAGGACGGCGGCTGGACCTCGCGCTGGTCCTCCCCCGGCTACGCCGATCTGATGACCGGCACCTCCTCGGACGTGGCGTTCGCCGACGCCTACGTCAAGGGCGTCGGCTTCGACGCGAAGGCGGCGTACGACGCGGCCGTGAAGAACGCCACGGTCGTCCCGCCCGCCTCGGGCGTGGGCCGCAAGGGCATGGCGACCTCGCCGTTCCTCGGCTACACGAGCACCGACACGCACGAGGGCCTCTCCTGGGCGCTGGAGGGCTACCTCAACGACTACGGCATCGCGAGGATGGGCCGGAAGCTGTACGCGCAGACCGGTGAGAAGCGCTACCAGGAGGAGTCGGAGTACTTCCTCAACCGCGCCCGCGACTACGTCAACCTCTTCGACACCAAGGCCGGCTTCTTCCAGGGCCGCGACGCCAAGGGCAACTGGCGGCTCGCGTCGGACAAGTACGACCCGCGTGTGTGGGGCTACGACTACACCGAGACCAACGGCTGGGGCTACGCCTTCACCGCCCCGCAGGACAGCCGGGGCCTGGCCAACCTCTACGGCGGACGCGCGGGGCTCGGCGACAAGCTCGACCAGTACTTCGCCACGCCGGAGACCGCCTCGCCGGAGGTCGTCGGCTCCTACGGCGGTGTCATCCACGAGATGACGGAGGCCCGGGACGTCCGCATGGGCATGTACGGGCACTCCAACCAGGTCGCCCACCACGTGATCTACATGTACGACGCGGCCGGGCAGCCGTGGAAGGCGCAGGAGAAGGTGCGCGAGGTGCTCTCGCGGCTGTACGTCGGCAGCGAGATCGGGCAGGGCTACCACGGCGACGAGGACAACGGCGAGCAGTCGGCCTGGTACCTGTTCTCCGCGCTCGGCTTCTACCCGCTGGTCATGGGCAGCGGCGAGTACGCCGTCGGCTCCCCGCTGTTCACCAAGGCGACCGTGCACCTGGAGAACGGCCGTGACCTCGTGGTGAAGGCGCCGGAGAACAGCGCCCGCAACATCTACGTGCAGGGCCTGAAGGTGAACGGCCGGACCTGGACGTCCACCGCTCTCCCCCACTCCCTCCTCTCCCGCGGCGGGGTCCTGGAGTTCGACATGGGGCCGCGGCCCTCGGCGTGGGGCACCGGGAAGAACGCCGCCCCCGCGTCGATCACGACCGACGACAAGGCGCCCGCCCCGCGCGCGGACGTGCTGAAGGGCGACGGCGCCCTGTTCGACGACACGTCGGCCAGCGAGGCCGCGGTGACGACGGCCGATCTGCCGGTCACCGGCCGGACGGAGGCCGTCCAGTACACCCTGACCTCGCCGAAGGACCACACGAAGGCGCCGTCCGGCTGGCGCCTGGAGGGCTCCGCCGACGGCACCACCTGGCAGACCCTCGACGAACGCTCCGGTGAGTCCTTCACCTGGGACCGGCAGACCCGGGTGTTCACGGTGGGGCACCCCGGCGCGTACGAGAAGTACCGCCTGGTGCTGACCGGAGAGGCGACGCTGTCGGAGGTCGAACTGCTCGCGCAGCCCTGACAGTGCGGCCGGCACCGGCCTCGAGCCTCGGTGCCGGCCGCCCCACGGTCAGCCGTACAGCTGCACGAGGGCCGCCAGCAGGAGGGCCGCCGCGACCGACAGCGCCAGGACCCGGTGGCGGTCCCAGCCGGCGAGGGCGAGGGAGGAGCACCAGAGCCCGCCGGTGAGCACGACGGCGCCTGGGCCGGCGAACGCCTGTGCGGCGGCCAGTGGCACCGGCGCCAGGATCACGGTCGGCGGAACGATCACCAGGCGCGGTCGGATGTCCAGGGTCCTGTAGACGGTGACCAGCACGGCGACGGCCACCATGACGGTGAGTGGCACGAACGCCAGACCCCACCAGGTGACGCACAGGCTCTCTGCACCCCCGCACTCCCGGCTGTCGCGCCGGTCGATCCAGGCCTTGAACTGCTCGGCCCCCAGGGCCAGAACCGCCCCGGTGGCCGCCACGCCGGCCAGGCGGGGCAGCACGGGGCGGATCCGTGTGCGGACGGTGTTCATGCCGCCAGCTTTCCCGAACGGCGGGCACGGGGCCTGAGTACGGATACTCAGGCCCCCGCCTCAGCCGACGGCGAGCGTGAACACGTGCAGGTCCGCGTTCTTCGGGAGTGTCACGGAGGCGATCCGCTTGCCGTCGGGCGCCGTGAACGGCTTGGTGGCGAAGACGTACGTCGCCACCGGGTCGCGGTCTGCGCCGGCGACGTTGCGGTACGCGGTGCGGGCGACGACCTCGTTGCCGTACTGGACGGTGCCGCCCCCTCCGCCGACGGTCCAGTCCGTGAAGGCCAGGTCGAGCGTGCCGGTGGTGCCGTCGGTGTACGTGACGGCGGCCGTCGCCCGCTGGTCGCCGTTGACGGCGCTGCCGACGAAGGACAGCCGGGCGGCCGGGGAGGTCATCCGCAGGGTCTGGCCGGCCGCGGAGGCGTTGTCGGGGCGGCCGTCCGGGGAGTTCGGCCAGGTGAAGGTCAGCCCGGCCACGGTGCCGCCGGCGCCCGGGGTGAGGCCCGCCGCGGCCAGGGCCTGGCGTGAGTAGCTCCAGCCGCCGCCGTCGTAGTCGGCCTCGGCGTGGTCGCCCGTGTCGTCGGAGACGCCGGTGGTGTCGTAGGCGGCGAGCAGGCTGCCCGGGGCGGCCACGGTCAGCGTCACCGGCTGCCGGTACGCCGTGCCGTCGGAGGTCACGGTGACCTGCGCGTCGTAGAAGCCCTGGGCGGTGTCCGGGCCCGCGGTGAGGGTGATCTCCCGCGCCCCCGAGGTGACCGTACCCTCGGCCGGGGTGGCGGTGACGCCGTCCGGGGTCTCGACGCGGAAGCGGACGTCGGGCCCGGTGCCGCCGTTCAGCGCCACGGCCCGCACGGTCGTCGTCATGCTGCCGCCCGGCGGAATCGTCGCCGTGGTCGGCCCGACGCCGATCTGGTACGGCTGCTCGCCCGCCCGGAAGGAGGGCGGCGCGTCGGCCGGGCCACTCCCCCAGGCGGGGTCCGGCGTCGCGGACAGGGTGTAGTCGAGGTGCCCGCCCCGCTGGACGAAGGATGCGGGCAGCCACGGCCGTTCGGTGGTACGGCCGTCGACACGCAGAGAGTGGATGTACGGGGCGTCGGCCGCGGCTCCGCGGGCACGCACGGAGATGTCGTTGCCGTAGGGACGGTGGATCTCGATGCGCTCGAACAGCGGGGAGGCGAGGACCAGTTCGGCGCGGGAGGGCACCTGCGGATACATGCCGAGGGCGGAGAAGACGTACCAGGACGACATCGCGCCGAGGTCGTCGTTGCCGGGGATGCCGCCGGGCTCGGTCGACCACAGCCGGCGCATCGCGGCCCGCACGGTCTGCTGCGTCTTGTAGGGCGCGCCCGCGTAGGCGTACAGGTACGGCACGTTGATCGACGGCTCGTTGTCCAGCTCGGACTTCTCGCCGCCCGCGCCGGTGAACGCCCAGCCGCCGTCAGCGGTGTGGAAGAAGGTGTCGAGGCGCTGCACGGCCTTGTCCCGGCCGCCCATCGCGGCGAACAGACCGGCCGGGTCGTGCGGGACCATCCAGGTGTACTGGGCGGCCGTGCCCTCCACGAAGCCGGTGCCGGTGGCCGGGGTGAAGCCGGTGACCCAGCTGCCGTCGGCCTTGCGGTCGGCGATGTAGCCGTCGCTGCCGTGGGCCGCGATGTTGAAGTTGTTCTGCCACCACTGGGCGCGGCGCGTGAAGGCGGCCGCGGTGTCCCGCTCCCCGGCGGCTGACGCGAGCTGGGAGAGCGCGAAGTCGGCGGTGGACATCTCCAGGGTCTCGGCCGCGCCACCCCAGGCGTTGGACACCGACGGCATGTAGTGCAGCTTCAGGTACTTGTCGAGGGAGGGGCGCTGGCCGACGGAGAGCACGGGCTTTCCGGCGGCGGACAGGTCCTGCTCGGTCGGCACCGTGGCGGCCCGGACGAGGGACTCCAGCGCGCCGTGGAGGTCGAAGCGCGTGCCGCCGAAGGCGTGGATGCCGGCGAGGGCGGGGGCCGAGGGGTCCCCGTTCATGACGTGGGTGCCGGCCGCGCCGTGCAGCCAGCGGTCCCATACGCCGCCGTTCTGCCGGGCCAGTTCGTACAGGGACTGGGCGATGTCCGAGCCGATCCGCGGATCGAGCAGGGTGAGCAGCTGGACCTGGCCTCGGTAGACGTCCCAGCCGGAGAAGGTGCCGTACTGGGCGCGGTGGCCGAGGCCGACGGTGTGCACGCGGCCGTCCGGGCCCCGGTATCTGCGGTCGACGTCGTCGATGACGTTGGGGTGCAGCAGGGCGTGGTAGAGCGCGGTGTAGAAGGTGGTGCGTTCGGCGTCGGTGCCGCCGCCGACCCGGACGGCGCCGAGGCGGCCCCGCCAGGCGCGGTGGGCGGCGTCGCGGACGGCGTCGAAGGAGCGGCCGGGCGGGTTCTCCGCGGCCAGGTTGGCCTCGGCGCCGGCGCGGCTGACGTAGGAGATGCCGACCTTGACGTTGACCTCGCCGGTGCCGGGCGCGAACTGCACGTAGCCGCCGGCGCCCTTGCCGGCGACGGGCCGGCCGCCGTGCGCGAAGCCGCCGGTGGAGCCGGAGGCGGTGCGGGCGCCGGGGTTCAGCCGGTCGTCCTGCCAGGTGCCGGTGGTGGCGAAGGGCCGGTCGAAGCGGGCGGTGAAGTACAGGGTGTAGTACGACCGCTGCCCCTCCGGGGCGAGGAAGCCGCAGAAGTTCCCGGAGGTCACGGACCCGGAGACGGTTCGGCTCCCGGGGTCGATCTCGACCGTCGAACCGGTCGACCCCACCTCGGAGTTGGCGGTGCGCACCAGCAGCGAGGCGGGCTTGCCGGCGGGGAAGGTGAAGCGGGCGGAGCCGGTGCGGGTGGTGGCGGTGAGGTCGGCGGTGACTCCGGAGTCCAGGCCGACCCGGTAGTGGCCGGGCTCGGTGCGCTCGTCCTGGTGGCGGAAGCCGGCGGCGTACACCGCGTCCTTGGTGTCGCTCGCCGGGGAGGAGGTGACCTCTCCGGCGTAGGGGAAGAGCGGGATGTCGCCGCTGCCGCCCGCGCAGCCGGTGCCGGACATGTGGGTGAGGCTGAAGCCGCGGATACGGGTGGCGTCGTACTGGTAACCGCCGGGTGCGGCGGTTCTGGTGGCGTCGCCGCGGGTGTTCTCGGGGCTGAAGGAGAACATGCCGAAGGGCACGACGGCGCCGGGGAAGACGTTGCCGCCGTTCCTGGTGCCGATCAGCGGATCGACGTACGCGGTGGGGTCCTCGACCAGGCCGGGGGCCTGGCCCGGGGGTGGCGCGGCGGTCGCCGCGAGGGCGGGGGTGGAGCCTGCGGCCGCGAGCACGGCGGCCAGCAGCAGGGACACGGGACGGAAGCGCATGACGCGGCCCCTCCTCATTGCGGACGGGTCGCGCACCACAGGTCGCACAAGCCGCACGGACAGTACCGTGAGCCAGCGGTACCACGGAAGAGGGCGTGGGGGCGGGCAGGCGTGCGGTGCCGGTCACCCGGCCGGACGAGCGGTCGAGGGGACTGACCGTCAAGTGGGTTGACATCGTTGTCCGTTGAGGCGTTACAGTCATGCACAGACCAATCCAGACAACGTTGTCGCGCCCCGCAGAGCCGCCCAAGCCCCCCGCACACGCGGGAGGGCCGCACCCCCGTCGCCGGGGATGCGGCCCTCTTGTCCGCCGCCGTACCGCTTACTTGCGGATCAGGCTGCGCAGCACGTACTGCATGATGCCGCCGTTGCGGTAGTAGTCCGCCTCACCGGGGGTGTCGATGCGGACGACCGCGTCGAACTCGACACCGGTGTCGGTGGTGACCTTGACCGTGCGCGGCGTGGTGCCGTCGTTCAGCTCGGTGACGCCGGAGAAGGAGAAGGTCTCCTCGCCGGTCAGACCGAGGGAGTCCGCCGACTGACCCTCCGGGAACTGCAGCGGCAGGACGCCCATGCCGATGAGGTTCGAGCGGTGGATGCGCTCGTAGCTCTCGGCAATGACGGCCTTGACGCCGAGGAGCGCGGTGCCCTTGGCCGCCCAGTCGCGGGACGAGCCGGAGCCGTACTCCTTGCCGGCCAGGACGACCAGCGGGATGCCGGCGGCC
Organism: Streptomyces sp. NPDC036813; assembly: GCF_055609245.1. Lineage (NCBI taxonomy): Bacteria > Bacillati > Actinomycetota > Actinomycetes > Kitasatosporales > Streptomycetaceae > Streptomyces > Streptomyces sp. NPDC036813. The sequence goes on along the minus strand of NZ_JBVJPV010000001.1, from coordinate 65,924 downwards.
TGGTAGTTCTGCGAGGCGTCGTAGATGAAGGCGACCGGACCGCCGTCCTGCGTGAAGTCACGCGTGTAGCCGCCCTCGGTGCCCGGCGCGATCTGGTTGCGCAGGCGGATGTTGGCGAACGTACCGCGGATCATGACCTCGTGGTTGCCCCGGCGCGAGCCGTAGCTGTTGAAGTCGCGGCGCTCGACGCCGTGCTCCGTGAGGTACTTGCCGGCCGGGGTGTCGGCCTTGATCGCACCGGCCGGGGAGATGTGGTCGGTGGTGACCGAGTCGCCCAGCTTGGCGAGGACGCGGGCGCCGGAGATGTCCTCGACCGGGGCCGGGTCCATCGTCATGCCCTCGAAGTACGGGGGCTTGCGGACGTAGGTGGACTCCGCGTCCCACTCGAAGGTGTTGCCCGTCGGGACCGGCAGCGACTGCCACTGGGCGTCGCCGGCGAAGACGTCCTGGTAGGACTTGTTGAACATGTCCTCGCCGATGGCGTTCGCCACGACGTCGTTGACCTCGGCCTCGGAGGGCCAGATGTCCTTCAGGAAGACCGGGTTGCCGTCCTGGTCGGTACCCAGGGCCTCACGGGTGATGTCCACCTTCATGGAACCCGCGATGGCGTACGCGACGACCAGCGGCGGGGACGCCAGGTAGTTCATCTTGACGTCGGGGTTGATACGGCCCTCGAAGTTCCGGTTGCCGGAGAGGACCGAGGTGACGGCGAGGTCGTGGTCGTTGACCGCCTTGGAGACCTCCTCCGGCAGCGGGCCGGAGTTGCCGATGCAGGTGGTGCAGCCGTAGCCGACGAGGTTGAAACCGACCTTGTCGAGGTACGGCGTCAGGCCGGCCTTGTCGAAGTAGTCGGTGACGACCTTCGAGCCCGGGGCGAGGGTGGTCTTGACCCACGGCTTGCGGGTCAGGCCCTTCTCGACCGCCTTCTTGGCCACCAGGGCGGCGGCGACCATGACGTACGGGTTGGAGGTGTTGGTGCAGGAGGTGATGGCCGCGACCGTCACCGCACCGTGGTCCAGCTCGTAGGTGGTGCCGTCGGGGGCGGTCACCTGGACCGGGTTGGACGGTACGGCACCGGTGCCCTGGCCGTGCTGCGGGGCGCCCGCGCCGTTCTCCGCGTGGCCGTAGGCCGGGGCGTCGGAGGCCGGGAAGGACTCGTCGCCGGCCTCGTCGACCGGGGAGGCGGCCGTGCCCGACTGCCCGGCGGGGACCTCGACGTAGTTGGGGACGTCCTTGGCGAACTGCTGGGCGGCCTCGGCGAGGACGATGCGGTCCTGCGGGCGCTTCGGGCCGGCGATGGACGGGACGACCGTGGACAGGTCCAGCTCGAGCTTCTCGGAGAAGTCCGGCTCGGCCTTCGGGTCCAGCCAGAGGCCCTGCTCCTTGGCGTACGCCTCGACGAGCGCGACCTGCTGGTCGGAGCGGCCGGTCAGGCGCAGGTAGTTCAGGGTCTCGTCGTCGATCGGGAAGATCGCGGCGGTGGAGCCGAACTCCGGCGACATGTTGCCGATGGTGGCGCGGTTGGCCAGGGAGGTGGCGGCCACGCCCTCGCCGTAGAACTCGACGAACTTGCCGACGACGCCGTGCTTGCGCAGCATCTCGGTGATGGTGAGCACGAGGTCGGTGGCGGTGGTGCCGGTGGGCAGCTCGCCGGTCAGCTTGAAGCCGACGACGCGCGGGATCAGCATGGAGACCGGCTGGCCGAGCATGGCGGCCTCGGCCTCGATGCCGCCGACGCCCCAGCCGAGGACGCCGAGGCCGTTGACCATGGTGGTGTGCGAGTCGGTGCCGACCAGGGTGTCGGGGTAGGCCTGGCCGTTACGCACCATGACCGTGCGAGCGAGGTGCTCGATGTTCACCTGGTGGACGATGCCGGTGCCGGGCGGGACGACCTTGAACTCGTCGAAGGCGGTCTGGCCCCAGCGCAGGAACTGGTAGCGCTCCTTGTTGCGGCCGTACTCCAGCTCGACGTTCTGCTTGAAGGCGTCGTTGGTGCCGAACTTGTCGGCGATGACGGAGTGGTCGATGACCAGCTCGGCCGGGGCGAGCGGGTTGATCTTCGCCGGGTCGCCGCCCAGCTCCTTCACGGCCTCACGCATGGTCGCGAGGTCCACCACACACGGCACACCGGTGAAGTCCTGCATGATCACGCGGGCCGGCGTGAACTGGATCTCCTGCGACGGCTGCGCCTGGGAGTCCCAGTTGCCGAGCGCGCGGATGTGGTCGGCGGTGATGTTCGCGCCGTCCTCGGTGCGGAGGAGGTTCTCCAGCAGCACCTTCAGGCTGTAGGGAAGGCGCGCGGAGCCCTCGACCTTGTCCAGCCGGAAGATCTCGTACGACTCGTCGCCCACCTGCAGCGTGCTGCGGGCGTCGAAGCTGTTCGCCGACACGACAGTCTCCTTCATTGATGTGCGCGTACCACCGTCAATCGTGCCGCCACGCCGGTTTGGCCGTCCGGTAAGGTCAGACTAAGTTAGGGTTGCCTTACTGGAGTGGCGGCTACGGTGCGCCTCGGCAGATATCTCGATGTCGAGATAACAGTAGTACATGGGCGCTGGTTGGTCATGCCCGACCCGGTCCCGGGTCGGGCCTCGCGCACGCCGCCGGTGCTGCCGGTCCTGCCCGGCCCGGCGGTCCTGCCCGGCCTGCCCGGCCTGCCGCCTCCCGCCTCTACCAGTCGAGCTCGGCGGTCATCTTGGCCGGGGCCAGGACCTCCACATGGCCGTGGTCGCCGTACAGGGACTTCCGCCAGTGAGCGAAGACCCGGGCCGTGCGGTCGAGCGGCTCCTGCTGCCCCACGTCGTAGTCGGCCCGGACCCTGGCCAGGGTGCGGGCGCCGTCCCGGGTCGTACAGACGCTCGCGCTGTGCACATGGGCGGCCAGGGCGGCGTCCGCCTTCGGCGCGCTCGCCCTCAGGTAGGCGACGAACTCGCGGGTCATGGAGTACCAGCGGTCCGAGAGGTCCCCGTCCTCCTCGGTGTCCACCGGGGGCGGCCCCTGGTCGTCGGAAGTGGTGTCGGGGAGGGTCTGGCCGCCCTCCTCGTCCGTGTCCGGGATGGTTTGACCGCCCTGGTCGTCCGACGTCGTGTCGGGGAGGGTCTGGCCGCCTTCCTCGTCCGTGTCCGGCAGGTTCTGACCGCCCTGGTCGTCCGACGTCGCGTCCGGGAGGGTCTGGCCGCCCTCCTCGTCCGTGTTCTCCGGGACCTGCGGGTCGCAGGACGTGTCGGACATGGACGGATGCGGCGGCGCCGGCGAGGCGGCCGCCGCGGGGCCGCCCGCGCGCTCCGTGCCGCACGAGGTCAGCGTGCAGCAGCAGGCGAGCACCGCGGCGACGGCGAGTCGCCGTATTCGGATGTTCATCTGTGTCCCCCTTTCGGGGGATGAGAGGGCCGCACACAGACCCAGGTTCCATGTCGCACCGAGGGTTTCATCAGGACATCAGCCGATTTGCCGGTATCTTTCGGATGCCGCGGTACCCGTCGTCCCGGGCGGCCTTGACGGGCCGTCACGGGACTCACCCGAATGGACCCCCCGACGGGCGCCATCTCATATCTGAGATAACCTCAACCTCATGGCAGACGACTACCTCGTACGCATCGGCAAGCTCATCCGCGACGCCCGGCAACACCGCGGCTGGACGCAGACGCAGCTGGCCGAGGCGCTCGGAACCAGCCAGAGCGCCGTCAACCGCATCGAGCGCGGCAACCAGAACATCAGCCTTGAGATGATCGCTCGCATCGGTGAGGCGCTGGACAGCGAGATCGTCTCGCTCGGTTACGCCGGCCCGATGCACCTGCGGGTCGTCGGCGGCCGCCGGCTGTCGGGAGCCATCGACGTCAAGACGAGCAAGAACGCCTGTGTGGCCCTGCTGTGCGCGTCCCTGCTCAACAAGGGCCGCACGGTGCTGCGTCGGGTGGCGCGGATCGAGGAGGTGTACCGCCTGCTGGAGGTGCTCAACTCCATCGGCGTGCGCACCCGCTGGATCAACGACGGCGTGGACCTCGAGATCGCGCCGCCGGCCGAGCTGGACATGGGCGCCATCGACGCCGACGCCGCCGTACGCACCCGCTCCATCATCATGTTCTTCGGTCCGCTGCTGCACCGCATGGACCGCTTCAAGCTTCCCTACGCCGGCGGTTGCGACCTCGGCACCCGCACCATCGAGCCGCACATGATCGCGCTGCGCCGGTTCGGTCTGGACATCGCGGCGACGGAGGGTCAGTACCACGCCCAGGTCGACCGTTCCGTGCGCCCGGACCGCCCGATCGTGCTGACCGAGCGCGGTGACACGGTGACCGAGAACGCGCTGCTCGCCGCGGCGCGCCACGACGGCGTGACCGTCATCCGCAACGCCTCCTCCAACTACATGGTCCAGGACCTGTGCTTCTTCCTGGAGGCGCTGGGCGTGCGGGTCGAGGGCATCGGCACCACGACGCTCACCGTGCACGGCGTGCCGGACATCGACGTCGACGTCGACTACTCCCCGTCCGAGGACCCGGTCGAGGCGATGAGCCTGCTGGCCGCGGCCGTCGTCACCGAGTCCGAACTGACGGTGCGCCGCGTCCCGATCGAGTTCCTGGAGATCGAGCTGGCGGTCCTGGAGGAGATGGGGCTCGACCACGACCGCACGCCGGAGTACTTCGCCGACAACGGCCGTACCCGCCTGGTGGACCTGACCGTGCGGCCCTCCAAGCTGGAGGCGCCGATCGACAAGATCCACCCGATGCCGTTCCCGGGCCTGAACATCGACAACGTCCCGTTCTTCGCGGCCATCGCGGCCACCGCCCAGGGCAAGACCCTCATCCACGACTGGGTCTACGACAACCGGGCCATCTACCTGACGGACCTCAACCGCCTCGGCGGCCGTCTGCAGTTGCTGGACCCGCACCGCGTCCTGGTCGAGGGTCCGACCCGCTGGCGCGCCGCCGAGATGATGTGCCCGCCGGCCCTGCGCCCCGCGGTGGTCGTCCTGCTGGCGATGATGGCGGCGGAGGGCACGTCGGTCCTGCGCAACGTGTACGTCATCAACCGGGGTTACGAGGATCTGGCGGAACGCCTGAACTCGATCGGAGCGCAGATCGAGATCTTCCGGGACATCTGAAGGCCGTAGAAGAGGGAGGCGCTGCCACTCCCCTGCCGTCCCGCGTGAACGCGGGGCGGTGAGGGCTGCGGCGGCGCCTTCGCCTTCGGCATGGGTGAGCGGATCGAGTGTTCCGTGGGCGGCCCCCCAGACACCCAGCGCGTCGTGAAGGATGTGCGCATGCTGGATGACGAGGCGAGATCGCGAGGACGAGCAGCGACACCGGGACGTTCACCAGGAAAGCCGCCCGCCACGAGGAGTGCCTTGGACATCTCGGGGCCGGAGAACATCGTCTTGATCAGGCCGAGGGCCTGGGGAATGATCACGGCCGCCGCGGCTCCCCGCACGACCCGGAAGGTGATCAGCAGCTCCACCCTGGGTGCCAGGGCGCAGTTCTTCGGTGCGGCGACCTGCACGATGGTCGCGTTCAGCCGTACGGGAATGCGCGGCACCGATTCCTGCGCGAACCACATCTCGCAGCCGCGATCAGATGAGGACTCGCATATGCGGTGAGTTTCGTTCACCGGCTCTCGCATGTACGAGGCATTTCGGCGGGTGCACGGCCGCACATCCTCCCCCGGCCGCGCCCGGGCGAGCCCGTGAGACACGTCGTGAGCTGTGCGGATCCCCGTACGCCGGCCCTTGACCGGCGGGCCCGCCGCACCGTATTTTCGAACGAACCGACTCGAGAACGGCTGGAAGGAGGCGAAGTCGGATGTCGATCATCTCCGACCTGCATCGCCTCGCCCAGCGGACCGTCTGGGTCCCGGGTCGCGTAGCACACGGCTGCTGAACAGCCCTCTTCCCCGGCGTGCCCGTTAGCGGCCCCGGTGCCTTCGCATGTCTTCACCCGTCTGCGGCACGTCGTCGCGTGCTGATTTTCCGCTGCGGGTTCTTACGCTTCAGCTTCGCCGCCGAAAGAGAAAGCCCTGAAATGGCGACTAGCATCATCTGTACGACCGCGCTCCGAAATGAGGATGTGCCATGGTAGCGGCGCGGATCACGGTCAATGGGGAGACCACTCCGATTTCCCCGGCCGCACCCCACACGACGGTCCTGGATTTCCTCCGTGACCGTGGCCTGACCGGCAGCAAGGAAGGCTGCGCCGAGGGCGAGTGCGGTGCGTGTTCGGTCCTGGTGGCCCGTCCCGGCGTGAACAAGCCGACCGACTGGGTGGCGATCAACGCCTGCCTGGTGCCGGTCGCGGCCCTGGACGGTCAGGAGATCGTCACCTCCGAGGGCCTCGCCACCCCCGGCGAGCCGGGTACGGCGCCCACGCTGCACCCGGTGCAGGAGGAGATGGCGGTCCGCGGCGGTTCCCAGTGCGGTTACTGCACGCCGGGCTTCGTCTGCAGCATGGCCGCCGAGTACTACCGGCCCGACCGCTGCGCGCACGCGCACTCGGACTCCGACGAGGCCGAGGGCACCGACGCCGAGCACGGTCCGAACGGCTTCGACCTGCACTCGCTGAGCGGAAACCTGTGCCGTTGCACCGGTTACCGCCCGATCCGCGACGCCGCGTTCGCCGTCGGCGAGCCCACCGAGGACGACCCGCTGGCGCAGCGCCGCGAGCAGGCCCCGCCGGAGCCGGTCGCCACCGAGTACGCCCAGGACGACAGCACCTTCGTGCGGCCCGCCACCCTGGCCGACGCGGTACAGGTGCTGCGCGAGCGCCCCGACGCGGTCGTGGTCGCCGGCAGCACAGACTGGGGCGTGGAGGTGAACATCCGCGCCCGCCGGGCCGGTTGTGTGGTCGCCGTCGACCGGCTGCCCGAGCTGCGGGAACTGCGCGTCGAGGCCGATCACATCGAGATCGGTGCCGCGCAGACGCTCACCGAGATCGAGCGCCGCCTCGACGGCGCCGTCCCGCTGCTGGCGGAACTGTTCCCGCAGTTCGCCTCCCGCCTCATCCGCAACAGCGCGACCCTCGGCGGAAACCTCGGTACCGGCTCCCCCATCGGTGACAGCCCGCCCGTGCTGCTCGCGCTGGAGGCGTCGCTGGTGCTCGCGGGTGCCGACGGTGAGCGGGTGGTCCCGCTGGCCGAGTACTTCACCGGCTACCGGCAGAGCGTGCGCCGTCCCGGCGAGCTGATCCGCGCGGTGCGCATCCCGCTGCCGCTGTCGCCCGTCACGGCCTTCCACAAGATCGCCAAGCGGCGGTTCGACGACATCTCCAGCGTCGCGGTCGCCTTCGCCCTCGACATCGAGGACGGGATCGTCCGCAAGGCACGCATCGGCCTGGGCGGCGTCGCCGCCACCCCGATCCGTGCCCTCGCCACCGAGGCGGCCCTCGAGGGCAAGCCGTGGGTGACGGAGACCGTCGAGGCCGCGGCGAAGGTGCTGCGAGGTGAGGGCACGCCGATGGACGACCATCGCGCCAGCTCCCTCTACCGTTCCGCGATGCTCGGCCAGAGCCTGCTGAAGCTGTACGCACAGACCCCTGAGGCGGTGTCGTCATGAGCCATCTGTCCGAGCGCCCCGAAAAGCCCGTAGTCGGCGTCTCCATGCCGCACGAGAGCGCGAACCTGCACGTCACCGGCACCGCGCTCTACACGGACGACCTGGTTCACCGCACCAAGGACGTGCTGCACGCCTACCCGGTCCAGGTGATGAAGGCCCACGGCCAGATCATCGCCCTCAACACCGAGCCGGCCCTCGCCGTGCCCGGTGTGGTGCGCGTGCTGACCAAGGCCGACGTGCCCGGCGTCAACGACGCCGGCATGAAGCACGACGAGCCGCTGTTCCCCGACGAGGTCATGTTCCACGGCCACGCGGTGGCCTGGGTGCTCGGCGAGACCCTGGAGGCGGCCCGCCTCGGTGCCGCGGCCGTCGAGGTGGAGCTCGACGAGCTGCCCGCCCTGGTCACGTTGCAGGACGCGATGGCGGCCGGCAGCTACCACGGCGCCCAGCCCGTGATGGAGGCCGGCGACATCGACGCCGGTTTCGCCGACTCGGCGCACGTGTTCACCGGTGAGTTCCAGTTCGCCGGCCAGGAGCACTTCTACCTGGAGACGCACGCGGCGCTCGCCCAGGTCGACGAGAACGGGCAGATCTTCATCCAGAGCAGCACCCAGCACCCGTCGGAGACCCAGGAGATCGTCTCCCACGTGCTCGGTGTGCCCGCTCACGAGGTCACCGTGCAGTGCCTGCGGATGGGTGGCGGCTTCGGCGGCAAGGAGATGCAGCCGCACGGGTTCGCGGCCATCGCCGCGCTCGGCGCCAAGCTGACCGGCCGGCCGGTCCGGTTCCGGCTCAACCGGACGCAGGACCTGACCATGTCCGGCAAGCGGCACGGCTTCCACGCCACGTGGAAGATCGGCTTCGACGCGGACGGCCGCATCCAGGCGCTGGACGCCACCCTGGTCGCCGACGGCGGCTGGAGCCTGGACCTGTCCGAGCCGGTGCTGGCTCGCGCGCTGTGCCACATCGACAACACGTACTGGATCCCCAACGCGCGTGTCGCCGGCCGTATCGCCAAGACCAACACGGTCTCCAACACCGCGTTCCGCGGCTTCGGCGGACCACAGGGCATGCTGGTGATCGAAGACATCCTGGGCCGCTGCGCGCCGCTGCTCGGCCTGGACCCCATAGAGCTGCGGGAGCGCAACTTCTACCAGCCGGGCCAGGGCCAGACCACGCCGTACGGCCAGCCGGTCACGCAGCCCGAGCGGATCTCGACCGTCTGGCAGCAGGTGCTGGACGAGGCGGGTATCGCCGACCGCAAGCGGGAGATCGCCGCCTTCAACGCCGCGCACCCGAACACCAAGCGGGCGCTTGCGATCACCGGCATCAAGTTCGGCATCTCGTTCAACCTCACCGCCTTCAACCAGGGCGGCGCGCTGGTGCTGATCTACAAGGACGGCTCGGTCCTGATCAACCACGGCGGCACCGAGATGGGCCAGGGCCTGCACACCAAGATGCTGCAGGTGGCCGCGACCACGCTGGGCATCCCGCTGCACAAGGTGCGCCTCGCCCCGACGCGTACCGACAAGGTGCCCAACACCTCGGCCACCGCCGCCAGCTCCGGCGCGGACCTCAACGGCGGTGCGATCAAGAACGCCTGTGAGCAGCTGCGCGGACGGCTGCTGCAGGTGGCCGCCTCCCAGCTCGGTGCGAACGCCTCGGACGTGCGCATCGTCGAGGGCGTCGCGCGTGCGCTCGGCAGCGACAAGGAGCTGGCCTGGGACGACCTGGTGCGCACCGCGTACTTCCAGCGGGTGCAGCTGTCGGCGGCCGGTTACTACCGCACCGAGGGGCTTCACTGGGACGCGAAGTCGTTCCGAGGTTCGCCGTTCAAGTACTTCGCGCACGGCGCCGCCGCGACCGAGGTGGAGGTCGACGGTTTCACCGGCGCCTACCGCATCCGCCGCGTGGACATCGTGCACGACGTCGGCGACAGCCTCTCCCCGCTGATCGACATCGGTCAGGTCGAGGGCGGCTTCGTGCAGGGCGCCGGCTGGCTGACGCTCGAGGACCTGCGCTGGGACACCAGTGACGGTCCGAACCGCGGCCGGCTGCTGACCCAGGCGGCGAGCACGTACAAGCTGCCGAGCTTCTCGGAGATGCCCGAGGAGTTCAACGTCACGCTGCTGGAGAACGCCACCGAGGAAGGCGCGGTGTTCGGGTCCAAGGCGGTCGGTGAGCCTCCGCTGATGCTGGCGTTCTCGGTGCGCGAGGCGCTGCGGCAGGCCGCGGCGGCGTTCGGCCCGGCCGGCATCAGCGTGGACCTCGCGTCGCCCGCGACGCCGGAGGCCGTGTACTGGGCGATCGAGAACGCCCGCAAGGGCGACGCGCAGCGGGGCGGCGTCGCCAAGCTCGACGGCAAGGCCCGTGACAGTCACACGGTCCGTGCCGGTGTCAACGCTCTGAGCAATGCCTGACATGACCTGGGTGGCCGCGGTCGCGCGGTTGCGAGCCCACCGGGAACCCGGTGTGCTCGTGACCGTCGCGACCGTGCGCGGTCACGCACCACGCAAGGCCGGCGCCAAACTCGTCGTGGGACAGTCCGAGACCTGGGGTTCCATCGGCGGCGGCAACATCGAGGCCGTCGCGATCGACCGGGCCCGCGAGCTGATCGGCACGCCCGACGCGGAGCCGGAGCTGATGGACTTCAAGCTCAACGACAAGGTCACCAACCGGCACGGCGTGCAGTGCTGCGGCGGAGCCGTCTCCGTGCTGCTCGAACCGCTCCCGGTGGTGCCGGCGGTGGCGATCTTCGGCATCGGCCATGTGGGGCTGGAGCTGGCCCGCATCCTGGCCCGCCACAACCTGGATCTGCATCTGACCGACACCCGCGCCGACATGCTCACCGACGAACGGCTCGGCGTGCTGCTCGCCGACGCGGTGGCACAGGTCCATGTGCACCACGTCCCGCTGCTCCCGGAAGAGGTGCTCGCGGAGCTGGCACCGGGCACCCACGTTCTGATCATGACGCACGACCACGCCGAGGACGCCGCGCTGGCCGACGCGGCGCTGCGCACCGAGGGTCTCGGGTCGATCGGGCTGATCGGCTCGTCCGCCAAATGGGCGCGGTTCCGGCACCGGCTGTCCACCGAGGGCGGCCACGACGACGCCACCATCGACCGGATCAAGACGCCGATCGGACTGACCGAGATCACGGGCAAGGAGCCCGCCACGATCGCGGTGAGCGTCGCGGCGGACCTCCTGCTGACGTTCGAGAAGGACGGCCACTGAGCGCGGCCCCGTCTGCCCCTCCGAGGAGCCACTCTGTGGCTCCTTTCGGCTTTTACCGCACATGACGTCAGGTGGAACAACAGCCACACGGACGGCGGGCCCGGGCTGGCCGGCACTTGTAGAAGTCTACGAAGACCCCGCCTCAGCCTGCGGTGTCTTCGTGCCTTCCACCCCTAGCTGACACCCCTCGATTGGCGGTGTACTCCTGACACGAGTTGCAACGCGTCGTACATCCGATCGGCACCCGCAATGCGATGGTCATTTCGGACTGCCCCATCTGTTCCCACCGCATCCGAAAAGGAGTGGCCGTGACCGCGCACATTCAGGAAACGAGCATCCAGGACCTCAAGCGCGCCTGGATGGAAGAGGCGATCAGCCTGGCCACCAACAGCGTCGCGAACGGCGGCGGCCCGTTCGGCGCCCTCGTCGCCAAGGACGGCGAGATCGTCGCCCTCGGGAACAACCAGGTCACCGCGTCTCTCGACCCGACGGCTCACGCCGAGGTGAGCGCGATGCGGGCCGCCTGCAAGGAGCTGGGCAACTTCTCGCTGGCCGGCTGCATCCTGGTCACCTCGTGCGAGCCGTGTCCGATGTGCCTGTCCTCCGCCCTGTGGGCGCGCGTGGACGCGATCATCTACTCCGCCGACCGCCACGACGCCGCGGTGGCCGGTTTCGACGACCGCAAGTTCTACGACCTGTTCGAGAAGCAGCCGCAGTCGAAGTGGCCGACCCGGGTCGAGCACCTGGACCTGCCGAACCGCACGGCGCCGTTCGACGCGTGGCTGGCCAAGGCCGACCGCATCGACTACTGAGCCCGTCCGCCCGCTGAGCCCGCCCACCGGGCCCGGGCGCCCCTGAACGCACAGACGACCGATGCCCCGGCGGGACTCACGCCGGGGCATCGGCGTGCCCGGGTGCTCCGCCGGGGCGGCGGGCGGGGGTCAGACCTGCGTCAGCGTGATGTCCTGCTGACGGGCCGCGTGGAAGCGGGGCAGCGGGAGACCTCCCTGGGGGCGCAGCTCCAGCACGGTGGTCTCGACGTGGGCCGCGCCGGGGCGCAGGGCGTCGGTGGCGACCTTGCCGGTGTTCTGCCAGGTGTGCTCGGCCCCGTCGCAGACGGCACGGGTGCCGCCGATGCCGTACCGCAGGGTGGACGCGTACGGGCCGTTGGCCGGCGCGTTCTGGGAGACGGCGGCGCTGATGAAGACCGGGCCGGAGCTGCCGAGGCAGCTGTAGGTGCCGGACAGGGTGACGGTGCCGTCGGCGGTGATCCGGCCGACCGGGTCGACGGTGATCGTCTCGTAGGGGTCGGCCGCGGCCGAGGCGACGGGGGCCGCGCCCAGCAGCGCCAGCGCGGCGGCCGCCGTGCCGAGGGCGGTGCGCAGCGAGGTACGGCGCAGTGGGGACGGGGACGGGGACAGTGTCATCGGGAACCTCCTGAGGTGGGGGTTTCCACTGGTACCGGCCCGGCGCGCCCGCGCGCGTGATCGTCACCCCTTCGGTGGCGCGTCCCGCGGCTTTGCGGGTGGTGTGCCTCTGCCGTCTGCGCGTCTTCGTCCCGCCCCGGCCGTCGCGGGACGGTCCCCGGTATGTCGTAGGGCTGTCACGCTTGTCGGCCCGGCCTTGGCGGGCGCCGACCGGCGGGCGCATGGTCGAGCCGTACGGACGGTCACTCGACCGGCCTCATCACGTGGAGGTGCGCCATGTGTTCCCACCGCTCCTCGTGCCCCGCGGCCGACGGCCGCCCCGCGCACGTCGTGGCCGCCCACCCCGAGCAGGGCTGGAGCCTGCTGTGCGACGGCACGATCGTCTTCGACGACACCGGCGAGCTGCTCCCCGACGGCCGCCCCGTCGCTCCGCACCGCGCCCCTTGCGACCGCCTCGCAGTGACCGTGTGACCCCGCGGGGGCTGCGTGCGACGCGGGGGCGCGGCGCCTGCCCGACGGGGGCGGCATGGGCCCTGCGCAGGGTGCCCCTGCGGGGGGATCAGTGGGCTTGGGCCCGGCGCCCTGAGCCGGGGCTGAAGCTGGGGCTGGGGTTCCTGGGCCGGGGACACAGACCCGAGGGCCGGAGTCGGGCCAGAGGCCCGGGGCGGAGGGGCCGGAGCCCGGGCCAGAAACCCGAAGCTGGGGCCCACAGGCCCCCGGCGCCGGGCCGGGGGGAACCCTGGCGCGGTTGGGGACCCGGGCCGGGACCGGCGGCCGGGGCCCCCAGCTCGGGGCGGGGGCCAGGCACCCGGGGGCGTGCCAGAGGTCGCCCGGGCCAGGCGCGGACCCCGTACGGCAGAGACCCGGGGGCGAGGTCACGGCAGGACCGCGAAGCCGTCCAGTTCGATGAGGGCTTCCTCGTCCCACAGGCGTACGACCTGGACGACCGCCATCGCCGGGTAGTCGCGGCCCGCCGACTTCCGCCAGATGCGGCCGAGTTCGGCGGCGTGGGCGCGGTAGGCGGCGACGTCCGTGGCGTAGACGGTGACGCGGGCGAGGTCGGCCGGGGTGCCGCCCGCCGCGTGCAGCGCGGTCAGCAGATTGGCCAGTGCCCGTGCGAACTGCTCGGGCAGGGTGGCGCCGGTGACCTTGCCGTCGGCGTCCAGGGCGGTCTGCCCGGCGAGGAAGACCACGCGGGAGCCCGTGGCGACGACGGCGTGGGAGAAGCCGGCGGGCGGGGACATCCCGGGCGGGTTGATGCGCTCGGTGGTCACTCGGCGGCCTCCTGTCGGGCGTACAACTCCTTGGCGATGATGCCCCGTTGGACCTCGCTCGCGCCCTCGTAGATGCGCGGGGCGCGCACCTCGCGGTAGAGGTGCTCCAGCAGGTGTCCGCGCTGCAACGCACGGGCGCCGTGCAGCTGGACGGCCGTGTCGACGACGAACTGCGCTGTCTCGGTGGCCAGCAGTTTCGCCATCGCTGCACGCTTCGGCACGTCGGGGGCCTTCTCGTCGTACGCCGACGCCGCCGCGTACACCAGCAGGCGGGCGGCCTCGGTGCGCAGGGCCATTTCGGCAACCTGATGGGAGACGGCCTGCAGGTCGCTCAGCGTGCCGCCGAAGGCGGTGCGGCGGGCGGTGTGGGCGAGCGTGGCGTCCAGGGCGGCCTGGGCCATGCCGACGGCGAAGGCGCCGACGCTGGGCCGGAACAGGTTCAGGGTGCCCATGGCGACGGCGAAGCCGCGGTCGACCTCGCCGAGGACGTCGTCACCGGTCACGGGGACGGCGTCGAAACGCAGGGCGCCGATGGGGTGCGGGGAGAGCATCTCCAGGGCGCTGCCGCTCAGTCCCGGGCGATCGGCCGGGACGAGGAAGGCGGTGACGCCACGGGCGCCGGCCCCGGGGGTGGTGCGGGCGAAGACGGTGTAGAAGTCGGCCTCGGGGGCGTTGGAGATCCAGCACTTCTCCCCGGTGAGGCGCCAGCGCCGCGATCCGTCGGCCTCGGCGACCGTCTCCTGCGCACCACCTGGCGGCTCCCCACCCGCCGCCCGGTCACCGCCGGGGTGCACGGACGCGTCCAGGGCCGGCCCGCCGCCCGCCCGCCCTTGCGACTCGGGCCGTGCCGCACGACCCTCACCCGGCCGCGCCACCGGCTCAGGGGACGTCACGCCGCCGCCAGGCCGCCCCACCACCCCGGGCGCCACCCCGCCGCCAGGCCGCCCCACCACCCCGGGCGACGCCACCCCGCCGCCAGGCCGCGCCTCCCCCTCCGCCGACGCCTCCTCCTCCGCGGCCAGATTCAGCGCCCCCGCGTCCGAGCCCGCTCCCGGCTCGCTCAGGGCGAAGGCCGCGATCGCGGTGCCGTCGGTGACCGCCGGGAGCCAGCGGGTGCGCTGGGCCTCGGTGCCGTAGGCGTGCACGGGGTGGGCGCCCAGGCCCTGGAGGGCGAGGGCGGTCTCCGCCTCGGTGCAGGCGTACGCCAGGGACTCCCGCATCAGGCACAGCTCGAGCGCGCCGGAGGCGAACACGCGGCGCAGCAGGCCCAGCCGGCCCAGTTCGGCGACGAGGGCACGGTTGACGTGGCCGGGTTCGCCCTTCTCGGCGAGCGGGCGCAGCCGCCGCGCGGCCATGGTGCGCAGCTCGGCACACCAGGCGGTCTGTTCCGGTTCGAGCGAGAATGCGGGCATTGCCGGTCCTCTCTCCCACGGGCTCGACCACGGGCTCGCACCGACGATATCGCGTACCGTTGACTGTCGTCACCAAGGCGATACGCTCCCGATAGCGAGCCCGGTAAGCGAGCCCACCACCACGGCCGACTCGGCAAGGGGGCGAACCGCCATGAACACCTCGGCGCACCTCGACACGTTCGCGCGCGACCACCTCCCGCCGCGCGAGCAGTGGCCCGAGCTCCGCTTCGAGCTCCCGGAGCTGCACTACCCCGATCGGCTGAACTGCGCGGACGCCCTGCTCACCGGCCCACCGGACGGCCGCCCCGCCTTCCGCACCCTCACCGGGGACCTCTGGACCTACGGTGACCTGCGCTCCCGCGTGGACCGGCTCGCGCATCTGCTCACCCGCGACCTCGGTGTCGTCCCCGGCAACCGGGTTCTGCTGCGCGGCCCCACCACTCCGTGGCTCGCCGCGTGCTGGCTCGCGGTGCTGAAGGCGGGCGCGATCGCCGTCACCGTGCTGGCCCAGCAGCGCCCGCACGAGCTGGCCACGATGTGCGAGATCGCCCACGTCCGGCACGCCCTGTGCGACATCCGCGCGGTCGACGACCTGGCCAAGGCCGAGATACCCGGACTCGTCCTCACCACCTACGGCGGCGACGCCCCCGACGACCTCCTCAACCGCCCCGCACCCCAGGGGCCGTACAAGGCCGTGGACACCGCGGCCGACGACGTGGCGCTGATCGCCTTCACCTCCGGCACCACGGGCCGCCCGAAGGGGTGCATGCACGTCCACCGGGACGTGCTCGCCATCGCCGACACCTTCTCCCGGCACGTGCTGAAACCCACCGCCGACGACGTGTTCACCGGCTCTCCCCCGCTCGGCTTCACCTTCGGCCTCGGCGGTCTGGTGGTCTTCCCGCTGCGCGCGGGCGCCAGCGCGCTGCTGCTCGAACAGGCGCACCCGAAGCAGCTGTTGCCCGCGATCGCCGAGCACCGCGTCTCGGTCCTGTTCACCGCGCCGACCGCGTACCGGGCGATGCTCGCCGAACTCGACGGCCACGACGTCTCGTCGCTGCGCCGCTGCGTCTCGGCCGGCGAGAACCTGCCGGCCGCGACCTGGCACGCCTGGCACGAGAGAACCGGCCTGAGAATCATCAACGGCATCGGCGCCACCGAGCTGCTGCACATCTTCATCTCCGCCGCCGACGACGACGCCCGGCCGGGCACGACCGGCGTCCCGGTGCCCGGCTGGCAGGCGCGGGTGCAGGACGCCGAGGGCCGGGAACTGCCCGCCGGAGAGCCGGGACTGCTCGCCGTGCGCGGCCCGATCGGCTGCCGCTACCTCGCCGACCCGCGCCAGCGCGAGTACGTCCGCGGCGGCTGGAACATCACCGGTGACACCTATGTCCGCGACGACGACGGCTACTTCCGCTACGTCGCCCGCGCCGACGACATGATCATCTCGGCCGGGTACAACATCGCCGGACCCGAGGTCGAGGACGCCCTGCTGCGCCACCCCGACGTGGTCGAGGCGGCGGTCGTGGGCCGGCCCGACGAGGACCGCGGGCAGGTCGTCGTCGCCCACGTCGTCCTCAGGGAGGGCGCGGCACAGGACACCGAGGCGTTGCGCGCGCATGTCAAGTCCGAGCTGGCGCCGTACAAATGCCCGCGGGAGATCGTCTTCCTGGACGCGCTGCCGCGCACGGCGACCGGCAAATTGCAGCGGTTCCGGCTGCGCGCGGACGAGTGAGGTGAACACCGACGTGACCAGCAGCGACACCGACGACCTAAAATGATCAACGTGTCCGACCAGCACGCTCCCCGGTCCCTGATCGTCACGCTCTACGGCGCCTACGGCCGCTTCGTCCCGGGCCCGCTGCCCGTGGCCGAACTGATCCGGCTGCTGGCCGCGGTCGGCGTCGACGCGCCCTCGGTGCGCTCCTCGGTGTCCCGGCTCAAACGGCGCGGGCTGCTGCTGCCCGCGCGCACCGAGCGCGGCGCGGCAGGTTACGCGCTCTCACCCGAGGCGCGGCAGCTGCTGGAGGACGGCGACCGCCGTATCTACGCCACCGCTCCGCCCGAGGACGAGGGCTGGGTGCTGGCGGTGTTCTCGGTACCGGAGTCCGAGCGCCAGAAGCGGCACGTGCTGCGCTCACGGCTGGCAGGTCTCGGCTTCGGCACGGCGGCGCCCGGCGTGTGGATCGCCCCGGCCCGGCTGTACGAGGAGACCCGGCACACGCTTCAGCGGCTGCGCCTCGACGGCTACGTCGACTTCTTCCGCGGCGAGCACCTCGGCTACGCGCCGACGGCCGAGGCGGTGGCCCGCTGGTGGGATCTCGCGGCCATCGCCAAGGAGCACGAGGCGTTCCTCGACCGCCACGAACGGGTGCTGCACGCCTGGCAGCAGCGCGCCGGCACCCCGCCCGAGGATGCCTACCGCGACTACCTCCTCGCCCTCGACACCTGGCGCCACCTGCCCTATGCCGACCCCGGCCTGCCCGCGCGGCTGCTGCCCGCCGACTGGCCGGGGGTGCGCTCGGCGGCGGTGTTCCGTGCCCTGCACGAGCGCCTGCGCGACGCGGGCGGCGCGTTCGCGGGCGTGACCCCCGGCCCCACGGCGGCCTGACACACCGGCCGCCACGCCCCTCGGAGAGCAGCGGAAGCCGGTTCAGCGACCGCCGCCCAGCGCGAGCCGGGGCTTCGGCGCGTCCGTACGGCCCGTCTGGGGGCGGCGGCTGCCCGCGCGGTACGGGGCGGGCCAGACGGCGCCCGGGCCGCTGTAGCCCTGCTCGGCGGCCGCGTGCAGGGTCCAGTGCGGGTCGTACAGGTGCGGGCGGGCCAGCGCACACAGGTCGGCACGCCCGGCGAGAATCAGGGAGTTGACGTCGTCCCAGGAGGAGATGGCACCGACCGCGATCACCGGGACGCCCGCCTCCTGCCGGATCCGGTCCGCGTACGGCGTCTGGTAGGAGCGCCCGAACTGAGGCCGTTCCTCGGCGACGACCTGCCCGGTGGACACGTCGATCGCGTCGGCGCCGTGCGCGGCGAAGGCACGGGCGATCTGCACGGCGTCCTCGGCGGTGGTGCCGCCGTCGGCCCAGTCGGTGGCGGAGATCCGTACGGTCAGGGGCCGTTCGGCCGGCCACACCTCGCGGACGGCGTCGAAGACCTCCAGCGGGAACCGCAGCCGCTTGTCGAGGCTGCCCCCGTAGGCGTCCGTGCGGCGGTTGGTCAGCGGGGACAGGAAGCCGGAGAGCAGGTAGCCGTGCGCGCAGTGCAGTTCGAGCAGGTCGAAACCGGCCCGGGCGGCCCGTACGGCGGCGCCGGTGAACTGCTGCCGGATGTCGGTCAGTTGGGCCCGCGACAGCTCGCGCGGCACCTGGCTGCCCGGCTTGTACGGCAGCGGTGAGGGGGCCAGCACCGGCCAGTTGCCGTCGGGCAGCGGCTCGTCCATGCCCTCCCACATGAGCTGTGTCGAACCCTTGCGGCCACTGTGGCCGAGCTGCACACCGATCGCCGTACCCGGCGACTGCGCGTGCACGAAGGACACGATCCGTTTCCAGGCCGCCGCCTGCCGGCCGTCGTACAGGCCCGCGCAGCCGGGGGTGATCCGGCCCTCGGGGCTGACGCACACCATCTCGGTCATCACCAGGCCCGCCCCGCCGAGGGCCCGGGCACCGAGGTGGACGAGGTGGAAGTCGCCGGGGACGCCGTCGACGGCCGAGTACATGTCCATCGGGGAGACGACGACCCGGTTGCGCAGGGTCAGACCGCGCAGCCGGAACGGGGTGAACATCGGGGGCGTACCGGGCGGGCAGCCGAACTCCCGCTCCACGGAGGCGGTGAAACGGGCGTCGCGCAGGCGGAGGTTGTCGTGGGTGACGCGGCGCGAGCGGGTCAGCAGGTTGAACGCGAACTGCCGGGGCGGCTGGCCGAGGTACAGCGCGAGGTTCTCGAACCACTCCAGGCTGGCGCGGGCGGCGCGCTGTGTGGAGGCGACGACGGGCTTGCGTTCCTCCTCGTAGGCGGTCAACGCACTCTTCAGATCGGGCTGTTCCTCCAGGCAGGCGGCCAGCGCGAGCGCGTCCTCGACGGCGAGTTTGGTGCCGGAGCCGATGGAGAAGTGGGCCGTGTGGGCGGCGTCACCGAGCAGGACGACGTTGCCGTGCGACCAGCGGTCGTTGACGACCGTGCGGAACGTGGTCCACGCGGAGTTGTTCGAGCGCAGCGGCCGGCCTCCGAGGGCGTCAGCGAAGATCTTGGCGCAGCGCGCGATCGACTCGCTCTCGGTCAGCTCGTCGAATCCGGCGGCTCGCCAGACCTCCTCGTGCATCTCCACGATCACGGTGGAGGCGCCGTCCGCATAGGGATAGCCGTGCAGTTGCATCACGCCGTGCTCGGTCTCGGCGATCTCGAAGCGGAAGGCGTCGAAGGCGAAGTCGGCGGCGAGCCAGATGTAACGGCAGTGGTGCGCGGTGATGCGGGGGCGGAAGGTGTCGGCGTACCGCGCCCGGGTGATGCTGTTGACTCCGTCGGCGGCGATGACCAGGTCGTACGTCGCCGCCAGGGTGTCCGCGTCCGGTGCCTGTTCGCTGAAGCGCAGCTCGACGCCGAGTTCCCGGCAGCGGTCGTGCAGGATCTGCAGGAGGCGCTTGCGGCCGAGGGCCGCGAAGCCATGGCCGCTGGAGGTGTGTTTCACGCCTCGGTGGACGATGTCGATGTCGTCCCAGCGGGTGAAGTGCACCTGGAGGGCTTCGTAGACCGCGGGGTCGGCGTGTTCGATGCCGCCGAGGGTCTCGTCGGAGAGGACCACGCCGAAGCCGAAGGTGTCGTCGGGGGCGTTGCGTTCCCACGCGGTCACCTGCCGGTGAGGGTCCAGGCGTTTCAGCAACGCCGCTGCGTAGAGGCCGCCGGGGCCCCCGCCGATGATCGCGATGCGTTGGGGGCGTTTTCGGTTCTCCGGCGGCTGCGTGTCCGTTGTGGCTGGTCGCGCCCCGCGGCTGAGCCGCATATCGGCGCTGCCCTGCGCCCCTTGGGTCGGCACGATCACCGCCCCCTCCATTTGGGAGGTCGTTTCTCCGTGAAGGCCGCGTGGAATTCCGCGTAGTCCTCGCCGTTCATCAGCAGGGCCTGGGTCGAGGCGTCCAGCTCGATCGAAGCGGCCAGCGGCATGTCCAGCTCCGCGGTGAGGAGGGCCTTGGTCTGGGCGTACGCCAGGGCCGGCCCGTCCGCCAGGCGGCGGGCCAGGGTCCGGGCCGCCTCGTCGGCGCGGCCGTCCTCCGTCAGCTCGCTGATCAGGCCGATGCGCTCGGCTTCCAGGGCGCGGACCGGTTCGCCGAGCATGAGCAGGCGGGTCGCGTGGCCGAGGCCGACGACCCGGGGGAGCAGGTAGGCCGCGCCCATGTCGCCGCCGGACAGGCCGACGCGGGTGAAGAGGAAGGCGAACCGGGCCGACGGGTCCGCCACCCGGAAGTCCGCCGCCAGGGCGAGCACCGCTCCGGCGCCGGCGGCCACGCCGTGCACCGCGGCGATCACCGGGAACGGGCATTCGCGGATCGCCCGTACGACCTGGCCGGTCATCCGGTTGAAGTCGAGCAACTGCGCGGTGTCCATGGACAGCGTGGCGCCGATGATCTCGTCGACGTCGCCGCCGGAGCAGAAGCCGCGGCCCTCGCCGGCCAGCACCAGGGCCCGCACGGACCGCTCGCGGGACAGTTCGGCGAGCAGGTCGCGCAGGTCGGCGTAGGCGCCGAAGGTGAGCGCGTTGAGCTTGTCGGGGCGGGCCAGGGTGACGGTGGCGACCCCGTCGGCGTGCTCCACCCGCAGGTGTTCCCAGGCGGGGGTGCGGGCGGCGGAGCCGGTGAAGGGACTCATGCGGGCGGCCTCCTCACTGAGTGCTACCCATGAAGCTATCACCGATCCGTGACTATCGTCACGAGGGCGCGATACGACGACCGGGACATTGGCCGAAGAACGTCACGGCTCCTCGATGACCCGGTAACAGGGGGACTCCTGGGGCGCGGCGGGGCGTGCCGACGGGTAGGTCGCCGGGTGCCGGGGCCGACGGACCCGGACGCCGCCCGGCCGATGGTTCACAGGGGCGGCGCCGTATCCTTCATACGTTGAAAGCAGGACAGCCTGCTGATGAACGGACTCGCTGTGTACGAACCCCCCACCTCGTCCGCCTCCTGGCGCATCGCGCTGCCGCACACCGCAGCGGCCGTGCCGGTGGCGCGCGCTCTGGTGCGCACGGCCCTGGCCGAGCTGGAGCACGGGGCGGACAGCGACACCGCGGAGCTGCTGACGGCGGAGCTGGTGGCGAACGCCGTGGAGCACACCGCCGGGGGCGCGCCGATAGAGCTGGTCGTGGAGCTGCTGCCGAGCGGCTGCCAGGTGGAGGTGCACGACCCGGATCCGGCGCCGCCGGGCGAGCTGACCCGGCCCACCCTGGCCGTGCCCGATCCGTGGCAGGAGGGCGGACGCGGGCTGCTGCTGATCCGCGCGCTCAGCTCGTCGTGCGGGCACCGCCCCACCGAGTCCGGCAAGGCGGTGTGGTTCAGACTCCCAGCGGTTCCCGCTCAGCGGCGTCCGGCGTGACCTCGGCGGCCCGGTGCGCCAGCCGTGAGTTGCGACGCCCGTAGGCGGCGTACACACCGAGGCCGACGGCGAGGAAGGCGGCGAACTGGAGCCAGGCGCTCCAGCCCGTCTCGTACATCAGGTACAGGCAGAAGCCGACGCCGAGCAGCGGCAGCACCGGGTAGAGCGGCACCCGGAAGGTGCGGGCGAGGCCCGGCTCGCGGCGGCGCAGGGCGATGACGGCGATGTTGACCACGGCCATGATCGCGAGGGTGCCGATGGTGCACAGGTCGACCACCGCGTCCAGGGAGGCGAAGGCGGCCGGGACCGCGAAGACGACGGCGATGATCATCGTGCCCGCGACGGGGGTGGCGGTGCGCGGGGAGACCTTCTCGAAGACGCGCGGGACCAGCCCGTCCCGGGACATCGACATCAGGATGCGGCTCTGGCCGTACATCACGGCCAGCGTCACCGAGGCGATCGCGACGACCGCGCCGAAGGCGATGATGCCGCCGCCGACCGTGGAGCCGGTGACCTCGTTGACGACGTAGGACAGGGCGGCGGGGCGGCCGCCGACCTCCTTGCCGCCGACGGCGCCGGTGGCGGCGAGGGCGACCGCGCAGTACAGCAGGGTGACGATGCCCATGCAGACCAGGATGGCTATGGGGATGTCCCGGCGCGGGTTCTTGGCCTCCTCGCCGGCCGTGGTGATCGCGTCGAAGCCGATGTAGGAGAAGAACGCGGCCGTGGTGCCCGCGCCGATGCCGCCGAGGCCGGCCGGCGCGAACGGGGTGAGGTTGCCGTCCTTGAAGGCGTAGAAGCCGATGGCGCAGAACGCGAGCAGGATGACGAGCTTGACCGCGGCCATCGCGGCGGTCGCGCGGGCGCTCTCGCGCACTCCGCGCACCAGCAGCACGCAGGCCAGCGCGATGACGATCACTGCGGGCAGGTTCACGATCCCGCCCTCGCCGGGCCCGGCGGACAGGGCGGCGGGCAGCTGCCAGCCGGTGAGGCTGTGCAGCAGCTCGTTGACGTACTGGCTCCAGCCGACGGCGACGGCGGAGATGGACACGCCGTATTCGAGGAGCAGGCACCAGCCGACGAGGAAGGCGGTGGTCTCGCCGAGGCCGGCGTAGGCGAAGGAGTACGACGATCCGGAGACCGGGATCGCGCCGCCCAGCTCGGCGAAGGAGAACGCGGTGAAGACGCAGGTGATCGCCGCGAGCAGGAAGGAGACGACGACGGCGGGCCCGGCCTGGGCGACGGAGTCGGAGAGGCCGACGAAGATGCCGGTGCCGACGATCGCGCCGACGCCGAAGCAGATGAGCTGGGACAGGCCCATCGTGCGCTTCAGGCCGTGGCCGTCCAGGTCGGCGCCGGATTCGGCGACCAGGAGCGCGGGGGACTTGATGCGGGGCATGCGGGTGGTGCTCGTTTCTGGGGACGGATGCGCCCGGATGGGGCGCGCGACGGCCGCGGAAGGGGTGGCTCCGGGCCGCCGGACAGCATAAGGCCTGGTGGTCAGGCCGGTCCGACGCGAAGGTCAGGCGAGCGTGGCCACGAGGACGGCCTTGATGGTGTGCAGCCGGTTCTCGGCCTCGTCGAAGACGACCGAGTGCGCGGACTCGAAGACCTCGTCGGTGACCTCCAGCGAGTCCAGGCCGTGGGTCTCGAAGATCTCGCGTCCGACCTTGGTGCCGAGGTCATGGAAGGCCGGCAGGCAGTGCAGGAACTTCACGTCCGCGTTGCCGGTGGCGCGCAGCACGTCCATGGTCACCGCGTACGGGGCCAGGGCGGCGATGCGCTCGTCCCAGACCTCCTTGGGCTCGCCCATGGACACCCAGACGTCGGTGGCGACGAAGTCGGCGCCGCGGACGCCCTCCTCCAGTGCCTCGGTGAGGGTGACGCGGGCGCCGGTCGACTCGGCCAGCTCGCGCGCCCGGTCGACGATCTCCTGGGCGGGCCAGTAGGACTTCGGGGCGACGATCCGTACGTCCATGCCGAGCAGGGCGCCGGTGACCAGGTAGGAGTTGCCCATGTTGAAGCGGGCGTCGCCCAGGTAGGCGAAGGCGATCCCGGTGAGCGGCTTGTCGCTGTGCTCGGTCATGGTGAGCACGTCGGCGAGCATCTGGGTGGGGTGCCATTCGTCGGTGAGCCCGTTGAACACGGGCACACCGGCACAGGCGGCCAGCTCCTCGACCTTCTCCTGGCTGTCGCCGCGGTACTCGATACCGTCGAACATCCGGCCCAGCACCCGCGCGGTGTCCCGCACGGACTCCTTGTGGCCGATCTGGGAGCCCGACGGGTCCAGGTAGGTGGTGTGGGCGCCCTGGTCGGCGGCGGCGACCTCGAACGCGCAGCGCGTACGGGTGGAGGTCTTCTCGAAGATCAGCGCGATGTTCCTGCCGCGCAGATGCTGCGTCTCGGTCCCGGCCTTCTTGGCGGCCTTCAGCTCGGCGGCCAGCTCGACCAGCCCGCGGAACTCCTCGGGGGTGAAGTCCAGCTCCTTGAGGAAGTGGCGGCCGGCGAGGGCGGTCGGGACTGTCGCCATGGGGGCGCTCCAGAGGGACGGTGGACGGCTGACTATTGGAAGTCTATACGACGTTCAGCATTTATATACAGTCACCCCCCGCGGTCATGCGCCTATACGGCGTCCCGTTCCACCGGACAGCTCATGCACCGCGGACCTCCCCTCCCCCGGCCCAGCTCGCTGCCCGGGATCTCGATCACCTCGATGCCCTGCTTGCGCAGGTGGGTGTTGGTGGTGGAGTTGCGTTCGTAGGCGACGACGACACCCGGCTCGACGGCCAGCACGTTGCAGCCGTCGTCCCACTGCTCCCGCTCGGCGGCGTGGACGTCCTGCGTGGCGGTGAGCACACGGATCTCGCTCAGCCCGAGCGAGGCGGCGATCGCGCGGTGCATGTGCTCCGGCGGATGGTCGGTGACCTTCAGCTCGTTCTCACCGGCGCCGGGCTCGATGGTGTACGAGCGCAGCATGCCGAGCCCCGCGTACTGGGTGAAGGTGTCGCCGTCGACCATGGTCATCACGGTGTCGAGGTGCATGAACGCCCGCCGCTTGGGCATGTCGAGCGCCACGATCGTGCGGGCCGAACCGGCCGCGAACAGCTTGTGCGCGAGCATCTCCACGGCCTGCGGTGTGGTGCGCTCGCTCATGCCGATCAGCACCGCGCCGTTGCCGATGACCAGCACGTCGCCGCCCTCGATGGTGGAGGGGTAGTCGGCCTGCCCCTCGGACCACAGGCGGAACGGTTCGTCACGGAAGAGGGGATGGTGCCGGTAGATCGCTTCAAAATGCACGGTCTCGCGCTGCCGGGCCGGCCAGCGCATGGCGTTGACGGAGACACCGTCGTAGATCCAGGCGGAGGTGTCGCGGGTGAAGAGGTGGTTGGGCAGCGGGGCCAGCAGGAAGTCGTCCAGCTCCATGACGTGGAAGCGGACGGAGACCGGCTCGGCGTGCTCCTGGAGGAACTCGCGCTTGGTCATCCCGCCGACCAGCGCCTCGGCCAGTTCACGCGCGGGGAGGGTCTCGAAGGCGGCGCGCAGATGGTCGGTGGCGAGCGGGCCGTACTCCTTCTCGTCGAAGACGCGGTGCAGGACGAGCGACCGGGCCGCCGGGATCTCCAGCGTCTCGGTGAGCAGGTCGCCGAAGAGGTGCACGGTGACACCGCGGTCGCGCAGTACGTCGGCGAACCCGTCGTGCTCGGCGCGCGCCCGGCGCACCCACAGCACGTCGTCGAAGAGGAGGGTCGTCTTGTTGCTGGGCGTGAGCCTTTTGAGCTCGAGGTCCGGCCGGTGCAGGATCACGCGGCGCAGCCGCCCGGCCTCGGAGTCGACGTGGAATCCCATGCCTCCATCCTGACCACCGGCTCCCGTCTTGACCCGCCACTCGCACGTTTCTCTTCTCCCCGGCTTCAGGAGATCTCCGCCCCGGCCCTCGCAGAGGGAGGGCTTTCGGCCAGGGAGCGGTGGTCACGCGGTGGGCTGGGGCTGGAGTTGTTCCGGGTGGGCGAGCAGGTGGCGGGCGGTGCGGCCCGGGTGGGCGGTGGCCCGGGCGACGATCCAGCCGGCCAGGGTGTGCGGTTCCGCCGGGTGGGCCGTCAGCAGCTCGGTGTAGCCGGTCAGCGCGGCGGCCGGGTCGCCGGAAGCCAGATGTTCGTCGGGGGTGCGCGGGAGGGCGGGCGCGGTGGCGAAGGCGTGGGTGCGCAGGTCGGGCCAGAAGGTGCGGTCCGCGCGGAAGCGCAGCGGGTCGGGGGTCTTGCGTGAGGCCGGTGCCGCCACGTTGCGCAGGCGCCACTCCGTGCGGTGCAGGAGGGCCGCCGTACGGGAGCGGGCGAGGGCGGCCGCGGGGACGGGTTCGCGCAGCCAGCCGTCCAGCGTGGCCGCGAGGCCCGAAACCAGGGCGCGGCCCGGGACGGTGAGGCGGTCGCTGGTCAGCAGGGTGCGCACGACCAGCCGGCTCTGCAGGCGGCGCAACGCGAAGTGGTAGCCGGCGGTGTCGGCCGCACGCTCGTCGCGGGCTCCGGCCAGCCGGTCCCGCCAGAAGCCGGCGACGCCGGTGAAGGCGTACGCCCCGTGCAGCAGGCCGGTCAGATGGCGCGGGTCGGCCCGCCAGGGGGCGTAGTAGCGCTCCTCCCGGTCGTCGTCGAGCAGCGGGAAGAGGTGCAGCAGGGCGGCCAGCTTGCTGTGCTGGAACTCGTGGACGAGGGTCTCGGCGAGGGCGAGCGCCGAGGACGGGCGGGAGATCACCATGCCGCCGAAGGAGTCGCCGCTGGAGGCGGACACCCGGACGGCGGGCGGCGCGGGCGGGGTGGCGGCGGTACGGCCGTAGGGGACCACGGAGCGGATCAGGGCCGCGTCCGTCCGGCCGGGGCCGGGGCCGCCGGAGGCGTCCAGCACGGCGGCGGCCTCCTCGAACAGCCGCTGCCAGGCCCGGGCCTCGGCGTCCTCCAGCCGGGCAGGGGGCAGCGGGTCGTCGAGGTCACGGTAGGGGTCGAGGTCGTCCAGCGGGACGGCGACCGGGCCCGCCGGGCGGTCGAGGGTGAGGGTGCGCAGCGGGAGCCAGCCGGTCTGCGCAAGTATCCCCCCGGTCGGTTCGCCCACGGCCGCGGTCGCGGGGCGGATCGTCAGCGCGGAGGCCTCGCCCGCGGTCAGGGTCAGTTCACCGGCGCGGACGACGGCACGGGCGACCGTCAGCCCCGGTGCCGCGTCGGGCAGCCGGGCCAGTCCGAGTCCGGGCAGCGGCAGACGGCCGTCGGTGAGCGGGACGCGGAGGTCCGCCGCCGTACCGGCGAGCAGTGACGCGGAGACGGCGAGGGCGCCCAGGTGACCGGCCTCCGCCCACAGCGGCGGCCCCGATGCCGTGCCGTGCAGCCGGCGCAGCACATGGGCGAGCCAGCCGCCGGTGGCCGGGGCGAGCAGCAGCCGGTCGACGGGCTCGGGCGCCCGGGCTGCGGCCTCCTTGACGACATGCCAGGCATCGGCGACGGACGTGACGGGCGTGGGCAGGTCCGCGGCGCGGTCGAGCAGCGTGCGCAGGAGCAGCAGCCGGCGAGCGCGCTCGGCCCGCTCCAGGAAGGCGACGGCCGCCGCCGAACCGCCGCCGGCGGCGAGTTCGGCGAAGAGCGCGTCGGGCATGCGCAGCGGGGCGGGGTGCTCGCTCGTCATGGGCGGGACCTCCGGTCACGGGTACGGGGGCCTCCGGCGGGCGAGCGGACGGCGCACGGCCGCGCTGCGGCACGTACGCGCCCCCTCGCCCCGACACGGCGGCTGGGCGGACGCGGCGGCTGGGATGGACAGTGGCTTGCCCGGGTGGTGTGGCGCCGCAGGTGGGCAGGGGCACTGGGTGGGGCGGGGCCGCCCGCGGTGGGGGCGGCACGCAGAACTGCGTCCCGCCGGCCGGTCGGTGGGCGAGGCCGCCGCCGGCCCAGGGGCGCGGGCGCGCAGAACCGCGTCCCGCCGGCCGGTCGCTGGGCGAGGCCGTCGGTGGCCGCGGGGCGCGGGCGGGCAGGCTGCGTGGGTGGGCGGCGGCGCGGGGTGGGGCGAGGCCGCCTGTGGTGGGGGCGGCCGGGCAGAAGTGCGTCCCGCCGGCCGGTCGGTGGGCAAGGCCGCCGCCGGCCCAGGGGCGCGGGCGCGCAGAACCGCGTGCCGTCGGCCGGTCGCTGGGCGAGGCCGTCGGTGGCCGCGGGGCGCGGGCGGGCAGGCTGCGTGGGTGGGCGGCGGCGCGGGGTGGGGCGAGGCCGCCTGT
>NZ_JBVJPV010000001.1:0-38113 GCF_055609245.1 Streptomyces sp. NPDC036813 | reverse complement strand
GTGGTGGGGGCGGCCGGGCAGAAGTGCGTCCCGCCAGCCGGTCGGTGGGCAAGGCCGCCGCCGGCCCAGGGGCGGGGGCGCGCAGAGCCGCGTGGGTGGGCGGCGGCGCGGGGTGGGGCGCGATGGCCGGTGACCGCGGGTGAGCGCGGTGCCTCGGCGGGGTGGCTGCCCGGTCCGGTGCGGCTCCTCGTTCCGCATGGCCGTTCCCTCCCCTGCGGTGCCCGGCCCCGACGGCTGCGTACGGCTCCTCGTTCCGCGACCGCCTGGTCCCTGTTCCCGTTCCTCGTTCGGCGACCGCGTGGCCCCCCGTGCAGCTCGTCGGACCGGGTCGCTACCCGGCCGGGTGGTTGCGTGGACCGGGCGGCTGCAAGGTCCGGGCGCTTGCGCGGCACCATACGGCTCCTCGGCTCGGGCGCCGCTCGGGCGTGCGGTTCGTTACGCGGGACTGCTCGGCTCGCGCGGCCGCTCCTCCGGCACGGCACTGGGGCCCCGCCGCCGTTATTCGGCCCGGGCGCCGCCGGGGCCGTCGCTGCCGCCCTTGACGCCGCCGCGGGCGCGCAGGACCTCCTCGAGCAGGCGGGCGGTGGACGACAGCGGCGCCAGCTCGTCCACGGCGGTCAAGGGCAGCGCGGCGACGTCCGTCAGATCCGACTCCCAGACAAGGGCGCCCGCGGCGCGGTCCGGATCACGGACGGCTGCGGCGTGCTGCAGAGCGGGCGGCTGGTCCAAGATGCTCCCCCTTCTCGCACGGTGGCACGCAATGCCCCGCGTCCTGTTCCATCATGGCCATTCCAGCCCCGGTCGAAAACCATACGATCACGCCACCCGATCATCCACGACCGCGTGGGCTCCCCGAAGAGGCGCCGAACTCCCGCAGCGCCTCGGCCAGTTCCGCCGCGCGCTCGGTGTCGTCGTCGACGGACACGACCGCGTCGTACAGCTGCCACAGGGCCTGCTCTCCCTGCCGGGCGAGCCCGCCGAGGAGCCCCACGGCGTCCGTGCGGGCCCGGGTGTGACGGGCCAGCGTCCCGGTGACGCGAGGGTCGAGCGCGCCGACCACCATCTGCCGTTCCACCGGGTCGGCCATCAGCGGATACGCCAGCAGGGCGTCCACCGCGCGCTGCAGCGGGGACGGCGGCCGCGGCGCGGCGGGCGGCGGCGCCGGGGCGATGATTTCGCCGCGCTCGGGGCTTTGCAGCCGGATCTCCGGATACTGCAGGGTTCGGCCCGCTTCCCTGAGAGCCGCGATGCGTGCCCGGACGGCCGGAAACAGTTCCTCCGGATCGGGCGGCGCGGGCAGCGACCGGGCGTCTTCGGCCAGCAGGCCGAGCAGGACGTCGGAGAACAGTCCGGTGCCGCGCACGGGGTCGTTGGCGGCGGCCCGGCCGCGCCCGGCGGCCCGCAGCACGGTCTGCCGGTGCACGAGGGTGCGCCGGCCCACGGGCAGCGCGTCCGGCGGCAGCGGCTCACGCAGCGCGAGGTCCTCCTCGAAGGTCTCGCAGGCGTCGACGACCCACAACTGCCCGGTGAGGGACGGCACGGCGTCGCTGCGGTAGCGCTCCAGGGCGGAGTCCAGGTCGATGCCGAGCTTGTCGGCGGTGGTGGCGTCCGCGCAGAACAGCCGCAGATGCCCCGACCGGTCCAGCGCCCCGTGACCGCCCCACCACACCCACAGCACCTCGCCCTGCTCCCGCGGCAGTTCCTGGACCAGGGCACGGCGCAGGGTGGCCTGGTCGGCGGGCGCGTGCGGGACGCCGGGACGGTAGGGCGGCAACGGCGCGAGGTGCAGGCGCAGCTGGTCCTCCGGGACGCCGGCGGCGCGCAGCAGGGCGTGGAAGCGGACCGCGTCGCGGGCCGGCCCGGGCAGGTCCCAGGCGGGACCGGCGCCGTAGGACTCGATGCCGACGATCAGGGCGTGCACGCGTGCGGGGTCGATGCCCGGGGTGTGCGGGGACGGACCGGTCACGGCAGGCGGTCCACGATGTGCCGGTACACCGCCGGATTGGTCCAGTAGGCGCTGTGCGCGGCCGGGAAGGGCTGACGGCTGTCGACGGCGACGTCTTCGACGCGGCCCGGGAAGAGACCGGCGCCGAGGTAGGAGAGCAGATCGCGGCGGTCGTAGAGATTGAGCCAGGCGGGGACGTGGGGTGGCAGCGGGGCGGGGTGTTCCAGGGTGGGCAGGGAGCCCGACTCGTAGAGGAACGGCCCCTGGGAGCCGGCCGTCACCAGCAGCCGCACCTGCGGCAGCGGGGCGGAGATCAGCGTGTCCAGGGCGATGATGCCGCCCAGGCTGTGGCCGAGGAGGACGACGGGTTCCTCGAGGCCCTCGACGAGGGAACGCAGGCCGGCGCGGACGGCGGCGCCGCGGGTCAGGTAACGCAGCACGTCCCCGGCGGCGGGGTGGGCGGCCTCGGTGAGGGCGCGCCGGCGACGCAGGACGGCGCGGGAGGCCGCCGAACCGGCGGTGCGCAGCAGCAGGGAGCGCACACCGCGCCCGGTGCCGCGGGGTGGTGCACCGAGTGCCTCGGCGAGCCGGTCGGTGACGTCGTCACGGGTGTCGCCGACCGGGACGAGCGGGGTGTCGGCGTCGAGGGCGTCGGCGATGACGCGGGCGGTCAGGCTGCGGGCGGCGACGGCGGCGAGGTCGTCGGGGTCCAGGGCCTCGGCGGCGGGGACGAGCAGGGGGTGGGCGGCGAGGTCGGTTGCGGCGCGGGCCAGGCCGGGGCCCAGCTCGGCGGCGGGCGCGTCGCCCTGGGCGGCCAGCGCGGCGAGCTGCGCCTGAAGCTTCTGCGCGGGCGGTACGGAGCCGGGGGGCCGCTCGGCGGTCCGGGCCGCCGCTTGCTGGGCGGCGAGGGCGAGTTCGGCGTACGGGTCGGTGTACAGGGCGGCCCAGGCGGCGGTGTCGTCGCCGGGGTCCGCGGCGCTCGCGGTCTCGTGCTGTCCTTCGGCCGGGCCGGCGGTGGGCGCCTCGGCGAGGCCGCGGGTGGTGCCGGTGGCCGGGGGCAGGCTCGCTCCGCCGGCGGCGAGCGTGGCGCCGTGCGTGCCGCCCCAGTAGTGCGGCACGATGCGTAGTCCGTCGCGCAGCGCGGTCAGTCCGGCCGCGACGCGCCCCGCCGTCTCGGAGAAACCCGGTTCGCGAACCCCTGTTCCATGGATGAAGACGACCGCCGTCATGTGCCCCCCGTGACACTGGTGCAGCGCCCTGTACGACTGCCGCTGGTACGTCAAGTTACCAGTATCATAAGGAGGTTGGGGTCGAGAGCGTGTGCGATCCCCGTCGGCGGCCGGGTTGCCGGCCCGGCCCACCGGACCACTGGGGGACACCATGAGCCCTGACGCGCTCGTCCTGCACATCGTGGGTGCCTCGGCCCTGATCCTGGTGGCCGCGCACGCCGCCGGCTGGCTGGCGCGCCGGCTCGGACAGCCCTACATCGTGGGCCAGCTGACCGCGGGCATCGCGCTCGGCCCGTCACTGCTGGGCAGTGTGGCGCCCGGGATGCACGACACGCTGTTCCCGAAGGGCATCTCACCGGCGCTGACCGGTTTCGCGCAGATCTCCCTCGTCGTCTTCCTGGTCTCGGTCGGGTACGAACTGGACCTGCGGATCCTCGGCGACCGGGCGCGGTCGGCGGTGGCCGTGGCGGTGGCCGCGTTCGTGGTGCCGATGGCGGTGGGCGCGGGCTGCGCGCTGCTGTTCCGGGAACAGTTGCGGCAGCTGGGCATGCCCCGCGACCTCTCCCCGGCCGTGGTGGTGTTCGCCGGGGTCGCCCTGTCGATAACGGCCGTACCGGTGCTGACGGCCATAGTGCGGGAGAACGGCCTGGCCCGCACGGTGCCCGGGGTGGTCGCGGTGTCCGCGGCCGGGCTGCTGGACGTGCTCGGGTGGACCGTGCTGGCGGGGACGCTGCTGAACAGCGGCGCCGGCGACCAGACGCTCGCCTGGCAGTGGCGGGCGCTGCTCGCGGTGGGCTTCATCGCGCTGATGCCGCTCGTGGCGCGGCCGTTGCTGCGCCGGCTGCTGTGGCGCACGGCGATGGAGCCGTCGCTGCGGATGGCGCTGCTGCTGGGGTTCGCGCTGGGGTCGGCGTGGGTGACGCACTATCTCGGCCTGCACGTGATCTTCGGCGCGCTGCTGGCGGGTGCGGTGCTGCCGCGGGAGCCGGACGGCACGCTCGATCCCGACCTGGTCCGGCCGCTGCACGACGTCAGCTCGCTGCTGCTGCCGTTCTTCTTCGTCGTCTCGGGCCAGTCCGTCGCGCTGAACTCCATGAACACGACGGGCTGGACCGCGTTGCTGGTCGTGACGGTACTGGCGGTGGTGACGAAGGTCGGTCCGAGTACGGCGGCGGCACGGCTGAGCGGTCTGGAACGGGACGACGCGCGCACGGTCGGCGTCCTGATGAGCACGCGGGGCCTGACGGAGCTGATCGCCCTCAACGCGGGCTACCAGGCGCATCTGCTGAGCGAACAGCTCTACACGGTGCTGGTCTTCATGGCCCTGGCCACGACGCTCCTCACCCAGCCACTCCTCCACCTGGTCGGCCGTCTGTCCCGCCCCGGCCCGACCCGAGACGACACCCCCGACCCCACCCACCCGAACCCGACGGAGACCCCGCTCCCGGGAGCGTGAGCCCTCCGAAGGGCGCGGGCCCCCAGCCGGGCACCCACCGCGGCGGGCACCGCATCGCGGCCCTGGACGACACAAGTCGCGCCAGCGCCGCAGGCGGAGACCGGCGCTGGCCGGGGGCGGCGGGCGACGGTGCCTTGCTCAGCCCGCACGCGGCCGCCCGAGCGGCCACCGCCCCCGTGACGGCCCCCGCGCCGGGGACCACCCCTGACCCGGCCTATTCCTGCCGGAGACCGAACACACCCTCGCCGCCCACCGTCACCCGGCCGGGGGCGACCGCGATCCTCGCCCCGGCCGGAGGCCAACGCCGTCCGCCTCGGCCGACATCAACCACAACCCCGGCCCGCCCCCCATGAGCCGAAGGCGAACCACACCTGCCCCTGCCCGGCCGGAGGCCACCCGCTCCCCCGCCCACCCCGGCCGAAGGCCAATCACGCCCCACCCCGCCCGGCCGGAGGCCGACGCAACTCCGCTCCGGCCGAGATCAACCACAGCACCGGACCGACCCCATGGGCCGAAGGTGACCACGCCCCACCCCAGCCCGGCCGAAGCCCAACCACGCCCCACCCCCGCCCGGCCGAAGGCCACCCACACCCCCGCCCTCACCCGGCCGGAGGCCACCCGCCCGGCCGCAGGCCACCCGCGGTCGGGGCGGCCGGGGTCCGGGGCCGCGCCCCGGACAATCCCGCTGAGGCCGCCGGCAGGCTACAGCGGCATCGGGGCCATGTCGCACTCGATGCGCCGGCGCTTGCGGGCCGACTGGAGCCAGGGGTGGTCGGGGCGGACCACACCGCCGGAGAAGCCGTCGACCGCCTTGCGCTCCAGTTCGTCCGCCTCCCGGCCGCGGCCCAGGCCACGCAGGTCCAGCGCGAGGTTGGCGGTGCAGGACAGGGTCAGCGGGTGCATCTCCCCGGCGACCTCCGTGAGGAGCGGCAGGTTGGCCTCGTCGATCTCACGCGCCCGCTCGAAGTCCAGTCGCGCGTACGCCGTGTTGGCCTGGCCGAGGGCGACGGTGAGGGCCGTGACATGCCGCGACCCGACCGTCTCGGCGAGCCTGCGCGCCGCGTCGTCCTCCAGCTCCTGCGCCTCGTCGAGCGCCCCGAGTGCCCGCAGCGTGGCGGCCAGGTTGGCCTTGGTCAGCAGCGTGTAGGCGTGGTTCTTGCCGAGCCGCTGCTCGTAGCGGAGGAGGGTGACCTCGGCGAGCTGCCGGGAGCCGTCCAGGTCACCGGCGAGGCGCAGGTCGACGGAGACGTTGGTCGCCGTCGCCAGCGCGTCGAAGTGGTCCTGCCCGTAGCGGCTGGTGAACCGGCGCAGGGTCTGGCTCGCCAGCTCCGCCGCGTCGCCGAGCGCCCCGTCACGGCGTCGGCACACCGCGAGGTTGCGCGCGATGCGCAGGGTGAGCGGATGCTCCTCCCCCATGGTGTCGCGCGCCCGCCGGTGCACGTCCTCCTGGAAGTCGCGGGCGCCGGGATAGTCGCCGCGCTCGCGCATGTCGATGGAGAGGGCGTTGAGGGTGTTCAGGGTGTAGAAGCTCGCCGGCCCGAACAGCAGGTCGCGCAGCCGGGCGTTCTCCTGGTCCAGGGCCAGCGCCTCCGCGAACTGCCCGCACAGCCGCAGCTCGACGCCGTAGGAGTGGGTCGCGCGCAGGGTGATGGGGTCGTCGGTGCCGAACAGGGAGCGGGCGAGTTCGTACGCCTCCTTCGCCACCTCCCGGGCCTCCTGGAAGCGCCCCTGGTAGCCGTAGGCGTCGGCCATCTCGCACAGGGAGTCGATCAGGACCTCCGGCTCGGCGTCGATGCGCCGGGAGATCTCCAGGGCCCGCTCGGTGAGCGGGATGGACTCGCCGACCTCGCCGATCTGGCGCAGCAGCCACGCGAAGCACTTCACCATCCGGATGACCTGGATGTCCTCCTCGCCGGAGGCGGCCACCCAGGCGGTCCACGCCTGCCGGGCGAGCGCGGCGGCGCCCTCGTGGTCGCCCCAGTAGTAGAGGAACCACACGGTGTCGGCGACCAGGTCGCGGACGTAGTCGTCGGTGCTGGTCACGGCCTGCGAGGCGAGCACGTGCGGTAGCAGCGCCTGGTACGCGCGCCATTCGAGGGACGAGCCGGGCTGGCCGGGCTTGGCGGCCGACAGCAGCTGGTGGGCGGCGTCGCGCATCTGCTCGCGCTCGTCGGCTCCCAGCTTGGCCAGGAGCACGGTCTGCAGCAGGCGGTGCATCTGGAGCGTGTCGGAGCGGGGGTCGACCCTGATCAGCGAGAACTGGCTCAGGTCGCGGATGGCGCGGTTCAGTTTGATCGACTCGCGCAGCAGCGGGTCGACCTCCGAGGTGATGCTCACCCCGCGGCTGCCGCGCAGCATCGAGCGCGGGATCGGCTCGGGAGCCATGCTGGCGCAGATGTCGAGGAGTTGACGGGCGCCGGGGTTCTTCTCCTGGATCCGGTCGAGGGAGATGTTCCAGGCGGCCGCGACGGAGACCGGGTAGTCGGGCGACGGGTCGAGTTCGAGGATCTCCGGGCTGCGCTGCGCGAGGGCGTCCAGGTACTCGTCGACCTGCATGCCGGTCACCGCCCGCCAGGCACCCGCCTGCTCGACGGCGAGCGGCAGGTCGCCGAGGGCCTCGGCGAGGCGGTCGGCGTCCTCGGTGCTCAGGTCGGGCGAGCGCTTCTGCAGCAGCTCGACGGACTCCGCGCGCTCGAAGACGTTCACCGGCAGGGAGGTCGCCACCCGCTCCCAGCCGCGGTTCCGGGAGGTGACGATGACCTTCCCCGGCCCGTTGGTCGGGAAGTAGTTGCGGACCTTGTCGATGTCCTCGGCGTTGTCGAAGACGAGCAGCCAGTTGTCGTACGGCTTGCCCGTGCGCAGCGCCTCCAGGACGGCCGGCACGGCGGTGTTCGCGGCCGGCGCGGCGGCGCTGTCCTGACCGGTGGGGGCCACGCCGAGCTGGGCGGCGAGGCTGGCCAGCGCGGCCAGGACGAGGCTCTCGCGCTCGGCGGGGATCCAGCAGATGACCTTGTAGTCGTGCTGGTGGGTGTAGATGTACTCCAGTGCCAGCTGGGACTTGCCGACACCGCCCAGGCCGTGCAGCGCGTTGGGCAGCACGGCCGTCGTGTCCTGGGCGCTGAGCTGCTCCTCCACGGCCCTGAGCAGCGCCCGGCGGCCGACGAACGAGGTGTTCCTGAGCGGAACGTTCACCAGGAGGGCCGGCGTCGCGGTCGTGGTGCTCTGCATGAGCGGTTCAGCCTCCGGGGCTTGTGGTTGGGTAGCGTCGGTCACCAGGCTCACGTGGTCTCCAGCGGTCTCGGGTTCGGTCGACGCTGGATCACTGCCTTCCGGACCCGGGGGAGCGAGCACCGCGTCCCCCTGGTTCACCGCAGCGGGTGAAGCATTCGACAAACCGGTGCCCACCCGTTCAGCCGTACTGATGTCGCCGGACGGCCCGTCCGCGTACGCCCGGTCGCCGGACGGCCGGTCGCCGTACGGCCGGTCGCCGTACGGGGACAGCCACGGTTCGATGCGCCGGGCGCGCTCGCCGTACGGCCCGGACAGCGCTCGCATGACGGCGAGTTCGCTGCGGGCCCAGCCGCGGGCGGCCGGGTCGGGCAGCCTGGCGCCGCCGGGGTCGCGCAGGGCGGCACGCAGCGCCACGCCCCGCTCCCCGGCCGCGGGCAGATCGCCCACCATGCTGACGGTGCGGGCCAGTTGGGAGCGGGTGGTGGTGGCGAGCAGCGCCTCGCGCACCCCGTCGGCGAACTCGGGGTGGTCCTCGCCGCTGTCCCAGTCGATCAGCCCGCCCATGAGGATCTCGGCGAGGTGGTCGGGGCGGGTCTCCGGCATGGCGCGTCGGCGCAGTTGCTCCACCAGGTCGAAGTCGAAGGGAATGGCGGCCAGTTGGGTGGCCAGCGCACGTGCGGCGGGGGTGGCGAGGGTGAGGAACCGGCGTACGGCGGCGGCCGCGGCGCGCGGGAAGCGCGGGGCGCGCAGTCCGGGCGCGGGCGCGCCCTTGGTGAGGGTGCCGGCCAGGACGACGGGCAGCGCGCGGCGCACTCCCCGTTCGCCGGTGACGAGGTCGGCCCAGGCGGCGAGGGAGCCGTGGCGCAGCGACAGCAGGGGCACGGGGACGGCGCCGTCGCCGGCGGCGGGCAGCGGCCGCAGCGGGTCGGGGCCGCCGGGCGGCGCCCAGTGCCGCAGTGAGGCGTTGGCGGCGCCGAAACCGCCGGCCTCCAGGGTGGCGTCGTAGGGGTTGAGGGAGGTGCGGTGGCGCAGGTGGGGCGGCAGCAGGTGGACGACGGCGGTGGGGCCCGCGTGCGCGAGACGGCCGAGCAGGGTGTCGGCGGCGGGCGCGGCCCAGCCGTGGGCGAGTCCGTCGGTGACGAGGAGGAAGACGCGGCCACCGCGGCCGTCGAGGAGTTCGGCCGGGTCGGCGGCCTCCCGCCCGGTGGGCCAGCGCAGGGTGGCGGTGCCGGTGCGCGGCACGGTGACACGGACGGTGCGCACCCCGCGGAAGGCGCCACTGTGTTCGGCGGCCTCGGCGAGGCGGGCGACGGCGTCCTCCCAGATCCGCATGGTCGGCCCGGCGTCCACAAGGAGCACCAGGTCGAAGGCGCAGGTGCGGGCGGGGCGCAGGAAGGGCAGCCACATGCCGTCCACGACTCCCTGTTCGGCGGTGGTCTCCTCGTCGAGTTCGAGGGTGTCGCGGGAGGGGATGCGGCGGGCGAGGCGGTGCAGGGCGCGGGCGAGCAGGGCGGTGGCCCGGCCGGGTCCGGGCTGGGGTGGCTCGTCGGCGGGCAGCAGGGGGCGGCCGAGGTGCAGCGTGCGGGTGCCGGTGGGGTCGGGTAACAACCGGGTGGCGCGGGCCGCTTCGCCGGTCGTGGGCCCGGGAACCGGGTCGCCGTCGGCCGGTGTGGGCGGGGGCGGCTCGGGCGGCAGCGCGGAGGAGGCGTCGCGGGCGAGGTCCTCGGCGGGGGGCGCGGCGACCGAGGGGTCTTCGGCCGGGGTCGCCGCGTCCACGGGGGTGCGGTCCGGGCGGGCACCGGGGTCCGACTCCGGGCCGGGAGCCGGTCCCGGGCCGGGGTCCGGCTCGTGCCGGGTCCAGTGCGCGGCGAGCCACACCGCGTCGGCGATCTCCTGCCAGTGCGGCAGGGAGGGCTCCGGTTCGGGGAACGCCGAAGGAGGCGACGACGACCCCATGACGGGTCCGCCGTCGCCCAGTCCGGATGCGCGCTCCCTACCGGTCAATTCAGCGGCCCTTCGCGAGGTCGCGGAGCAGCGTTTCGACGAGCTTACGCCCGCCACCATCGGTCTGGAAACCACCCGCCGTAGTCATCTGGACAGCGTTGAGTAGCTGATCCAGGCTGTGGGTGCCGCCCGCCTGGACGCGGTGGACGAACTCCTCCACCAGCTCCTCGGCGCCCTCGGGCCGGGTGCCGAGGTGTCCCTCGATCATCGCCAGCAGCCGCTCGCGGCCGGGGGGACGCATCTCCAGGGGCAGGCACCGGCGCCGGAAAGCGGCCGGAAACTCACGTTCCCCGTTGCTGGTGATCACCACGACCGGGAACTCCCGGCACTCCACGCGCCCGTGTCGCACCTCGGCGCGGCCCCCGGGGTCGCTGGTGTGGACGCGTGCCGTGTCGGCGGCGTCGCGCACCAGCTCCGGGACGTCATAACTTCCGTTCTCCAGGACGTGCAGCAGGTCGTTGGGCAGGTCGATGTCGCTCTTGTCGAGTTCGTCGACAAGCAGCACCCGGGGACGATCGTAGGGCAGCAGGGCGGTGCCCAGGGGCCCCAAGGTGACGAAGTCACCCAGTTGAGGCGGGAGTTGACTCTCTCTTGGTTCTGGCGGGGAATCGGCGCCCGGCAGTGCGGCCTGCCAGGCGGCGATCGCCTGGGCGCGGCCCATGGCGTC
Source organism: Streptomyces sp. NPDC036813 (assembly GCF_055609245.1). NCBI lineage: Bacteria > Bacillati > Actinomycetota > Actinomycetes > Kitasatosporales > Streptomycetaceae > Streptomyces > Streptomyces sp. NPDC036813. The sequence goes on along the minus strand of NZ_JBVJPV010000001.1, from coordinate 27,581 downwards.
ATGGACGTACAGGCCGTCCTTGAGGGTGGTGCGGCTGACGATGTTCCACTCCAGCACCCGGCCGAGGCCCAGTTCGCGGGCGATCAGATAGGCGAGGGTGGACTTGCCGACGCCGGGCGGGCCGGTGATCAGCAGGGGCCTGCGCAGCACCAGCGCGGCGTTGACGACGTCGATCTCGTCGGCGTCGAGCTGCGGGGCGAGGTCGCCCGGGCCCAGGCGGCGCTGGGCGGCCTCGGGGTCGTCGGGCGGCGCCGGCTGCGGCGGGCCGCCGCGGAACCGGCGCCAGGGCGGGGGTTCCGGCAAGGGGGGCGGGTCGGCCGGGGGCCGGCCGGTGGCGTCGAAGACGCGCCAGCCGCCGCCTGCCGTGTGCTCCTGCGCGCTCATGCCGGTGCCTCCTCGCTGGCGAGATCGCCGGGATCGGGGGTCTGAAGGTCGACGAGCCGGGTCGGATCGTCCCAGAAGAAGCCGATGTGCCGGCCGAGAAGACGGCCGGGGCCCTGGGCGTGGCGGGCGGCGCTCTGCCGCAGCCGGTGCACCACGGCGGGGATCTGCGCGGGGGTGGGCACGGCGGCGAACACGGCGGTCACGACCTCCCGCCGCTCCTCCGGGAACACTCCCCTGCGGTCCCAGATGGCGAGCCCTATGCCCTCCGCGATGGCGGCCTTGAGCGCCTCCAGCGCGGGCGCGGTGTCCGGGGCGTCCAGCACGACCGCCGTGTGGGAGGTCTCCCCCGCGAGTTCGGCCTGCCACGCGTCGAGCCGCTCGGCGTCCGGTTCGCTCCAGTGGTGCACTCCGACGCCGCCGTGGCGCAGGGTGTCCCAGCGCTGCTGCCACTGCTCGCGCACCGCCCCGTCCCGCGAGCGCATCCGCTCCAGGGATCGCAGATGGATCCCGTACCGGGTGCCGAGCGCGAGCGGACGCCCGTCGCCGATCCGGTACGGCAGCGCGGCCACATCGTGGTTGAGCAGGTCGTACGGAAGGACGAACTCGACGTACGGCGGTGGGGGCCGGCGTCCGCTGGGATGCGGCTCGGGCGGCACGGTCCACAGCCGGGCGCCCTGCCGCAGGGCCGCTTCTACGGCGGGGCCGAGGCCGTCGAGGGTCGTGGTGACGGGCTCGCAGGGCAGCGGGTCCCAGTGGCCGGGGACGGTGTTGAGCCAGGGGCGCACCAGCACCTCGCCGGTGCCGTCCCGGGCGGGTTCGACGGCGACGATGAGGCAGCGCGGGATGTCGGGGTCTCCGGCCGCCGCGGGGCGCGCGGCGCGGCGTTGTCCGAGCTGCGCGGTGAGACCGGCGCGGCGGGCCCAGTCGTCGGCCCAGCCGGACAAGGCGGTGCGGTGGGCGGGCGTGGCGGCGAGGGCGGCGGCCCGGTCGAGGAGGAGCACGGCGGGCGGGAGGCCGTCGGGCTGGGCGTTGCACTCCAGGACGTAGCCGAAGAGCTGGTCGGGGGTGAGGCCGAGGGGGAGGAAGAGTCCGTTGAGTTCCTGGACGAGGTCGTCGCGCAGCCGGCCGGCGGGCAGCTCGCCCTTGGCGAGGACGGCGCGGGCGCTGTTCTCGTCGACGCGGGTGAGCGGGCCGGGCAGCAGGTCGTCCTCCACCGGCGGGGCGGCGGGTTCCAGCAACCGGTCGAGCCGGTCGCCGGCCGGGCCGCCCTCGAAGACGCGCACCATACCCACGAGGACGCGCTCGCCGCCCTCGATGTTCAGCGCGGCGCGCACCAGGGTGACGACGTCCTCGCGCTGTTTGACGCCGCGGAGGTCGATCGGGCGGCGCAGATGGTCACCGAGGATGCCGGCGAACTGGACGCGCCCCTGGGCGTCCTCCATGCAGCTCAGCTCGCACAGTGCGTCGGTGAGACGTAACAGCAGACCCACGCCCTGCGCGTGCCCGGATGCGTCCTCGGGTCCGACCGACCCCGCGCCTGTATTCACCGACTTTCCCCCTGAGCCGGTTCACCTGCCTGACCGACCAGCGAAGTTAGCACGGCCACCAGCGGTTAACCAGGGACGAACGGGACCTGCGTCACGATCTCCGGCCAGGACCGCCCCAGCGGGGACGACCTGGCCGGAACCGATCGCCCACGCGGCTGGTAACCGCCGTGTGCAGGTCGGTGAACCGGCCGTGTGTCTCACCCGCCCGACGGGATCACGGCATACCGGCCGCCGACAACGTCCCCAAGGGGCGCGGGGAATGCGCGGCCGGCCCACAACCGGCGCGCACACCACCGTCGGCAGGACCACGCACGACGGAGTGAACACGGCCCTGGCCGTCGTGGTGGCTCACAGGCGGGGGTCCACCGGCTCCGACTCCAGCGCAAGTACGCCGAACACCGCCTCGTGGACCCGCCACAGCGGCTCGCCCTCCGCGAGCCGGTCCAGGGCCTCCAGGCCGAGGGCGTACTCGCGCAGCGCCAGCGACCGCTTGTGGTTGAGGAACCGCTGCCGCAGCCGGGCCAGTTGCTCCGGACGCGTGTACTCCGGGCCGTAGATGATCCGCAGGTACTCGCGGCCGCGGCACTTGATGCCGGGCTGCACCAGCCGGCCCTCCGGGCCGCGGACCAGCGCGCCCAGCGGCTTGACGACCATGCCCTCGCCGCCGCGGCCGGTCATCTCCAGCCACCAGTCGACGCCCACCCGTACCGACTCGGGGTCGCCGGTGTCGACGTACAGCCGCCGCGTGGTCTGCAGCAGGCCGGTGGTGTCGTGCTCCACCAGCCGGTCGAGCAGGGCGAGCTGCTCGTCGTGCGGCAGCGGGGCGAGGCTGCGCCCCTGGACGGCCAGGATCTGGAACGGCGCCAGGCGCACCCCGTCCAGCCCGTCGGTGGTCCAGCAGTAGCGGCGGTACGCCTCGGTGAACGCGGCCGCGTCGGCGGCTCGTTCCCGCTGGCGGTCCAGCAGACCGCTCACGTCGACGCCCCGGGCCGCGGCCCCCTCCAGCGCGGCCAGCGCGCCCGGGAACACCGCGCCCGACGCGGCGCCGACGGCCGCGTACTGCGACCGCAGCAGCCCGGACGCCTTCAGCGACCACGGCATCAGTTCGGCGTCCAGCAGCAGCCAGTCGGTGTCGAGGCCGGCCCACAGGCCGGCCTCGCCGATCGCGGTGCGCAGCCGGTCGAGGATCTGCTCGGTGACCGACTCGTCGCTGAAGAACGGCCGGCCGGTACGGGTGTAGAGGGATCCGGTGGGCCCGTCCACGCCGAACCGCTTGCGTGCCGCCTCCGCGTCCCGGCACACCAGGGCCACGGCGCGCGAGCCCATGTGCTTCTCCTCGCACACGACCCGCTCGACCCCGTCCGCGGCGTACTGGGCGAAGGCCTCCACCGGGTGCTCCAGGTAGCCCTCCAGCTTGCTGGTCGCGGTCGGCGCCATGGTCGGCGGCAGGTACGGCAGCAGCCGCGGGTCGGTCGCGAAGCGGCTCATCACCTCCAGCGCGGCGGCCGCGTTCTCCTCACGGACGGCGACCCGCCCGGCGTGCCGGGTCTCCACCGCGCGGCGGCCGTGCACGTCGGCCAGGTCCAGCGGCCGGCCGTCGTGCCCGCCGGGCGCCTCGGCGCGCAGCGGCTTGACCGGCTCGTACCAGACCCGCTCCGCCGGTACGTCGACCAGCTCCCGCTCCGGCCAGCGCAGCGCGGTCAGCTTGCCGCCGAACACGGCGCCGGTGTCCAGGCAGATCGTGTTGTTGAGCCAGGTGGCCTCCGGGACGGGCGTGTGGCCGTAGACCACGGCGGCCCGGCCGCGGTAGTCCTCGGCCCACGGGTAGCGCACCGGCAGCCCGAACTCGTCGGTCTCGCCGGTGGTCTCGCCGTACAGGGCGTGCGAGCGGACCCGGCCGGAGGTGCGGCCGTGATACTTCTCCGGCAGACCGGCGTGGCAGACGACGAGCCGGCCGCCGTCGAGGACGTAGTGGCTGACCAGGCCCTCGATGAACTGCCGTACCTCGCGCCGGAACTCCTCGCTCTCGCCCTCCATTTGCGCGATCGTCTCGGCGAGCCCGTGGGTGTGCTGGACGGCGCGGCCCTTGAGATGCCGGCCGAACTTGTTCTCGTGGTTGCCGGGCACGCACAGCGCGTTGCCCGACTTGACCATGGACATCACGCGGCGCAGCACGCCCGGGCTGTCCGGGCCGCGGTCGACGAGGTCGCCGACGAACACGGCGGTACGGCCCTCGGGGTGGACGCCGTCGACGTAGCCCAGCTTCTCCAGCAGCGCCTCCAGTTCGGCGGAGCAACCGTGGATGTCGCCGACGATGTCGAACGGGCCGGTGAGGTGGGTGAGGTCGTTGAACCGCTTCTCGGTGACGACGGTGGCCCGCTCGATCTCGTCCACGCCCCGCAGGACGTGCACCTTGCGGAAGCCCTCGCGCTCCAGGTGGCGCAGGGAGCGCCGCAGTTCGCGGATGTGCCGCTGGACGACCCGGCGCGGCATGTCGGCCCGGTCGGTGCGGGCCGCGTTGCGCTCGGCGCACACCTCCTCGGGGACGTCGAGGACGATGGCGATGGGCAGCACGTCGTACTGCTTGGCCAGGTCGATCAGCTGCCGCCGGGCGTCCTGCTGGACGCTGGTGGCGTCGACGACGGTGCGACGGCCGGCGGCGAGCCGCTTGCCGGCGATGTAGTGCAGGACGTCGAAGGCGTCGCGGGTCGCGCTCTGGTCGTTCTCGTCGTCGCAGACCAGGCCGCGGCAGAAGTCGGAGGAGATGACCTCGGTGGGCTTGAAGTGGCGGCGGGCGAAGGTGGACTTGCCCGAGCCGGAGGCGCCGACGAGGACGACGAGGGAGAGGTCGGTGACGGGCAGCGCACGGCCCTCGGTGGTGGTGGTCTCGGTCATGCCGCCTTCGCCTCCTTCTCGCTCTTCTCGCGGTTCTCGGACTTCTCGCGGTTCTCGGACTTCTCGCGGTTCTCGGTCTTCTTGAGGAACACGGCCATCTGGGTGGGCGGCCCGACCTCGGGGTCGTCCGGTCCCACGGGCTGGAACTGCACGTCGTAGCCGTGCCGTTCGGCGACCGCGCCCGCCCATGCGCGGAACTCCTCGCGGGTCCACTCGAAGCGGTGGTCACCGTGCCGGACGTGCCCGGCCGGCAGGGACTCCCAGCGCACGTTGTACTCGACGTTCGGGGTGGTCACGACGACCGTGCGGGGCCGGGCCGCGCCGAACACCGCGTACTCCAGGGCGGGCAGCCGGGGCAGGTCGAGGTGCTCGATCACCTCGCTGAGCACGGCCGCGTCATAGCCCTTGAGCCGGGTGTCGGTGTACGCCAGCGAGCCCTGGAGCAGCTTGACCCGCGCTGCCTGCCGCTCGCCCATCCGGTCCAGTTTCAGCCGCCGGGAGGCGATGGTGAGCGCGCGCATCGACACGTCGACGCCGACGATCTCGGTGAACCGCGCGTCCTTCAGCAGCGCCTGCACCAACTGGCCCTGTCCGCAGCCGAGGTCGAGCACGCGGGCGGCTGCCCTCTCGCGCAGGACGGCCATGATGGCGTCACGGCGCTGCACGGCGAGCGGGGTCGGCTTCTCCTCCTCCTCGGCCTCCGCGGCGACCGCGTTGTCGATCTCCTCGACGTCCGCGTCGTCGGTCTCGGCGAGCCGCACCAGCTCCAGACGCTCCAAAGCCTGCCGGGTGAGCGACCAGCGGCGGGACAGGAAGCGGCTGGTGATCAGCTTCTGCTCCGGGTGGCCGGGCAGCCAGCCCTCGCCGGCCCGCAGCAGCTTGTCGACCTCGTCGGCGGAGACCCAGTAGTGCTTGGCGTCGTCCAGCACGGGCAGCAGGACGTACAGGTGACGCAGCGCCTCGGACAGGCGCAGCTCCTGCGACTCCAGGACGAGACGTACGTACCGCGAGTCGCCCCACTGCGGGAACTCGGTGTCCAGGGCGACCGGTTCGGCGCTCACGGTCCAGCCGAGCGGCTCGAAGAGAGCGCGTACGACAGCGGTGCCGCCCCGCGCGGGCAGCGCGGGCACCTCGATGCGCAGCGGCAGCGGCTCGGCCGCGCGCTCGGGCCGGGCGGTGCACACCCCGCGCATCGCGCTGGAGAACACGCTGCTCAGCGCGACGGCGAGGAGCGAGGACGCCGCGTACGGACGGTCGTTGACGTACTGGGCGAGGGCCGCGTCGGGGGCGCCGCCGCGGCCCTTGCCCTTGCCACGCCGCACCAGCGCCACCGGATCGACCTCCAGCAGCAGCGCCGCCGTGCAGCGCTCGGCGTCCGCCTCGGGGTAGAGGACGTGCGCGGTGCCGTAGGAGGTGGAGAACGCCTGCGCCTTCTCGGGATGCTTGTGCAGCAGGAATCCGAGGTCGGTCGCGGGGCGTTCCGCCGTGCCGGTGGTGCTGATGGTCAGGAACATGTGAGCGAGTTTCCCGGCCGTCAGGCGGCCGGGCCACCGGTTTTCGCCACGCCCTGCGGGAGCGTCCGGTGCAGCACGTCCGCGAACCGGGTTCCGATACGGCGGTGGGTGGCGCCGTCGGGGTGGAGCCCGTCGGGCAGCGGCAGCTCGGCGTGGTCGTCCTCGCCGTACAGCTCACGGCCGTCGAGGTAGCGCAGGTGCGGGTCGTCGGCGGAGCGCTCGGTGACGATCCGGGACAGCTCCTCGCGGATGACGGTGAGGGTGAGTTTCCCGGCGGCGACCTCCGCCGGGTCGCCCGTGGCGCGGAAGTTCAGCCGGCCCTCGGCGAGCGCCGCGAAGTCGAAGGCGCCGGGGCCGGGCGTGTCCTCGTGCATCGGGCAGTACAGCGGGGAGACGACCGTGAGCGGTGTCGTCGGGTGCCCCTCGCGGACGGTGTCGAGGAAGCCGTGGACGGCCGGTGAGAAGGCGCGCCTGCGCATCAGGTCGAGGTTGACCACGTTGATGCCGATCTTGAGGGTGATCAGGTCGGCGGGGGTGTCCCGGATCGCGCGGGCGGTGAACGGGTCGAGCAGCGCGCTGCCGCCGAAGCCGAGGTTGATCAGTTCCACACCGGCGAGCCGGGCGGCGAGCGCCGGCCAGGTGGTGGTGGGTCCGTCCGCGTCGGAGCCGTGGCTGATGGAGCTGCCGTGGTGCAGCCAGACCGGACGGCCCCGGTCGGGGGCGGGCTCGACGGGGGCGTCGGTGCGCAGGGCGACGAGCTCGGTGTGCTCGTTGTGGGGCAGCCAGATCTCGACGTCCTTGTCCCGGTCGGGCAGACCGGTGAAGCGCAGGGTGCGGACCGGGCCCGGGCGGATGTCGCTGGCGCCGGTGGCGAGGTCGATGGTGACGGTGTTGCCGTCGTCCGCGGTGGCGCGGCCGGCCGGGCGGCCGTCGACGAGCAGCTCGTAGACGCCGTGCGGGCGGGGCGGGGCGCCACGGTAGACACGCTTGGTGGCCAGCACGTCCAGCTCGACGGCGGTGGCGCGGGTACGCAGGGCCAGGCGGACGCCGCTGGGCTGCGACTCGGCGAGGGCGAGCTGCGGGTCGTCGTTCTGGGCGCGGGCACGGGCGGGCAGCCGGTGCGGCAGCAGCCCGTGCGCGGTGCGCTCCAGTTCGAGGGCGCCGCGCAGGTGGGCGGCGGTGAGGGGGGTGGTGATCCAGTCGGCGGTCATCGGGGTCCTCCGGGTGCGGGCCAGTTCCGCAGCAGGGCGTCGAGGGCGTCCAGGACGCGTTCCCAGCTCTCCTGGCTGTCGGGGGCGCTGTGAGCGAATCCACCGCCCAGCTCGAGGCTGACGTAACCGTGGAAGACGCTGCCCAGCAGCCGGACCGCGTGGGTCTGGTCGGGTTCGGTCAGGTCGTAGCCGCGCAGCAGCGCCCGGGTCATCCGCGCGTGCCGGACGCCGGCGCTCGCCGCCGCGGTGTCGGGATCGAGGGGCAGGCGGGTCGCGGCATAGCGGCCGGGGTGTTCGCGGGCGTAGTCGCGGTAGGTGTTGGCTAGGGCGGTCAGGGCGTCCTTGCCGGCCCGGCCGGCGAGGGCGTCGGCGGCCCGGTCGGCGAGTTCGTCCAGCGCGAGCAGGGCGATGCCCGTCTTGAGGTCCTGGGAGTTCTTCAGGTGCGAGTACAGGCTCGCGACCTTGACGTCGAAACGCCGGGCGAGCGCCGAGACGGTCACCTGGTCGAAGCCGACCTCGTCGGCGAGCTCGGCGCCCGCGCGGACGAGGCGGTCGGCGGTCAGTCCTGCGCGCGCCATGCCCTTCCCCTCTTCTGCCGACAACCATTGTTCCCACACCTAAAGCTTTTAGGCAAATGGGTGTGCGGCTAAGGGAGAGGGGCGTACGACTAAGGGAGAGGGGCGATGGAGGGCGGAGCGCCGGCCGGGAGCCCGCCCCCGGGGCTCGGCTCCTCCCGCACGGGCGGGCACGAGCCCCGGGACGGCGGCCCTTCGGCAGCCGGGGCTGCGCCGAGGCGGCCGGGGTGGTCCTGCGGCAGCTGGGGCGGTCCTGCGGCAGCTGGGGCGGTCCTGCGGCAGCTGGGCGGCGCTGAGGCCGCCGGGACGGTCCTGCGGCAGCCGAGGTGCTGTGCTGCCGTGGCCGTCGGGCACGGGGCCTACGAAAGCTGGGACTGCACCTGGGAGGAGATCAGCTCCAGGTGGTCCAGGTCGTCCAGGTCGAGCACCTGGAGGTAGACACGGCTCGAGCCGATCTCGGCGTACCGGCCGATCTTGTCGACGACCTCGGCCGGAGAGCCGGCCAGACCGTTCGCCTTCAGCTCGTCGACCTCGCGGCCGATGACGGCGGCGCGGCGGGCGACCTCGGCGTCGTCGCGGCCGACGCAGACGACGAGGGCGTTGGAGTACACGAGATCGTCGGCCTTGCGGCCGATCGCCTCGGCGGCGGCGCGCACCCGGCCGAACTGCCGCTCGCTGTCCTCGACCGAGGCGAAGGGGATGTTGAACTCGTCGGCGAAGCGGGCCGCGAGACGCGGCGTGCGGCTGGCTCCGTGGCCGCCGACGAGGACCGGGATCTTCTCCTGCGCGGGCTTGGGCAGCGCGGGCGAGTCGGTGAGGTCGTAGTGGGTGCCGTGGAAGTCGAACGTCTTGCCCTGCGGTGTCTCCCACAGGCCGGTGACGATCTCCAGCTGCTCCTCGAGGCGGGCGAACTTCTCCTTCGGGAAGGGGATGCCGTACGCCGTGTGCTCCTCCTCGAACCAGCCTGCGCCGAGGCCGAGTTCGACGCGGCCGCCGGACATCTGGTCGACCTGGGCGACCTGGATGGCGAGGACGCCGGGCAGCCTGAAGGTGGCCGCGGTCATCAGGGTGCCGAGCCGGATACGGCGGGTCTCGCGGGCGAGGCCGGCGAGGGTGATCCAGGCGTCCGTGGGGCCGGGGAGGCCGTCGGCGTCACCCATCTTCAGATAGTGATCGGAGCGGAAGAAGGCGTCGAAGCCCAGGTCCTCGGTGGCCTTCGCCACGGTGAGGAGGGTGTCGTAGGTCGCGCCCTGCTGGGGTTCGGTGAAGATGCGAAGATCCATGTCCTCCATCCTGCACACCGTGACCGCCGGCCCTGCCACCGGTCCCCGGGGGCCGGGGCCGTCGCTCCCCGGTCGGGTGAAAAACGTCAACGCCGTGCACGGCCGACCACCGGGCCAGTGACCGCCTCAGGTGATGATCGTTGGCTCGGGCGGAGCCGGACCGCCCGGCGCCCGCGCCGGCGGTGACCGCCGTCGTGTCACCGTGCCGGTCCTCGTGCGGGGGCCGTGGGCCGAGGAGGCCGTCATGTCCGAGGAGTCCGTGCCGGTCGTCGCCCAGCCGAAGGGGCTGCTGCAGCAGATGGAGGAGCTGATGGCGGCGCTGAACGCGGACCTGTCGGCACTCGATGCGGACCTCCAGTCGGCGACGGGCGCGGTGAGCGCTCCGCGCGAACAAGCGGAGCCGAGCTGAGCCCTCCGGGCGGGGACGGGGGCGCTTCCCCGGAGCCTCGGGGCCTCAGGATGAACGTCGGCTGCGGGGCCGTAGGGGGCGCCGGGGGCCCGATTGCTGCGGCCGGTTGGGCGCGCCCCGGCGGGGCACCCCCCGGCGAACGCGTCCCGGCCGAGCCCGACACTGCACTCACCACAGCTGAGCGCCGCCCCCGCCGAAAACACGGCCGCGGCAGGGCTGCCCAACGCGGTACGCCCCCGTCAGAAGCCCGGTGAGGGCGTGCCCGGGCAAGCCACCGGGTCCTGCGCCACCGCGCGAGTACGGCAGGACGTGTCCTGTTCGTCGCCGAGGGCGGGAGCATCCGCGGGTGCGGACGGACCGTCGGCGCCCGCAGCAGGCGTTCCTGCGAACAGCCGCTCGTCACGGTCCTTGCCGAGGCGGGAGCATCCGCCGGTGCGGACGGGGCCGTCGGCGCCCGCAGCAGGCGTTCCTGCGAACAGCCGCTCGTCACGATCCTTGCCGAGGCGGGAGCATCCGCCGGTGCGGACGGACCGTCGGCGCCCAGGATGGACGGCCCGGCGACCAGCGGCGAGCAACCGCTCCTCCAAGTCCTCGCCGGAGGCGGGAGCGCTCCCGGGCGCGACGGGCCGGCGCCCGCAGCAGGCGGCGACACGCAGCCGCCCACCCCGGCCCTCGCCGAAGGCAGGAGCGTCCGCGGGCGCGAGGGGCCCCGATGCCCCCGGCCGGGGGCGACGCGCAACCGCCCGCCCCGGTCCTCGCCGAAGGCGGAGCAACCGCCGGTACGGACGGAATGTCGGCGCCCGCGGCGGACGGCCGGGAGACCAGCGGCGAGCAACCGCTCATCCTGGAGCCGGCGGCTCGGCGGCCCGGCGGCAGAGCGGCGAGCAACCGACCCTCCAGGTCCTCACCGGAGGCGGGAGCGCCCCCGGGCGCGACGGGCCCCGGTGCCCCCAGCCGGCGGCGACGCGCAGCCGCTCGCCCCGGTCCTTGCCGGAGGCGGCGGCGTGCGCAGGTGCGGACGGGCCGCCGGCGAACGCAGCAGGCGGACCGCAGGCACCGCGCGGTCGGTCCAGCCGCGAGCGTAAGAGCGACGCGCAGCGTCCCGCAGCTCACCGTTCCGGTAACGCCTCCTCGCGGGCGGTCAGTTTGCGGAGCATCCAGTGGACGCGGTCGCGGGATTCGTCGGCCGCGTCGATCGCCTCCATGCACTGCCAGTACGTGCCCTCGTCATCCGCACCGCTGGCGATGCCGACGAGGGCGATGCCGACGTCGGCGAGCAGGGCGTCGAGCGCGAGCAACGTCTGCCGGGCATCGTCGAGGGCGGTGAGCTGGGCGGCGCGTAATTCGTCCGGGTCGAGGTCGGGCGGGTCCAGGACCCCGCAGCCGCGCCCCGCCAGCTCCGTCAACCCCAATGCCTCCCCGCGTAGTTCGGGTGGGCCCGAGACGGCGAGACGGCTGCCGATCGCCTGGGCGAGTGCCTGTGCCTGCCAGACCTCCCGCAGTGTCCGCGACGGATCGCTGCTCGCCGCCAGCGCCCGTCTGCTCGTCAGGATGAGTCTCACCGCGTCCATCCGCGCCCCCGGTGACGATCCGACGTACCTCTCGCACGTCTGCCCGAACTCCCTTGTCCACTACCCAGCGTGAAGGCAGGTGGGACGAAAAGCCAGAGGAAGGCGGAAATCTGCGGACAACAAATCGGTTTCGGGCAGTTGAACGACTGCGGAGAGTGAAAGTGGAGGTATTTCCTCCAATCTCAGCCGGCCCCACCACCGTCGGCGTCCCCGGCCCCCGGCGCCGGGAACCGCTCCTCGTTCCGCTCGATCTTCTCCGCCAGAGCCGTCAGCGGGTCGACGCCGAGCACCTCGCACAGTTGCAGCAGATACGCGAGCACGTCGGCCACCTCGTCGCGGACCCGGTGCGCGGTGTCCGGGTCGCCCATCACCCCCGCCGACTCCTCCGGAGTCAACCACTGGAAGATCTCGACCAGTTCGGCGGCCTCCACGCTCAACGCGGTCGCCAGGTTCTTGGGCGTGTGGTACGGCTGCCAGTTGCGGGCGGCCGCGAACTCGGCCAGCCTCCGCTGCAACTGCGCCAGATCCGGGTGCTTCATCACGGGTCCAGGTGTACCACCGTGACGCCGTCGATCCCCGCCGCCCACGAGGCGTCGGCCACCGCGCCGACGCAGCGCAGATGGCCGCGCTCGCCCATCCGGACGGCGAGCCGCGCGAGTTCGGCACGCTGCGCGACGTCCAGGCAGCGGTCGAAGCCGTCGGCGAGCACGGTCAGCGCCTGCAGAGCCGAAGGCACCTCGCCGGCCGGGTCGACCTCCAGAATGCCCGGCCCGGTGAGCAGCACGAGGGCGAGCGCGAGGAAGCGCAACTCGCCGTCGCCGAGCCGAGACAGCGCCGTACGCGTGCCGCCGTCCCGTTCCAGCCATGCCCGCACCGTTCCGTCGCTGCCGAGTTCGGCCATCACGTCGGCGACGGGGACGGCGCAGCCGGCGCGCAGGGCGGCGACGAGCAGCGCGTGCCGACGGCTGCACTCGGCGCGGGTGCGCCACAGGACGTCGGCGAGGTTGTCGCAGCCGGTGAGCAGCCGGCCGGTGCCGCCCGGGACGGGCGCCCGCATCCGGGAGGGGTGCGGGTCACAGGCGAACACCGAGCGCAGCGCGACGACCAGTTGTTCGGCGGCGGCCAGCACACGGCGCTGCCCGTCCGTCTTCCCGGCGACACGCAACGGCAGCAGGGCGGTCCCGAGCCGGTCGTCGGGCAGCGGGGCGCGCGTCACCGGGGCGGAGCCGGCGGTGTGCCAGGCGGCCTGCACGGCGCGGCGCCCGGGATCGACCAGCGCGGTCTCCAGCAGGACGATCCCGTCGGCGGTGAGCCGCTCCCCGACGACACGCAGTTCGGGCTCGACCTGTACGGCGAGGTCGAGCCGTACCGGACCGACGGGACCGTCGGCCGTACAGCCGATGCGGAATCCCCGCCGCCGCTGGGCGTCGGGCCGGGCCCGCTCCGGCACGCACGAGATCGGGTCCGGGAACGCCTCGCCGAGTTCGGCGCCTGCGGCGAGCCGCGCGAGCGCCGCGTAGGCGCGCAGCGCGCTCGACTTGCCGCTTCCACTGGACCCGGCGAGCAACGTGAACGCCCCGTCCAGGGGCAGGACGACCCGCCGGTGCACGGCGAAGGCGGACAGCCGTACCTCGGTGACCCGCGGCCGCACCGGCCGCACCACATCCGGCTCTTCGGAGACGGACAACGACGAAACGGAAGAAACGCCCATACGGCGGACGCTAGGCCCGCCTGTGTCCAGGGAACCGTTCCGCCGAGGTCATCTTCCTCCTAAAGGGGGACGACGGGCGTGGACGCGGCCCGGCGTTCCTGGACCGCGTCCCACTCACCCCGCACCGTCGGCGCCGTCGGCGCCGTCCGCGCCGTCCGCGCCGTCCGCGCCGTCCGCGCCGGGCACCGTGCCCCCGCCGAGCCGGGCCGCTCAGCCCCCCGACAACCCCGTGTTCTCCATCAGCCCGCTGACCTCCGTGCCGTTGGGGGTGAGGAGGAACACGTTGCGGTCGACGCGGTGCATGCCGCTGGCGAGGCCGAAGACCACACCGGTGGAGAAGTCGAGGACGCGTTTGGCGACCTCCGACTCGGCGCCGGTCAGGTCCAGGAGGACCGGGATGCCGGCCATCAGGGTCTCGGCGACCTCACGGGCGTCCGCGAAGACATTGACACGCAGCACCACGAAGCGGCGCCGCATCTCGGTCTCCGCCTCCGGCAGAGAGCGGTGGTTCACCGCTGACGGCCAGGAGTCGCGACCGCGCAGGGGTACGACCTGGGCGAGCCCTTCCCACTGTTCATCGGTGACGTCGTAGCGGTTCACCGTTCCCCCGTTCCGACTCGCACTCATCTCCTGCACCAGGCAATTCTTACGCCAAGTCACCTGTTCGGCCCAACAGCGACACGGTCCGCGACCGTACGGGCCGGTCACACCATCCCGTATCCCATCCGCACGAGCCGGTCGCACCATCCCGTATGCCGACTTCCTCCCGGACTGCCACCGCTCATCTCGGGCACACCGGAATCTTCACCTCCGGCCGCGCCCCGTTCACCGGGCCCTCTTAGCGTTCCATGCCGTGCACATGGCAGACACACAGGCGGCAGCTCCCGCTCTCCGGCCGCGCCCGGCGCCGGCCGCCCCCCATCAGGAGCCACCGCCAGCGCAGTGGCACCGCGTTCTCACCCTGCTCGCCGTCATCAGCCTCTTCATCGGCACCCGCACGGTGTGGACACAGGCGGCGACCCACCGGCTCCCGGTGGCCCTGGTGATCACGGCGTGCTACGCGTCGATCCTGGCGTGCGGCGTACTCACCGTGGTGACCCGGCGCCACCGCACCCTGGCCCGCCTGGACCTGGCCGTCCTGCTGACCGCGGTGACGCTCACCCTGTGCACGTGGGTGCTGAACCACAACGGCGCCGACGAGGCCGTACTGACCACCCAGGCCGCCCGTGAGCTGGTCGCGGGGCACCCCGTCTACGGACAGCCCTGGCCCTGGCTGTTCGGCCCCGGCATCGCCCTCACCCCCACCGTCGACGGCGGCTACGACTACACGTACGGCTATCCCCCGCTGGCTCCGCTGCTCACCGCGCCGTTCCTGTGGCTCGGCCACGCCGGCACCCCGGCGACGGTGGTCACCACGGCCGCGCTGCTGGCGGGCGCGATCACGCTGTGGCGGATGCTGCCGGTGCCGTGGCGTTCGGCCGCGACGATGGTCTGCCTCGGCTTCGGCTTCCTGCCCTCCTACGCCCGTCTCGGCTACCCGGCGATGCTGGGCCTCGCGCTGCTGGTGCCGGTGGTGGTGCGCTGGCCCCGGATCGGACGCGGCGGGCGGCTCGGCGCCGCCGGGATCGCCCGGGCCGTGTGCCTGGGCGCGGCGTGCGCGGCGCAGCAACTGCCGTGGTTCGTGACGCCGTTCCTGCTGGCCGGCCTCTACGCGGTGCGCCGGGGCGAGCTGGGCGGGCGCGGCGCCGGGCGGCTCCTGCTACGCGTGCTCGGGATCGTCTTCGCCACCTGGCTGCTGATCAACACGTACTTCGTCGTGCACGAACCGCGCACCTGGTTCGAGGGGATCCTGCTGCTGATCACCCAGGGCGCGGTGCTGCACGGCCAGGGCCTGAACATCGTGTCGCTGCTGCTGACCGACGGCAGTGACCGGCTGGACTGGTACGGGCACGCGAGCATGCTGCTGCTGGCCGGGCTGCTGGCCGTGTTCGTGCTGTTCGTGCGGCGCCTCGGGCCCGCGGCGACCGTGCTGCCGTGGTGCGCGTTCTATCTCGCGACGCGCTCCCAGGACGGCTACTACCTGCTGATGACGCCGCTGTGGCTGGCCGCCGTGGTCACCGCGCCCGCGGCCGAGTTCGCGGGCGCCTGGCAGCCGCGGCCCCGCCGGCTGCCGAGCGGTGCGCGACGCCGCCCGGCACTCGCCGTGGCGGGCGCGCTGCTGCTGGCCCCCGCACTGGTGAGCGCCCTGGTCGCGGCGACCGGGACCCCACCCCTGCGGATGCGGGTCACCGAGGTGCGGCACGCCACGCCGAGCAAGGTGTCGCTGCTGACGGTCAGCGTGACCAACACCGGCGACCGGCCGCTCACCCCCCACTTCATGCTCACCACGGGTGAGGGCATGGGCCGCTACTGGTCGGTGGTGCGCGGCCCGGCCACCATGCCGGCGCACGGCACGGCCGTCTACGCCCTGCGACCGCCCAAGGGCACCTTCCCCGTCTCCCGCAACAACGCCAAGGTCCGGGTCCGCCTGCGCGCGTTCACGGGAGACCCGCAGACCCTGTCCAGCGTCGACGTACGGCATCTGCTGCTGAAACCCCGCAGCTGACGGGTGCGCGGGATGAGTGCGGCGCGGGTGGTGAGAATTCGTGCCGTCAGTGACGGAGGGGTTGGAGGAAGTCTCCGAGGGCGGTCGCGACGGCGCGGGGGGCTTCCGCCGGGAGCAGGTGGCCGACAGTGGGGACGGTGACCAGGGTCGCGTGCGGGATGTGCGGCAGGAGGCACTCGTGCAGGACATGCGGCGGTTCCACCACGTCGTTCTCCCCGGCCAGCACGGTCACCGGAACTGCGATGCGGCGCGCGGCACGAGTGATGTCCTGCGCGATTCCGCGCAGTGGCCACTCCTGCCGCGCCTCGGGGCCGGCGGCGAGGCTGTCGCGCACCACGGCGGCGCGGACCTCCTTGGGCAGCGGTGTGGCCGTCAGGACGTGGTCGAGGGCGTACCGCACCGCATCGGGCGAGTCGTAGGCGCGGGACAAGCCCTGCCGGTACTGCTCCGTCACCGTGACGGGTGGCTCGGGGGGTGCGGGTGCGACAAGGACCAGGCCGGCCAGGCCGGCCGGCCTGCGCGCCGCGACCAGCTGGCTCACCTTGCCGCCCATCGAGTGGCCGACGAGGACGAACGGCCCCGGCACGCACGTGTCGACCACGCGAGCGAGGTCGTCGGCGAGTTGGTCGAGGTGATAGGGGCCCGGCAAGACCCGCGAGGTGCCCCAGCCGCGTTGGTCGAAGCGGACCGTCGCCTGCCGGGGCGGCAGCTGAGCGATCACGTCGTTCCATGTGCCGGCGGAGCCGCCCCAGTAGTGGACGAACACCAGTGCCGGACCGGTACCGCCCCCGATCCGTACGTCGAGAGCTCCGCCCGCCACGGACACCGGCCTTGTCGTTTGCGTCATCGCTGCGCCTTTCGCGCGGCTGCTCGAAGCGATCGGCATCTCCCAGCCGCAGCCTTGAACGGATAGCCTGACCTGCTCGCCAGGTACGCATCCGACGGTAGGAGAAGTGCGGTCCCGTTCTCCGTGGAAAGGAGCACAGCACTTGTGGAAAACGGACTTCGAACGGTGCGACAGCTGCGCTACTCGCCTGCGGTCGGCTCGCCCCACGGCGTCGAGGTCCTCGACTTCGCCGCGCTGCGCTCCATGGACACCGGTCACCGCCGCGTTCACCCCCAGCGCCCCGATTTCCACGTCCTCGCCCTGGTCGCCTCCGGCACCGGCACCCATGAGGCCGACTTCCACACCTACCGGCTGGCGGAAGGCAGCGCCGTATGGATCCGGCCCGGCATGGTGCACCGCTGGAGCGACACAGACGCCTGCGACGGCCCGCTGGTCCTCTTCCGGCCCGGCTTCCTCCCCGGTCTCACCACCGCCGAGGCCACCGCCCCGGCGTGCTGGCGGTTGGACCGGCAACGTATGGACCTGGCTCTGTTCGCAGCCGAACACCTCAGCCGTGAACACGACACGGCAGCGCGCACCCCGCTCCTGGCCTCTCCCCCGCTGCTCTCCCATCTGCTGGCGGCGCTGGTCCTGCGCATACTTCCGCACGCGCCCGCCCGAACCGATGGGACGGCGGCCGGCAACCGGTCCACGGATGTGTTCCGCGCCTACCGGGCTGCCGTCGAAGAACATCTGACGGTCTGGCACCACGTGTCCGACTACGCACGGGCTCTCGGCTACGACGTGCGCACTCTCACCCGTGCCACGCGCGCGGCCACCGGCACGGGCGCCAAGACCTTCCTCGACCAGCGCATCCTGCTGGAAGCCAGGCGACTGCTCGCCCACACCGATCTGCCGGTCGCGGCCTGCGCCCGACGCCTCGGCTTCCGGGACGCCGGCAACTTCACCACCTTCTTCCGGCGTCAGGCGGCCACGAGCCCCGCCGCCTGGCGCGCGGCCTACGGCGCGCCCGACAGCCGCGGGGCCTGATCCCGCCACGACCGGCGGCTCATCGGGTCTGCTCGTCCCGGGTGAAGAGGTTGGTCAGGTCGTCCAGGGTGGGGCTGCCGGGGAGTTCAGCTTCTGCGACTGCGGCGCTGCGCGCGAACAGGTCTTGCTCGTACTCGGCCAGCGCGGCCTCGACGTCGTCGGGGTGCGCCGCGAGGGCCTTGCCCAGTTCGGCGCCGTCGAGCATGGCGAGGTTGGCGCCTTCGCCGTTCGGAGCCGAAAGATGGGCGGCATCACCGAGCAGGGTCACCCCCGGCACCCGATCCCACCGGTGGCCGGTCGGCAGAGCGTGGAGAGGGCGCAGGACCGGCGCGGTGTCGCTCTCGGTGAACAGAGCGGTGAGTTCCGGCGCCCAGCCGTGGAACTCCCGCGCGATCCGTTCGGTGACCGCAGCAGGGTCGGTGAAGTCGAGGGCCGCAAACCAGTCCTGCGGCTCGGACAGCCCCACGTAGGCGTGCAGCGTGTCGTCCCTCTCCCGGTGAGCGAAGATCTCCCTGCCCGGCGCAAGCGCGATCATCGACCCGCCGCCTACCGCCTTTGCGGTGGCGGGGTGCCGGGTGTCGGCGTCGAACAGGTAGGTCTCCACGACCGACCTGCCGGTGTACTCGGGTGTGGCGGTGGAGAGCAACGGCCGGACCCGTGACCAGGCGCCGTCCGCGCCGACCAGCAGGCCGGTGACGACCGTGCTGCCGTCGGCGAACGTCACCTCTTGGCGTCCCTCGCCGAGGGAACGGGTCCCCTCGGCCTTGCGCCCCCACCGCACGGTGTCGGCCGGCAGCGAGTCGAGCAGGACGGATCGCAGGTCGCCGCGCATCACTTCGGGGCGTCCGCCCGTACCGTCGTCGCGTTGGTCGAGCCGGACGTTCCCGTCCGGGTCCAGGATCCGCATCGTCTGGCGGCCTTCGAGGACGATGCCGCGGAACTCGTTCATCAGGCCGGCCGTTCGCAGAGCCAGTTGGCCGTTGTAGTCGTGGATGTCGAGCATGCCGCCCTGCGGACGCTCCGCCGGCGAGGTCTCCGCCTCGTAGACCGTGGCCGGTATGCCGTGAACGTGCAGGACACGGGCGAGCGTCAGTCCGCCGAGTCCGGCACCGACGATCGTGACGTGAGTGGTCATGGCGATTCCTTGCTTGTCGTGGCTCTGCCGGACGGGCATCCGGCACCCTCGCCAGCAAGGCTCGGAAAGTCGGCCGACAAACAACCGACACCAGACCGACACCCCCGACAAGCACCCGACACCGGCCCTACGACACCGACCCCGACAAGCAACTGCCGCCGGGCCTACGACACCGACAGCCGCGGCAATCAGCTGCCGCCGGGCGTACGCCCCTGACACGCCACCAACACGGCACGCTGCCGCCCCGAACCGCAGCCATGGAGGCTGGAGCGCGTGATCAGGGGCGAACAACCGGCTCGGCCACCGCGGAAGTCTGCGCTTCCGGTCGGCCACTCACCAGTTCCCGCAGCTTCGCCCGTGTCTCCGGGTCCGTGGAATACACGATCGTGCCGATCATGCCCCTGGTCAGCAACACCTTGTACGTGTTCCGGATCAGCCGGTCCACATCCGTGTCCGGGGTGGACTTCTTGAAGACCGGGTCCTTGGACGCCGTGCGGTCCGTGACCCAGCGGTCGCCACGCCAGACCAGATCGGGGCCGACGATGACGCCGGACCAGTCGTATTCGAAGCCCTGGGCGGTGTAAACGCAGCCGACCTGCCCGAACCCCGCGGGGTCGGTGGCCCACAGGGCGGCCGGGGGCGCGCCCGAAACCGAGCGGTCACCGCGCAGGTTCCACGGGCGGGCCCAGTCACCGATGGCGACGTCGGAAGCCAGCGGTTGACCGGGCTTGGGCTCCGGGGACCAGCGCCAGCAGTAGCCGGCGGACATACGGGCGCCGTACCCCTGGGCCCGTCGGTCCACGAGGAAGGCTTCCATCTCCTGCGGGCTGTCGGCGACCAGCAGTTGCATACGATCGTCGGGTTCCCAGACCACTGGTCCTCCGGGCTCGAGGCCGAGAAGCCGGACCACCCAGCGCAGGTAGGCGTCACTGCCTCCGCAGCGGAACTGGCTGTCCAGGGGGACCACGTGGCAAGGGATGCCTCGTCCGGCCGCCGCTGCCTTGATCTCGGCCACGGTGCCCATCTCACCGGGGCGCACCACCTGGTGCTCGTCGAGGAAGAAGACGGGCACGTATGCGACATCAATGAGTTCGTCGATCTGCGCTCTGCCGGTCCGAAGCGCCGCACGCGTGTAGCGGTTGGCCGAGGTCTCGCGGATGCGGTGCGCCTCGTCGCAGATCAGGGCACCCAGGCTGTTCTTCTCCGCGGTCATGAAGCTGTTGAAGTACTTGAACAGGTCCTGCACGTCCCGCTTCCGGGATCCGGCGACCTTGCGCATCGTCTTCGTGAACGACTGCGATCCGGTGGCGTGCAGTGCCGGAACTCCGCGTCGGTAGAGCTCACCGAGCAGTTGGAGAGCGATCACGCTCTTTCCGGTACCGGGCCCCCCGGTGACGATCACGACTTCCTTGCGGTCGGCGTGCTTGGCCTTCTCCACCGCGTTGAGCACCATGCGGTAGGCGACCTGCTGCTCGTCGAGGAGCACGAACTGCTGGCGTTCTCGCACCTCCTGTGCGGCCACGGCCATCAGCTGCTTCGACGGCACGGTGGCACCGGCGAGAAGTTCATCGGCCGCTCGTGCCCCGGGATGCTTGTCGCTCAGCCTTGAACGGAGATGTTCCAGGAAGGCGCCGCGCCGCTCTCCGGTGAAGAGCAGTCCCTGACCGTCACGCTCGATCTCGCGCAGGCCCGCCACCCCGAACTCGGTGGCGTTGTGCAGGAATGCCACGCCGTTGACACGGTCCCGGTGCTCGGCCACGGCACCGTTGAAGTTGACCAGGTAGTCGCAGTAACGGCGCACCTGCTCGATGGGGTTCAGCACGGGATGCGCGTAAGCGTCGACGTGACACAAGGTGGAATCATCCTCGTGGGGCACCGCTTGGCCCCACTGTTTGAGCTCCACGACGACGTACGACGGCTCGCCCGTCGTCGGGTGTACACCGGCGAGCACGGCATCCGCGCGCTTGCTGTTCAATGGGAGCGCGTACTCCAGCATGACTTCCACGTCGCCCAGGCCCGCATCGTTGAGGGCGGTGGCCAGGACAGGGATGCTGCGCTCCCAGGAGCGGGCCTCCGAGGCGCCGGGGCGGTAGCCGTGCATATGGATGAACTGATCGGTCAGGTGCAGGAACAGCGAACCGTCGAGTGCCATGACGGCGACCGTTTTCGCGGACGCGCGGAACAGCAAGGACTTCCCCCAGGCAGCACGAAGAGACTCGTGCGGGTGGGGGCATGTCCTTCGAGACTCCACCGCGATGATGGAGCGGAAGCCCGTCGGGCCGCGTTGATGACGCAGCAGAGATTACCGGGCGGAACTGACAGTCGTACTGCTGACCGCTCATGACTGAGGCGGCAGCCACCGTGCTGCCTGTTCGCGGCTGACTCGGCTGGCGCCGACTTACCACTGACGTCGCTGGCTGTCCCAGCACGCACCGAGCAGCCGTTTCGCCTCGTCCTTCTCCGCGTACGGCACGTTCACGTACAACCGTTACCCGCTGGGTGCCGTGCCGGAGGATCCTGACTGTTTGGCAGGCCGAGGATTCCAGGCGGCCCGGTCCTTACGGGCTCGCTCGATCACGCGGCCGACACGCTCACACGCAGACGGGTCGGTGAGGCCCACCATGAGGTCCGTTGGGCCGGAGTTGGCCAGTAGGTTGGTGACCCGTGCCACAGCACAGTGGCGTCCAGAATCAGCGCCTTCTCGTGTATGCGCTCACGGAACTCCACCTGGCAGCCGACACCTCGCAGTTCCTCAACCAGGCCGCGGACGCGCTCCACGGCCACCTCCTTGGTCTGCTCCTCGGGCGGGCGCCTGTCGGTCGCTCGTTCTCCGGCCTCAGCCTCCTGCCACTTGCGACCGGCCAGCACACCCTCGTACTGCAGCCCCGGACAAGTTCGTGTACGGCGGCTTCATGGACCGTGTCGGTCTGGTGATCGCAGCCCGGGATGCGCTGAGCCGAGGTGTCGACGAGGGTGGGGGGCGCGTCGACCAACCCGCTGAAAGCGGATACGGGAGTCATCATCACGGCCAGGTTGTTCCCCCGTCTCCCGGCCATCGCGCAGCGCACGGCCCGGTGTCGACCCATCAGTGCGGTCGACACCGCCCGGCGTCAGCCGGTCACCCAGAGATCCGCAGGTCAGGCGCCCTTTGTCGCCGGCTCCAGAATCGCCACGCATTCCACGTGGTGCGTCATCGGGAACAGATCGAACGCCCGCAGCATCCGCACCCGGTACCCCCCGTCCCGGAAGTACCCCAGGTCCCGGGCCAGCGCGGCGGGGTCGCAGGCCACGTACGCGATGCGGCGCGCGCCGAGGGACGACAGGTGGGCGACCGTGGAGCGGCCCGCGCCTGCCCGGGGCGGGTCGAGGACGATGAGGTCGACCTCGGTGATGCCGGTGCGGGGCAGGACCGCCTCGACCTTGCCCTGTTCGATGCGGACGCGCGGGAAGTCGGCGAGGTTGTGCCGGGCGTCCTCGACGGCGCGCTTGCCGGACTCGATGCCGAGTACCGCGCCCTGCTCGCCGAGGCGGTCGGCGAGCGCGCCCGCGAACAGGCCGACGCCGCAGTAGAGGTCCAGCGCCATCTCGCCCTTGCGCGGCAGCAGGCCCTGCATGACCGCCGTGACCAGGGTGTCGGCGGCCTTCGGGTGGACCTGCCAGAAGCCGCCGCTGCCGACCCGGTAGGTGCGGTCGTCGGCGCGCTCGCGCACGAAGGGGCGGCCGTGGACGCGGTGCACGCCGCCGTCCTTCTCCTCGACGCGCATCACCGAGACCGGACGGTCCAGTTCGACCAGGGGCAGGCGGGCACCCGGACGCGGGGTGAGGATCACCTGGCGGTCCTGCGAACCGGTCGCCGCGATCGCCTCGACCGACTCCATGCCGGACCAGTCGCGCTGCTCGATGCCCAGCTCGCTGACGCCCTCGGCCGCGATCATGCAGTGGTCGATGCGCTCGACCTCGTGCGAGCGGTGGCGGCGCAGACCGGCGTGGCCCTCGGCGTCGACGGCGTACTGCACGCGGGTGCGCCACTGCGGGACCTGGCCGGCGGGCAGCTTGTCGCCCTCGGCGGGGACCACCGTGCCGTCCCAGCCGGCCTCCTCGGGCGTCAGGCCCGCGAGCCGCTTGAGCTGCTCGGCGATCACGTCGCCCTTCAGCCGCCGCTGGGCGCCCGGCTTCGCGTGCTGCCAGTCGCAGCCGCCGCAGCGGCCCGGACCGGCGAAGGGGCAGGGCGCCTCGATGCGGTCCTTGGAGGCCTCGAGGATCTCCACAGCATCCGCACGCAGGAATCGCGCGCCCTCCTCGCCCTCGGTCACCCGGGCCACGACCCGCTCGCCGGGCAGTGTGTGCCGGACGAACAGGACCTGGCCCTCGGACGTGCGGGCGATGCAGTGACCGCCGTGGGCGACAGGGCCGATCTCGACCTCGTACTCGGCCCCGACCAGCGACCCCGCCTGCGAGTTGTTCTCTTGTGCCTGCATGGCGGGGTGACTCCAGATCGGGTGAGGGGTACGAGCGGACAACAGCCCACCAGTCTACGTGCTGCGCACGTCCACCGGTCTCCCTGCCCGCCCGCCGGCCCTCCTGCCCTCTCACCGGCGCTCCGGCCGGTTCGCGGCCTCCGGCACACCATCCGCGCCACGGCCGGTCTCGGCCTCCCGCACACGATCCGCGCCACGGCCGGTTCTCGGCCTCCCGCACGGCGTCCGCGGCGCCACGGCCCTTCACGGCCTCCCGGACACGATCCGCGCTGCGGCCGGTTCTCGGCCTCCCGCACAGCGTCCGCGGCGCCACGGCCGGTCTCGGGCCCCCGCACCACCGGCACTACTGCCGGTTCTCGGCCTCCTTCGCCCGCTCCGCCTGCGTCAGTGGACCACGCCGCACGGAACCCGGCGCGTTCCACTCCTGCCGCCTGCGGGCGCGCTTCTTCGCGGCCTCGGAGGATTCCAGCTGGTAGGGCACCGAGGTGACCATGATGCCCGGCGTGAACAGCAGCCGGCCCTTGAGCCTGAGCGCGCTCTGGTTGTGCAGGAAGTGCTCGTACCAGTGGCCGACCACGTACTCCGGGATGATCACCGAGACCGCGTCGCGTGGGCTCTCCTTGCGCAGGCTCTTGACGTACTCGATGACCGGCCGCGTGATCTCGCGGTACGGCGAGTCCAGCACCTTCAGCGGTACGTCGATGCCGCGCCGCTCCCACTCCTCGCGCAGCGCCTTGGTCTCGACCGGGTCGACGTTGACCGTGAGCGCCTCCAGGGAGTCGGAGCGCATCAGCTTGGCGTAGGCGAGCGCGCGCAGCGTCGGGCGGTGGATCTTGGAGATCAGCACCACCGAGTGGACGCGCGAGGGGCGGACCATGTCGTCGCTGGGGCCCTCGGGTGCGGCGATCTCCGCGGCCACGGAGTCGTAGTGACGCCGGATCGCGGTCATCGTCACGTAGAAGATGCACATGCCCAGCAGGGCGACCCAGGCGCCGTGCGTGAACTTGGTGATCAGTACGACGACCAGCACCAGACCGGTGAAGAACGCGCCGAAGGTGTTGATCGCGCGGGAGCGGATCATGTGGCTGCGCTTGGCCTGGTCCGTCTCGGCGGCCAGGTGCCGGTTCCAGTGCCGGACCATGCCGATCTGGCTGAGCGTGAACGACACGAACACGCCGACGATGTACAGCTGGATCAGCCGCGTGGAGTCGGCGCCGTAGATGAGGACCAGGAGCGTCGCCGTGCCGGCCAGCAGCACGATGCCGTTGGAGAAGGCGAGGCGGTCGCCGCGGGTGTGCAGCTGACGCGGCAGGTAGCGGTCCTGGGCGAGGATCGAGCCGAGCACCGGGAAGCCGTTGTAGGCGGTGTTGGCGGCGAGGAACAGCACCAGCGCGGTGGCCGCGGCCAGCACGACGAAGAAGAAGCTGCCCTTGCCGAACACGGCCTCGGCGACCTGGGTGATCACCGGGTTCTGGACATAGCCGGTGCCGACACCGACGCCGTTCTTCAGCAGGTCGGTGGCCGGGTTCTCGGCCATGCGGACCTTGGTGGTCAGGGCGAGGACGATGATGCCGCAGAACATGGTGACGGCGAGCAGGCCCATGGCCGCCAGCGTGGTCGCCGCGTTCTTCGACTTGGGCTTGCGGAAGGCGGGCACACCGTTGGAGATCGCCTCGACACCGGTGAGCGCGGCACAGCCGGAGGAGAAGGCGCGCAGCAGCAGGAAGACCAGCGCGAAGCCGGCCAGGCCCTGGTGCTCGGCCTTGATGTGGAAGTCGGCGGTGGGCGCACGCATGGTGTCGCCGAGGACCAGGCCGCGGAAGGCGCCCCAGGCGATCATGATGAAGACGCCGGCGACGAAGACGTACGTCGGGATCGCGAAGAGTTTGCCGGACTCCTTCACGCCGCGCAGGTTCATCAACGTCAGCAGGACGATCACGGCGACGGCACAGGCCACCTTGTGCTCGACGACGAACGGGATCGCCGAGCCCAGGTTCTCGATGCCGGAGGAGATCGACACCGCGACGGTCAGGACGTAGTCGACGAGCAGCGCGCTCGCCACGGTCAGACCGGCCTTGGGGCCGAGGTTGGTGGTGGCGACCTCGTAGTCGCCGCCACCGCTGGGGTAGGCGTGCACGTTCTGTCGGTACGAGGCGACGACCGTGAACATCAGCACGACGACCGCGAGGGCGATCCAGGGGCTGAAGTGGTACGCCGACACGCCCGCGATGGACAGGACCAGCAGCACCTCCCCTGGCGCGTAGGCCACGGAGGACAACGGGTCGGAGGCGAAAACGGGAAGGGCGATGCGCTTCGGCAGGAGCGTTTCGCCCAGCCGATCACTGCGCAGTGCGCGCCCGATGAGAATCCGTTTGGGCACGTCGGTCAGTTTGGACACAACAGAGGATCGTAAGCCTTCGAACACGGGCTCGCCCACCTGCCGTGGCCGATCTGCCGCACGAGTGGAATCGGCGCTTCACAGCGCTACGGATTCCGCAGGTCGGGCGGTGGCCGTGCCTAGATGGCTGGACTCCCGCCCCCGCCGCACCTCGGAGGTCACCGTGCCCGCCACCGCAGAGCTGATCGGCGCCGCCGTCGCACTCCTCGGCCTCGGATTCCTCACCCTGCGCAGCGTGCGCAGCATCACTCGCCGGCGGCCCGCGCAGCCCCGATAGGCCCGTCGTGCGGATCATCCCGGCGTCGCCGATCCCGGCACGCACCTCGCGACAAGGGCAGGGTCAATCGGGCCCGGGGGTGCACAGCCCGCGCCGCCCCTGTGTAGCTTGGTCGCCGGTCTGAGACCCTGTTGAAGCCAAGTGAGATCTCTTGACACCGGAAGGACGGTCGTGCACATCGTCATCATGGGCTGCGGCAGAGTGGGTTCCGCTCTCGCCCAGACCCTGGAGCAGCAGGGGCATACGGTCGCTGTGATCGACCAGGACCCCACCGCCTTCCGACGCCTCGGTTCCTCGTTCGGGGGCCGCCGGGTCACCGGGGTCGGCTTCGACCAGGACACCCTGCGCGAGGCCGGCATCGAGGAGGCGGGCGCCTTCGCCGCGGTCTCCAGCGGCGACAACTCCAACATCATCGCCGCCCGCGTGGCCCGCGAGATGTTCGGTGTCGAGAACGTGGCCGCCCGTATCTACGACCCCCGGCGCGCCGAGGTCTACCAGCGTCTCGGCATCCCCACCGTCGCCACGGTCCGCTGGACGGCCGACCAGATGCTGCGCCGTCTGCTGCCGTCCGGCTCCGAGCCGCTGTGGCGTGACCCCACCGGGGGTGTGCAGCTCGCCGAGGTGCACGCCTCGGCGGCCTGGGTCGGCCACAAGATCAGCAAGCTGCAGGAGGAGACGGGCGTCCGGGTGGCGTTCCTGACCCGCCTGGGCGAGGCGATCCTGCCCACCTCGCAGACGGTGTTGCAGGAGGGTGACCTGGTGCACGTGATGATGCGCAC
The DNA here is from genome assembly GCF_055609245.1 of Streptomyces sp. NPDC036813. NCBI lineage: Bacteria > Bacillati > Actinomycetota > Actinomycetes > Kitasatosporales > Streptomycetaceae > Streptomyces > Streptomyces sp. NPDC036813. The sequence continues at coordinate 933 of NZ_JBVJPV010000001.1, read as the reverse complement.
CGACGAGGTGGAGAAGGTCGAGGCGGCGTTCGCCAAGGGCCCTGAAGAGGAGGGCGGTCACTGATGAGGGTCGCCATTGCCGGTGCCGGCGCGGTGGGCCGCTCGATCGCGGGCGAACTGCTGGAGAACGGCCACGAGGTGCTGCTGATCGACAAGGCGCCGACCGCGATCTCGGTCGAGCGCGTCCCGCAGGCGGAGTGGCTGCTCGCCGACGCCTGCGAGATCACCTCTCTGGACGAGGCGGCGCTGCAGCGCTGCAACGTCGTGATCGCCGCGACCGGCGACGACAAGGTCAACCTCGTCGTCTCCCTGCTGGCGAAGACCGAGTACGGCGTGCCGCGCGTCGTGGCCCGGGTGAACAACCCGAAGAACGAGTGGCTCTTCAACGAGTCCTGGGGCGTGGACGTCGCCGTCTCCACCCCGCGCCTGATGTCGGCCCTGGTCGAGGAGGCGGTGAGTGTCGGCGACCTGGTCCGGCTGCTGCGCTTCAGCCACGGCGACGCGAACCTGGTCGAGCTGACCCTGCCGGAGGAGTCGGCGCTGGCCGGCACGCAGGTCGGCGACGTGGAGTGGCCGCAGGACACCTCGCTGGTCACGATCATCCGCGGCACCCGGGTGCTCACCCCGTCCCGCGAGGACTCCCTGGAGCCGGGCGACGAGCTGCTGTTCGTGGCCGCCCAGGCCCGCGAGGGCCAGCTGGAGGACCTGCTGTCGGTGCGACGCGACGACAGCTGACCTCTCGCTCCGCTCCGATACGGCGGTGGGGGGGGGGGGGGGGGGGCGGCGCGCCCCCCCCCCCCCCGGGGGGGGGGGGGGGGGGGGCCGGGGGGGGGGGGGGGGGGGGGGGGGGCGGGGGGGGGGGGCGGCGGGGGGGGGGGGGGGGGGGGTGGTTCGGGCGGCTCCGGTTCTCGGCGGTGGGCGTGACACCATCGG